>NZ_JAGJEK010000004.1:0-226098 GCF_018101015.1 Pseudoalteromonas sp. MMG005 | reverse complement strand
TGATAATTTAGATAAGGGAGCGTTGGGGCTATCGTCCAGTAATTTGGCGTATGTGATTTATACGTCGGGTTCAACAGGTAAGCCCAAAGGAGTGATGATCGAGCATCGTGCTTTAGCTAACTACCAAGAGCATATTCGCGAAACTTATCATGTCGATGATAATGATGCTGTGTTGCAGTTTTCAAATATTTGCTTTGATATCTTTGTTGAAGAGTTCTTTGGTACATTGTGTCAGGGAGCCCGATTAGTTATCAGTAATGACGAGTGCAGACAAGGATTACAAGAATTTATCAGTTTTTGCACGCAGAATACAGTCTCTGTAGTTAGTTTACCCACGGCATTTTGGGCGCAATTATTGGTTGATAAAGGGGTCTTTACAAACACATCTATAAGGTTAGTCATTGTTGGGGGTGAGGCATTAACACCATCCACAGTATCTCACCATTATCAAAAGCTGGGTCGTCATGTTCAACTCATGAATACATATGGCCCAACAGAGGCAACGATTACAGCGTCAACGTATTGTACGTCTGAAGCAGATGCAAAATGTAGCACGGTCTCTATCGGGCAACCAAATATTAACAATCAATTACTTATACTTGATTTGAATACTGAGCTTGTCCCTTTTGGTGCTGTTGGGGAGTTATATATTGGGGGGGATGGGTTGGCTCGAGGTTATTTAAATCGCGCAGAACTGACAACAGAGCAGTTTATTGAAAACCCCTATTTTAATGCTAATGATCCACATAGTTCACAACGAATATATCGCACGGGAGATTTGGTAAGGTATTTAGTCGACGGTACGTTAGAGTTCATTGGTCGTGCGGATGATCAAGTCAAAATTCGTGGATTTAGGGTTGAACTTGGTGAAGTCGAAGCACAATTAGTGCAGCAGCAACAAATTGAGTCAGCCCTAGTGATGACGAAAATGGTGGCCGGTGGTAAACAATTAGTCGCCTATATTCAGCCCTCGGAGCGACTTGAAACACAAGAACACATGTTATTTATGAAGCAAGTAAAGAGCGCTTTAACTGAGCAATTGCCAGAATATATGGTACCCAGTGTCTTGATGGTGGTGCATGAATGGCCGTTGACGCCAAACGGCAAGGTAGATAAACGGGCGCTGCCAACCCCCAAAGGTGCCACGCTACAAGGTGATTATGTTGCCCCACAAACACAGATCGAACTAGGGCTGGTTGAGATTTGGTCTGAATTATTAGGCATTGAAGCGGTGGGTATTAGCACCACGGCAAACTTTTTTGAAATAGGGGGTCACTCGTTATTAATGTTGCGTCTGTGCGCGCAAATGAAGCAGCGTTTTGGGGTTGAGATTTCACTTAATGATCTCTTTAGTACTGTGACCATTGAGGCTATGGCGCGATTATGTGATGGTAAATCATTGCAAGCTGACGGTGCATTAGTCCGAGCGATGTCGGACATTCAAGTGCACCGTAGATCGGTATTTTTAATACCCGGTGTTGCAAGCACTGAACATGATTTTGCTTGGTTAGCCTCGACGCTTGCATCGCATAATATTAATGTATATGGCTGTCCACATCGAGGCTTGCTCGATGGCTTACAGCCATTTAAAAGCCTCACTGAAAATGCAGAGCAGCTTGCTGAAGCGATTGCGGCAACCGTTAAGCCAAATATGGTGATTCAATTGGTAGGTCATTCATTTGGTGGAGTTCTGGCTTTAGAAGCGGCCAATATACTTCGTGGTAATGGTTTTCAAGTAGAGCTTACCTTTGTTGATGTTTATTTTGAGCAATCAATACAAATGGTTAAATCATACCATGTAACCCCAGTAGAGAATGAGTGTCATATAAAAGATGACCCTATTGATAGTGAGTTGTTAGATCGCGTTAATTTGTTGGCTCAAAGGCAAACAAATTGGTTTGATAATTATGTCCCGACTGTGGCGAGCGGTGTGGTATTAAGAGGTGCTTATGCTGGCGCATCACCTTATTGTTTACAAGCGTATAATGACTATATGGCACAACATAGTGCGAACAACATTGAATCAATCACGATAGATACTGATCACAAAGGGATATTGAAACAGGAGGAATTATCTCGCTTTATTGTAATAGGTTGTAATAAGTAACTAAATTTGCGTGCTCATTGAATCTAATGAGCACGCACGTTCTTTAATTGTGCCTTGCTCGTTAACCAAAAATACAGCGAAAGCAGGCGCCCCTTTCCCGTGTAACATAAACTAAATCCCCACCATGGTTGACCATAATCTGTCTTGATAAACTAAGGCCGATACCTGAACCTTGTTGTTTAGTTGTGAAAAATGGCACGAATATCATCTCTCTAACATGCTCGGCGACACCTAAACCAGAATCAGTAATTTCAACATATACTTGTTGAGCACTGTTTTGGTCCAAAGTGACCGTGATCAAACGCTCTTCACTTGAGGTTGATGAATTTTTTTCGGCAATTTTTATGGCCTCAATGGCATTTTTAAACAAATTGATCAGCACTTGTTCTATTTGCCCAAGGTCTAACATGATCAATTGCGACGTTTTGATACTAATTGAGCAAGTAATGTGATGTTGAGTAAGCTGACTATTGTGTAGTGAGACTATTTGCTCTAATAGCGGTTGTAGTTGTAATGGTGCAAGTGTTGGGCTGGGTAAACTACTCACATTTCTAAAGCGTTCAATAAACTCACCTAAGTGCTTGGTTCTCGATGCCAATGTATTTAGCGCCAAACTGAGATCTTGTTTATCTTCTTGGTCCGTAAATGTCAGTGAGTCTGGTATCAAGCTATGGCAGGTTTGAGCAATTGACGATAATGGGGTGATTGAGTTTGCTACTTCATGAGTTAGTACTTGCGTTAATCGCTTATAGGCTTGTTGCTCTTTTAGAAGCAACGCATCATGTATTGAGTGTAACGTAATAATCTTACGTATTTGTCCTTGTATTTCAGCAACACTTACTTGTATAGACAAGGTGTCTTGTTGCTCACCTTGTTGCCATTGTGCACTGCTACGAAGGCGTTTATTCGTTGCTAAAACAAGTTGGCCAAGATGTTGGAGTTGCGACAAATGGTTGGCCGATATACCCAATAGTTTAGCCGATGCTGGGTTAGATTCTATGATATTTCCCTGATCGTCACAGACCAAAACAGCTAAATCAACATGCACCAAAAGTGCTTGTAAAAACTGTGCTTGTTGTTCTGCACTAAAACGAGCGGATTGCATTTGTTTTTTAACTTTTTCAAAGTGTTGCCTCATAGGATCTTGCACGCCTAGCCCGAGTGTACTGTCACCATTTGCGAGTGCCTTTATTACATGACTTAAGCGTTTATTGTGCTTTTGAAATAATGAGAATATATATCCATTTAAAGATACGGCAACGAGTAAAATAAGTACCCATGTTGCAGAAAACCCATATTGTATATACAAGTAAGTTAACGCACTAGCACAGATGCATAGACCTGCAAGGTTTAGGGCTAAGATAAGCATGGAGTTGGAAGTTGTGTTGATCACGCTGAGAGTTCCTTTGGATGTGCCTTATTGAGAATGCGTTTATAAATCATACTTTTCTAAACGGCGATACATAGCACCGCGCGTTAAGCCTAATGCTTTTGCGGCATGACTGACGTTACCTTGATAGTGCTTTAATGCGGCATGAACTGCGCGTCGCTCTAAAATTTCTAAATCAAATGTATCGTATTCTGTAGTGGACTGCGATGTGTTTGCTTGAGGGCTTTCTAACGTCGGAGTTTGGCCCACGACAGTCCCTATATCTAGCGTATCCGCATCACTTAAAATTACGGCGCGCTCAATTGCATGCGCTAGTTCACGTACATTTCCCGGCCAAGGATACTGACAAAGTGCATCCATATCTGAAGCGTTAATGCTGAGTTCGCGTTTATATTTTTGCGCATAGTGTTTTAAATAATAATTTACCAGTAGAGGTATATCGTCTATGCGTTCTCTTAAAGGGGGGATCCGGATTTCTATCGTATTGATTCTATATAATAAATCTTGGCGAAATCTCTCTTCATTAACGGCATCAGTGAGATTATCATTGGTTGCACAGATCAAACGAATATCGACATCGATGGGCTTTGTACCACCGACCGGCGTCACTTGCCTATTTTGCAGGGCTGCTAAGAGTGTTGCTTGCTGCGCCAGAGGCAGGTTCCCCAGTTCATCTAAAAATAAGCTACCGCCATGGGCAAGCTCAAATCGACCAACTTTGTCTGTTTTGGCATCCGTAAATGCGCCTTTTTTATGACCAAATAATTCGCTCTCAAAAATATTGCCGGAAATAGCCCCCATATCGAGACTAATTAATGGATTTTCGTGACGTAAACTGGCTTGATGGATTGCTTGTGCTGCAAGTTCTTTTCCGGTGCCGCTCTCGCCACAAATCAATATATTTGCATCGGTTTGGGCGGCTTTTTGTATGGTAGAAAACACCTGTTGCATCGCGGCACTTTGGCCTAAAAAATCAAATGTGGCGCTTTTCTTACTTTGGCTCAGCGCTTGATTTAACCCTTGTGTTTGTCGTGTGAGTTTGTCTACTTTTTGCTTATCTTGTGCATGTGCGAATGCGGCAGCGACGGCGCCTAGCAACTGCTCGTTTTGCCAAGGCTTAGCGATAAAATCAGATGCGCCCGTTTTTATTGCGTCTACAGCAAGTTGAATATCGCTATAAGCTGTCATTAAAAGAACAACAATGCGAGGGTCTTGTGCGATGATTTTTTTTAGCCAATAAAACCCCTCTTTGCCACTGATTGCATCTTGGGTAAAGTTCATGTCTAGCAGAATAACTTCAATTGTGTGTGACTTGATAATGCCTTCAATGTCGAATGGGTTATCTGTTGTTTTTACAACTTGATAATGTTGTTTCAAAAGGAGTCGCGCTGCAATCAAAATATCCGGATTATCGTCAACAACTAAAATAGAGCCCGCTTGCTTCATGAATGATCCTGTTTTGTGTTTTTATGTGAGCTTAGCGTCATACTACTTGGTTTAAGTATGGGATGTCCATTTTTGGGCACTGGTGAATTGTCGTAGTGTTCTATTATCGGACACCTAATGAAGGATATTAAAATTTATTTCTGTAACTTATTGATATAATGCTTCTTTTATTTTGGCATGAAATTTGGATTACCTACTGCATATGCCGTTATCAGCGGTCAGTAACAAATATCAGCAGGAATTGAATGATGGATAAAAAAATAGAACGCTCAGGATTACAAAAGCATTTTAAAAAAGGGGCAATCGTTGCAGCCGTACTCAGTGTGACTGCTGTGGCTTATGGGTTTAGTCAAACGGGGTCTGAAGGGCGCAGTCAAAAAGTATCAAAGCAAAGTATTACGGTGAGTACTGTGCGCCAAGGCGCGTTTAAAGATGCATTAAGTTTAAGAGGTCAGGTGGTACCAAAAACAACTGTTTATCTTGATACGATAGCTGGAGGCCAAGTCGAGGAGCGATTGGTGGAGCAAGGTGAATTTGTGCAAAAAGGACAACCCTTGGTTCGTTTAAGCAATACGAATTTGCAATTAGATGTGATGGGTCGTGAAGCTCAGGTGACAGAGCAATTGAATTTTTTACGTAATACGCAAATGAATATGGAAACAAATCGATTGAATTTGCGTCGAGATATTCTTGAAATTGATTTGCAGATAAGTCACCTAGAGCGTCGATATAAACAGTCTAACTCCCTTGTTTCACAAGGTGTATTAGCCAAGGATGAACTCTCTGAGATCAAGGATGACCTCTCTTATTACAAGGCGCGTAAAGAACTGACGCTAGAGAGACAAAAGCAAGAAAACTCGATACGTGAAGTGCAAGTCGCACAGTTGGAGGACAGTGCTAAAATGCTGCAAAAAAACCTCCAGTTTGCGAGGAATAACCTAAACAATTTGTTGGTAAAGTCACCAGTCACAGGGTACTTAAGTGAGCTAGATGTCGAGATTGGCGAGTCAAAAAGCAGAGGCGCTCGCCTTGGTCAGGTCGATATTCCTAATGAATATAAGCTTGTGGTACGTTTAGATGAGTTTTACTTAAATCAAGTTCAACGAGATATGCCAGTGATGGTTCAGATTGACAACAAGATAGTAGAGGCTGGAGTGAGTAAAATAGACAGTCGTGTACAGCAATCACAGTTTCAAATTGAAGTAGATTTGCCAACTGGCACTGACAGTATCAAACGAGGTCAGAGCATCGAGGTTGAATTAATGTTAGGCGGCAATAAACAAGATGCCTTGTTACTTAATCGCGGTGCATTTTTTACCAGTACCGGCGGCAATTGGGCCTATGTATTTACCGAATCGGGTGATTCAGCTGTGCGACGCGACATTCGTATAGGTAAAAAAAATCAAGATTACTTTGAAGTGCTGGCCGGTTTAGAGGCAGGCGATAAGGTGATCACATCAAGCTACGGTAGTTTTGATAAAGCTGAACATCTGAACGTACAACAATAAAAATAGTGTAAGTGAACCGAATTAAGGACAGAAATATGATTACGTTAAATAATTTAAGCCGCGTTTTTAGAACGCAAGATGTTGAAACAACAGCACTCAATAGTATTAATTTAACGGTTGAAGAGGGCGACTTCTTAGCCATAATGGGGCCGTCAGGTTGCGGTAAATCAACGCTATTGTCTATTTTAGGCATGCTAGATTCTCCAACTGGAGGCCGCTTTGAGTTTGCGGGAACAGATATCGCCGGTTATAGCGAAAAACAATTAGCCGAACTACGTAAAGCGTCAATTGGATTTATCTTTCAAAGCTTTAACCTTATTGATGAATTGACCGTCTATGAGAATGTGGAGCTGCCTTTACAATATCAAAATATTTCTAAAGCGGAGAGAAAGCAAAGAGTCGAAGCTATTTTACAGCGCGTCGCGATTGACCATCGTGCAGACCATCTGCCACAACAACTTTCTGGCGGACAGCAACAACGTGTAGCGGTGGCACGTGCCTTGGTTATTAATCCTAAACTGATCCTTGCCGATGAGCCGACGGGTAACTTAGATTCGAAAAATGGCGAAGAAGTGATGACGATGCTGCGTGAATTGAACCGTGAAGGTACAACTGTGATTGTGGTGACTCACTCAGAAAAAGAAGGCACCTACGCAGACCGTTTAGTGCGTTTACTTGATGGTCAAGTGATACTCGATAAAGCGAATGAAGTTGTCACTGTATCAGGGGCTGCGTAGCAGTATATACGTTTTAGTATATATGAGTCTGTTGCCATTGCTTAGTAAGTCAAAGGCGCAGTATGAAGAAGGAAATTGAAAAATGATATTTAACTATTTTAAAACCGCGCTTCGGTCCATCAAGCAAGATACTCAACACTTTATGTTGAACTTACTGGGCTTTAGTATTGGTTTAGCGGCTGCCATTATGGTCGCATTGTTCGCGGCCTATGAATTATCATATGATAGTCAGCATCCAAATGCAGATCGCGTCTACCGCGTTCATACTGATTATCGCCCTTGGGGTCTACAGATGATAGCTGCGTCTGATTCAGATTTGGCGCTGGAAATGCTTAGTCACACGCAAGTGGAAGATGCGTTAATTTTAACAGATGCACATAGTCTCAGTTACTTTGCTGAACCAATGATCCTCGATGTAACGATTAAAGGTGAAACTGCTCGGTTGAGTAATGTGTTAGTTGCATCATCAAATTTACTGGATTTTATTAACTTAGAAGTACTTTTTGGTGATTTAAATAAAGCGCTAACGAGACCGGGTCAATTGGCGATTAGCCAAGCTGAATCGATTCGTTTATTTGGTAATGAGAACTCGGTAGGGCAAACCTTGTCATATGAACAAGGGCGATATGAAATTGCCGCTGTATTTGCTGACTTACCTGACAACACGCACTTTGTATTTGATACATTGGCTGCTATTCCAACGGTATTAAATAGCCCGATCCGTGGTTATGTATATTTACGTTTAGCTGAAGATGCCGATCCGGATTTAATCGTTGCTGATATGGTAGAAAATATGCGTGAAAAATCGACCGGCCGCCATAAACAACTTGGTTTGACTCTGAATAAACTTCAGGATCTACATTTCAATAGCAGTGGTCCATTTGAGATGAAGCAAGGTGGTTCATCATTGGTGATGCAAGTGTGTATTGCATTAACCGTTTTATTGTTGCTGATTGCCAGCGTGAACTTTATTAATTTAAATATCGCAGGTGCAGCAAAGCGCGCCAAAGAGGTTGGGGTAAGAAAAGCGCTTGGAGCGAGTAAACCACAACTTATTTCTCAATTTTTAACTGAATCCATGTTTGTCGTGATGATTGCAGCCCTTATTGCACTGGTGTTAGTTGAACTAATGATCCCGTCAGCAAATCAATTACTTGAGCGCAGCTTATCGTTAAGCTTCTCACCACTATTTTTAGTATTAGTGGCGGTTGTTGTGATATTAATTGGTCTGTTATCAGGCTTGTACCCAGCACTATTCATTTCGTCATTTAGCGCTAAGCGCGTATTGAGCGGTGACTTGCAACGAGGAAAAACAGCCATTTGGGTTCGCAAACTCACACTCGGGCTACAAGGTGGGTTATCTGTTGCCTTGATTGTCGCTGCTATCGTGGTATACAAACAAATGGCATTGATCGGTGATTTACCCGTTGGCTACAGCAAAACAGATAGAGTGATTATTAAAAACCTACCAACTGAAGCGATTTATCAAGCGAATGATAATCGTCTTATGAGCCAATTAAAAGCGTTAAATGGTGTTGAACAAGTTACACAGTCAAATACACTGTTAACACATGATATGACCTCAGAGTTATTTTTAGTTTGGCCTAATGGTGAGCGACTTAGAGGCACTCAACCATCAATTTCAACCGGGTTCCATGCAGCTGAGACTTTAGGCTTCGAACTTGTTGCCGGGCGAGATTTCTCACCACAATATGCGAGCGATTGGATGGCAACCGACGAGCAAGGCATTAGTTCATTCTCTGTTTTATTGTCTGAAAGTTTAGCTAAACAAGCGGGCTATGCTAATCCTGCAGAGCTGGTTGGACAAACACTGGCAACGCAAAGTGGCAGAGGCAAAGCAAAAGTCGTAGGTATCATCAAGGATGTGAAAATTGGCTCAGCACGACAGCAGCAGCTACCTGTTTCCGTTAATGTTGCAAGCGCTCAAGATCCATTGGCATCTATTGTGATTAAAGTAAGCCCAGGGGCTAACAAAGCGCGAATCATGGAAGAGGCGCAAAGAATTGTAATTAGAGAGTTGGCAATCACAGAGGTTGATATTAGCTTAATCGAAGATGACTACAAACGGGCACATATTAATGAACATCGGATGCAGCAGCTCGTGGTGATTTTTAGCGGCCTTGCGGTTATCTTGACTTGTATGGGTATTTTAGGGCTGGCATCTTTTGCGACGATACGTCGTCAAAAAGAAGTGGCAGTACGCAAAGTACTGGGCGCTTCTCGAATTAGCATCGTGAACTTACTGTCGAAAGAGTTTTTAGCCATTGTAGGCATTGGTGGTCTTATTGCGATTCCCTTGGTGTATTGGTTAATGGGAGACTGGTTAAATAACTTTAATGAACGGATTGACCAAGCAATTTGGATATATGGAGTTGCTACACTGAGTGTTGTTGCGATTACCTGGTTGACCGTTGCGAGCCTTGCATTCAAAGCGGCAAATACGCGTCCTTCGTTGATTTTACGATACGAATAAGCGTACTGACTTCCTACTAGAGGGCGCTTCGGCGCCTTTTTTCTTGCTTCAGGAAAATAAATTGAGCAAAAAGTGAGCGCTTTGTCACTTAGGCACGTTTTATTAACAGGTGAACAAAATAATTGGGTGATATATGCAAAGTAGGCAGTTAAAAAACCATTTTAAGCTACAGGATTTAAACGCGGTTATATTAAGCTATGCAGATTCTAATCACTATTTGGCGGGGGGACTTGATGGTAACGGCGAATATCACTTGTCGTCCGATAAAAAAGGCAACACCCTTACTTTCAATTCACTCAGAGAGGCGGAAGTACACCTTGTTGAGTTGGGGGCTACCAAGGCGACATTAGAAATGGAAACCGCGTATGATGAAATGGTGGGTACCGCAACAGCAGAGCACTGTAAAATTGAACTTGCTTTGTCACATTAAGGTGGATAACGGAATGAGTCATTGTGTTGTGTTGTCATGGTTATGGAAGAAACCGCGTATGATGAAATAGCGGGTAGTGCAACGGCAGGGTACTGTAAAATTGAACTTGCTTTGCCACATTAAGGTGGATGATGGAACGAGTCATTATGGTGTGTTGTCATGGTTATGGAAGAAAAAATGTGCTGTATGATGATGAAAAGAGCGGTAACCAAAAAGCAGGTATTGTAATTTACTAAGTTTCGTTTAAAATGCACCTAAATTTCGAACCGAAACTTAGGTGGTGTACTTATGACCAAACGAAACACCCAGCAGCGCCGCCACACCATACTGAACTTGGTAAATAGCCAAGGCGAGATCAGTGTGGAGGCACTCGCCTTGGAGTTTGAAACATCTGAGGTTACGATTCGAAAGGACTTAACTGCACTTGAAAAAAGCGGATTGTTATTACGCCGTTATGGTGGTGCAATTGCATTGCCACAAGAAATTGTTGCAAAAAGCAACGACAAACAGGATTCCCTTCGCAAATTGGCAATCGCCAAAGCTGCGGCCAATCTTATTAAAGACCATAACCGGATTATTATCGATAGCGGACGTACGACGGCGGCCATGATCCCAGAGCTAGGCAATAAGCGAGGGCTTGTGGTGATGACTAATGCAATTAATGTGGCTAAGCGTTTGCTTTCTTTAGAAAATGAACCAACCTTATTGATGACTGGTGGTACATGGGATCCGCACTCGGAATCATTTCAAGGGCAGGTGGCCGAGCAAGTATTACGTTCATATGATTTTGACCAACTCTTTATTGGTGCCGATGGCATTGATGTTGAAAGAGGTACCACAACATTCAACGAGCTAGTGGGCTTAAGCCAAGTGATGGCAGAGGCGGCACGTGAAGTGGTGGTGATGGTTGAGTCTGACAAAATCGGCCGAAGAATACCAAATTTAGAACTACCTTGGGATCAAGTCACCACTTTAATCACCGACAACAACTTGGCGGAAAAAGACTGCCAAGTGATTAAGGCGTGTGGCGTGCAACTGATCTGTGTCGAGGTGTAAATCATGCGCTGTCATACATTAACATTGGCAGTGCATTTAACATCACACTAGCGTGCAAAATTAAATGGAGAGAGTATGTGTGGCATTGTTGGGGCTGTTGCTGAACGCCCAGTAAATAGAATTTTAATTGAAGGCTTAAAGCGCCTTGAATATCGTGGTTATGACTCTGCAGGCGTAGCATTAAGCACTGCGGGCGTATTAAACACTGTAAAAGCGGTGGGTAAGGTGGTAAACCTTGAAAGTGCTTTACGAGATGCGAACGTAAAAGGTACTACGGGCATTGCACATACGCGTTGGGCTACGCATGGTGGCGTGACAGAGGCTAATGCCCACCCGCATATTTCCAATGATGAAATTGCATTGGTACACAATGGTATTATTGAAAACCATGCGCCATTGCGTGCGGCATTAAAAGGCGATGGTTACGAGTTTCTATCAGAGACGGATACCGAGGTGATGGTGCACTTAATCCATCAACTGCGCCAGCAACACGATAGTTTGTTAGATGCGGTACGTGCGGCCGTGAAACAGCTGGAAGGTGCGTATGGCACCGTAGTATTTGACAAAGCAAATGATAATGAAATGATTGTTGCGCGCTCAGGTAGTCCACTGGTGATTGGTCTTGGCCTGGGTGAAAATTTCATCGCATCTGACCAACTGGCTTTACTGCCGGTGACGCGCAGCTTTATCTTTTTAGAAGAAGGTGATGTAGCACGTATTACCCGTGATACTGTGGAAATCTTTGATAGTCTTGGCAACGTGGTTGAACGAGATGTGGTTGAATCAAACATTACCCAAGATGCGTCAGGTAAAGGTGATTACCGTCACTACATGCTGAAAGAAATTTATGAGCAGCCATTGGCAGTGCGTAACACGCTTGAAGGACGTATTGAAAATGACCGTGTGACAGTTGATGCGTTTGGCGCCAGTGCTCAACAAATCTTTAAAGATGTAAAACACGTACAAATTATTGCTTGTGGTACCTCTTATCACTCGGGGATGGTGGCGCGCTATTGGCTTGAACAATTTGCCGGTGTGAGCTGTAATGTAGAGATTGCTTCTGAGTTTCGTTACCGTCAATCGTTCGTGCACGAAAATAGCCTGTTAGTGACAATTTCACAATCAGGTGAAACCGCAGATACGTTGGCTGCGTTGCGTTTAGCCAAAGAGCAAGGTTACATGGGGTCAATGACGATTTGTAACGTACCTGGTTCCTCATTGGTGCGTGAATCTGACTTAGCCTTTATGACCAAAGCTGGCGCCGAAATTGGGGTTGCCTCTACCAAAGCATTCACCACACAACTGGTCGGCTTATTGATGTTAACTGCATCGATAGCGCAAGAGAAAGGCCGAGATCAAAGTGAAATTATCAATGCGATAAAAACCCTACCAAACAAGCTTGAAGAAGCGTTGACACTGGCAGGAGACATTGAAGCATTAGCCGAAGAGTTTGCCGATAAACACCATTCACTCTTCTTAGGTCGTGGGTCGCAATACCCGATTGCGATGGAAGGTGCATTAAAACTTAAAGAGATCTCTTATATTCATGCTGAAGCATACGCGGCAGGTGAATTAAAGCATGGTCCATTGGCTTTAATTGATGCGGATATGCCTATTATTGTGGTGGCACCCAACAACGAGTTGCTTGAAAAGCTAAAATCGAATGTTGAAGAAGTGCGTGCTCGTGGTGGTATTATCTACGTATTCGCTGATAAAGACACTGCGTTTGAATCAGACGATACCATGCGGGTTATTAATGTAAACCACGTAGAAGATGCGATTGCACCCGTTGTATATACAATCCCATTACAGCTACTATCGTACTATGTCGCGGTCATTAAAGGCACCGATGTTGACCAGCCGAGAAACTTGGCTAAATCGGTTACAGTAGAATAAGAAAAGGCGCGAAAGCGCCTTTTTTGTGACTTAGGAATAAAGTTTCATCCCAAGTATTAAAGTATCATCCTAAGTAATAAAGTTTCATACTAACCTCAATGAAAAGCTGGCTACTTTAGTCGGCTTTGAATCAATTATTTACTTTTGAATTTCTTAAAAAGAGCCTCTGATTTTAAGTTAAAACTATTTGGGATCATCAAGGTGGACTTTGTCAGCTTGTACAAAGGGCTTAAATTCATCGTGTGTAATAACAGTTTTATTCAGAGCATTCTTGGCGGTCACCTGAGTATTAGTTCTTAAGTACGCTCGGTTATCATTAGATTCAGATTTACTTACTAACCCTAAGTGATAATTCATTTCATGGTCTTGGCTAAAATTTACAAAATCCCAATCGTTCATTGGTGTATCCTTAATCTGATTTGAGTACGATATTGCACATAAAATATACTTGGGACAGTGTGCTGTCATTTCAAGATATCGATTTAGGTACATTAACGATATTTTGATCACGTTTCTCGTGTACTTACTTCTCAAGTAGCACTAGTAGCAGTTCAAAAAGCAGTTTCTTAATGGATATCTAAATCAATAAATTTGCATCACTCCTTCACTCTAGCTATGCTGAAATTTCAATCAGTTATAGCGGTATATTATGTCTAGGAAGATTGGCCACACAGAGGCGCAATATCGTAAGTGGATTAAAGAAGGGCGTGGTACTGGCGAGTATCGGGATTACAAACCGTGGTTAACGGTTTATGATGCGCCGTCCGATGGTCGTGTTCATCGAGTCTTTGGTTATAAATCAAAACGCACTCATCATTTATTATCCGATCTTGAACTATCGATGTTCTATTTGCTCGAGTGGCGGCAGGATGTGCTGCAAGTTAAAGAGCAGTTTCCGCTTGAGCGTGAGATAACACAAGAGTTAGCTGAATCCGCAGGCATCAAACACCCAAATGTTCGAGGTGTTGACCAATACCTATCAAGTGACTTTCTTATTGAAACAACCTCGCGAGATTTGCCCTCTTTTGCGCTACAAGCCAAATATGTCAGCGCTTTTGAAGAACAACGAAAAATAGAAATACTCGAGCTTGAGAAACGTTTTTGGCATGAAAAGCAGATCCCGTGGCAAATAGTCACTGAGCAAGAGATCCCAAAAGTTGTTAAAGCGAATGTTGAGTGGATTTACCCATTACAAGGTGAACATGAAGAAGCACCATACTCAGCCATTGAACAAGCCAGATTTTACGCTGATTACTTTGCAAAGCACCCCACTAAAACCCTTATAAACGCCTGCAAAGAGATAGATACCGCCTATGGACTAGACTTAGGAGAGTCGTTATTTGAGATAAGAGCTTTGCTGGCTGACAGGTACTTTACTTTTGATATTTTTACGCCAGTACAAAAGCTGCAAGTTGGTCATCTTAAACTAGGTAACGTTGAACAAATTCAGGAGGTGTTTCGTGTTTCAAATCAATGAAGTATTGCAATACGAACAAACCTTGTATCGCATTTTAATGGTATTTGATTATTACGTGCTTTGGATAAAAGTGCACGATGACAAAGCCTTTCCTGAGCTTGTTGAAATAACTGAGTTAGGACAGGGCTTTCAAGATGAAGTGCTCAAACGTGTAGCCGACCCATATAGCGATATTGCTACCGTAATACCAGAAGCTGGCTCTACCGCTCAGTTAAAACGTGATGAAAACAATGCTGCAATCAAGCCATTGGTAGAGCTTGAAAACTGCTATGAACCGAAAGCGCGTGGCAAAGTGGTTAACCAAATAATGGTTGAGACAGGTAAAACCAAACAGTCTATTTATCGTTTTGCTCGCAGATACTGGCAACGCGGCCAGATCCCCAATGCGTTATTACCCGATTATAAAAACTCAGGTGCTAAGGGCCAAAAGCGCCGAGCTACAACAACAAAGTTGGGGCGACCTCGCAAGTATATGCCAGGCACTGGTGCGCTAATTGACGACTTTACTGAAAAGCTATTTCGAATAGCCATTGAACGACACATATTAACAGACAAAGGCAAGTCATTTAGTTATGCACACAACCGTTTAAAAGATATTTATAGTCAGTACTTTCCAGAATTACCTGAAGAAGAGTTACCGACCTATTGGCAAATGGATCATTTCTACAAACGTGAATATCGCCAAGTAGACAAAATTGAAGCGCAGGCGGGTGAGATAAAACGAAAAAAAGATATTCGACCACTAACTGGTACCGCCGCCGCAGATGTTTTGGGCCCAGGTATGCGGTATGAAATTGATGCCACAATCGCAGATATTTATTTGGTGTCGGACACACAAAGAAGCAATATCGTTGGTCGCCCAATTGTTTATATGGTTATTGACGTATTTAGCCGTATGGTGGCAGGGTTTTATATTGGTTTTGAAAATCCCTCCTATGCAGCAGCAATTCAAGCATTACATATGGCGTCTACCGATAAATCACAGTATTGCCGTCAGTTTGGTTTTGACGTAACCCCTCAACAATGGCCAAGTATTGGTTTACCTTCTGCGTTGTTGGCGGACAGAGGCGAGTTGATGGGTCATCAAATTGAATGTATGGAAAAAGGATTTGGGGTTCGCGTTGAAAATACCCCTCCATTTAGGAGCGAGGCGAAAGGGATTGTTGAGCGTTCATTCCATACTTTTCAGGCTGCGTTCAAACCGTTTGCACCAGGTGTGGTCACTGGTACTAAGATCAAAAAGCAAGGTGACAGAGATTATCGCTTGGATGCCAAGCTGACTATTCAAGAATTTACTCGCATTATTTTAGCTGCAGTGCTTTACCACAACCAGTATCACGTAATTGAAAGCTATGACAAAGCGGCTGATATGCCAACCGACCTACCAAACAACCCTTTGGCACTATGGAATTGGGGTTTGCAGCATCGCACAGGCCGATTGAAAAAACCTGAGGCTGAGCTGCTTCGTGTTGCATTGATGCCGCGTACACGCGCAACTATATCTGAATTAGGCGCTTGTGTTTTTGGTGTGTATTACACCAGCTCAGAGCTGTTACAGCTTGGTTGGATGCATCGAGGTAAAGAAGTGAAGCGCCCTAAAAGCGTGGAAGTTGCCTATGACTTAGCAACGGCAGATCACATCTACATTTATCACGGGCCTAACAGCAATGACTATTTTGTATGCCAGTTGGCAACACGCTCACGGCAGTTTTCAGGCGCGAGCTTTTGGGATGTGTGGCAGCAAAATGATGAGTTAAAACAGACTCATGCTGATGCAAAATTAGTAGCCGATGAGCAAAAGCGAGCCTTGGAGCGACAAGTGATAGAGGTGGTTAAGCAGGCTGAAAAGGCCGCGCCAAAACATATTGGTTTGTCGGATGCGGAGCGTATTCGCAATATCCGTGATAATCGAGCTGATGAAAAGGCCAAAGAACGCAAAACACGAGCTTATAAGCCAGTTGAGATTGATACCAGTAAATCAGCGCAAGTGCATTATCTCTCTGAGCCTGATGAGGGTTTGGACTTTCCTGACTTTTCAGATCAGCTGTTTAAGGAGGATGACGACGCATGACTTTGCCTTCTAACATCTTCCGTGCGGTGTATCAGGAATCTGAGATCGAGCGTTACAAAGGCAACCCGTTTATTGAAGCACTGCCAAGAGTGAGTAAAATAGAAGAGCTGAAAACTAAGCTGGAGGGTAAAGTAAAATACAGCCCAGCGGCAGGTTATTTAGACGCAAGGCAGCGTGCTCACGAGTTATGTGGTTTGCTTGATGACTTTTTTCAACCGCTTTCGATGCATGTGGCGCTTGAGGAAAAAATAGCGCTGATGATCCGCGGCGGCTATGTAGCCAGAAATATTGCAACTGGCCAGCTACAGCAACACTTGCAAAACGGTTACGAGCGCTTGATGACGGGCGATATAAGCAGTTTTC
This sequence comes from Pseudoalteromonas sp. MMG005, assembly GCF_018101015.1. Classification (NCBI taxonomy): domain Bacteria; kingdom Pseudomonadati; phylum Pseudomonadota; class Gammaproteobacteria; order Alteromonadales; family Pseudoalteromonadaceae; genus Pseudoalteromonas; species Pseudoalteromonas sp. MMG005. The sequence goes on along the minus strand of NZ_JAGJEK010000004.1, from coordinate 209,123 downwards.
GTTTTGCCGAAGCGCCCTCTACGGCACGTTGCTTGTCACTTATCGGTTGCTCTGGGTGTGGTAAAAGCTCCAGCGTGCTAAGAATATTAGCCACCTACCCACAAGCGATTTATCACGAAAAATATAATACGTACCAGCTTACCTATTTGCGTATCGAATGCCCCGTGGATGGGTCATTAAAAAGCCTATGTTTAAATTTCTTTCAAGAGGTTGATAAGCATCTAAATACTAAACTCACAGAAAGGTATTGCTATAAGCGGCATAGTCCCGAAGTGCTTTTAGCATTTATGGGACAAGTCGCCAATCAATATGCTATAGGCGTGTTAGTGATTGATGAAGTTCAAAGGTTGGCTCGAAAGCAAAAAGAAGGGCAAGAACGCATGCTCGAGTTTTTTGTCGCCTTGGTGAATATTATTGGTGTGCCGGTGATTTTAGTGGGTACTCCCAAAGCAAGGCCCATATTCGAACTAGAGTTGCAGTCTGCAAGGCGCAGTACTGGCATTGGCTCTATGGTGTGGGAGCCCCTGCCACAGCACAAAAATCGAATCGATAAAGCAACAGGTAAACCAAAGCCAACAGAGTGGCGGTTGTTGACAGACAAGCTGTGGCAATACCAGTGGCTTATTCACCGCGATGAACCGCTCACCGAAGAGATCCGCAATACTTGGTTTGAGCTGTCTCAAGGTGTGTTAGATATTGTGGTTAAGCTATTTGTGCTTGCACAATTACGTGCCATTATTACTGGCGTTGAACGGCTATCTTCAAAACTATTTATAAAGGTATATGAGTCTGAATTGCAGCCGATCCATCCCATGATTGAAGCGCTCAAGTCTGGTAAAGCAAGGAGCATCGCCAAGTATTCAGACTTACAATACAAAGAGATTGATAAGCGGTTGTTGGAGCTTAGCCAACAGATCTCCGAAGTTGCCGCTGCTAAGTCAGACACACTCCCTTTTGCGAGCGACTCAGAGGCCATGAGGCTTTATAACCTCTTGCTAGGCATGGGGTGTGAATCAGAGTTATTGGTACCATTAGTGCAAAAAGCCATTAAAGATCATCCAAACCTACAGGTAAGAGGGCTTATTCCACTCGTTCTTGAATGGTATGAGCAAGCACCAGATGAAGTGGGGGAGCCCAAAGAAAAGCCAGTACTCATCAAGCTAAAAGACTGGCATACACTGCCGAGTGACGATTTACGTTTTGGCTATTCTCAACACAAAAAGCAATCGAGTGAGCTTTACCAATACTACAAACAACAAGGAAAGGTTTTTGATATGACCGCCTGGCTTAAACAAAGCGTGTAGCATGGCCTATTTACCCGTACCTTACCCTGATGAGCTGCTGTATAGCGTCATCGCAAGGTACGGCGTACATGCAGGTATCACGTCACCCAAGCAATTGCTTGATGAGGTATTCCAAAATCGTCAAATAATCGCCTCAGTAGCCTTTCAAGGGCATTTATCGCAGATCTCCGCTCATTATCAAGGTAACGCTAATTTAACGCCATACAAGCTATTGCAGGGGCATACGCTTTTTCCGTTGTACTCTCCTTTTGTGCACCCGAACATTGCAGCTCAAGCTAAACATGAGTTGCTGACTGATTGCAGGCACTCGGCAGAAGTACAGCTAGGCAAAGCCGCATCTAAAGTTAAAAGCCCACACTACCTGCGTTACTGCCCATTGTGCGTAACAGCGCAGATAGAACAGTGTGGAGAACCTTTTTGGGCACGGCGCTGGCAACTGCCAGGTCTATCTGTTTGCGCGGAACATGGCATGCAGTTAATCAACAGCCCGGTATTGATCAGCGAGGCACATAGGCAGCAATTTATTGCGCTAAGCCCTCATGTGCTTTTGCATTCAATTCCAAATCAAACAAACCACAAAATCACACTACTAGCGGAATATGCGCAGCAGTTACTGGACTTGTCTGATTGCCATATACATCCGTTGCAATGGCGTTATTTTTATCATCACTTGGCTTATCAGCTGGGGTTTGTTAGGGGTAAACATATTGAACATGAGCTGATCGCACAATTGGTTTTAGGGTATTGGGGCAGCCATACCCTTGCAAGTTTTGGGCTCGATATAAACAAGACAGAAGACACTAACTGGTTGAAGTGTTTGTTTAGAAAGCACAGAAAATCATTTAGCTACCTTCAGCACCTATTGGTGTGGCAAGCGTGTTATGAACAGCAGTTGGATATAGCGAACATACTCAGTACTGCATCAGCATTGCCGCACACCCCATACGATGAAATGCCATCGAGCACTGAGCCCGTGGTTGTTGACCAAACTCGTCGCGCACAGTGGCAACAAGCTGTGGCTAAGTTTGGCGTTAAAGGTGCGAGGCAAAACGGTTTTGCTCACCTTTACACATGGTTATATCGGCATGATAAACAATGGTTGATGCAATTTAATCAAGGCTCAGTCAAGCCAAAAATTGCAAAAGTAGGCAGAGTTGACTGGTCAAAAAGAGATAAAAAGTATGTAAAGCAACTTATTTCATTAATTAATAAAGCAGAAACTCAGCTTGGCTCAAGCCGCCGAACGGTAACTTGGCTAGTTACTCATGCACACATCCCTTTGTCTCAGATCAAACACTTAGAAAAGTTACCGTTATGTAAATTGTTTTTTAATAAATATTGTGAAACTATAGAGGAACACCAATGCCGTCGTATCGCTGTGGCATGTATTCGTTGTATTGCAAAACATCAAATACTCAGAACTTGGCGAATTGAACGTATGGCAGGGCTAAACGAGAAAAGGACCCGACCACTCGCGTCGCAATTGCTAGGATTTGCAGTAAAGTATGAACCAAGTTGATAGATTTAAAACACTACCAGACAACGCCAGAATACAGGCGATAGGCAATCTGTTTAAATACAATAACCGCAAAACGTGGGATATTGGCCTTCGTTTTAAGCAGTCCACTCGCAAGGCCCTTAAGTTTAGCCAGCTACCCTATTTAAGCCGACAAGTCGTACTAAACCAAACAGTTGATGCCATCCCTCCAGGCTTCCCGATTAAATTTGCTTTACCCGATCGTGCATTTTGGCAAACTGCCACGGTGGGCGACAGCGGCTTAGTGACGTATAAGCTGAGCGAAGAGCAATCGCAAAAATGCTTTGTGTTTGAAAGTGCAGGCAAAACCATTTATTTACCACAGTTGGAGCTGGCCAGAGCCTTATTTTTTACAAACAACTATCTGGCAAACGCCGCATTAATTAACAGTGCACTCGACTTAGAGTTTTACGTTGACCACCACCCAAACAACGATGATAGAGAGTTTCCTTTAGATCTCGTGATCAACGCCTTACCGACAACACAGTGCCCAAAAGTACTGTTTGATAATGAAGGGTTTAGACATCAAATTGCTTGGTTATTGTTAAACAGTGACATTAAAAATGCATTTAACAGTATTTATCAGTATTTTTCGCAAGAGCGAGTTACCGCACCTAATGTCCAACGTTGGACGTTTCGATTTGACCCGCCTCAGCTCAAGGGTGTAAAAGTCGCCGCAAGAGGCTGGAAGTCACGTGATGAAAGGACTTGGTTTATCAACCGAATAGAATTATTGGATGGTTTGTTCTTCCCTGATATTTCGGATATAGGCTTTTCACATCCAAGCGCTACCGAAAACAAACCAAGCTCAGGCAAAGGAAAAGGCGGTACCTATCCACAGTTGCCTACACAGCGAGAAATTGATGACAACAGTGATGGCAGCGAAAATAATGAGTCTGCATTGATATTCTGTGATGCGACACAGCGAATATACAACAGAGTCCCACGCACTCGTAAAGTTTACGCAAAAGCCCGAAATAGCTCTTCTGGTAAAGAAGATGAAGACAAACCCAGCACCATACCTCCAAACGTAAGCACCGATGACCCGAACTCCCGTGGCGATATGCCCAGAGCAGCGGTCGATGGCCTAGATGACCAAACCGACAACGCTCACTTATATCTCAATAAATTCGATAGCTTCTTCAAAATGCTGGAGATATTAGAACAAGAACATGGTGTTAAACAAAATAAGCCCATCGTTCGTAAGCTGCCAGAAGTGGGGCGCAGTGAGAGTCACCTTATGGTAGATGGTTCGCCTAGATGTATGGCTATTGTAATGATTGAACATCAAAACGAAGGTTATTTCTTATTAGAGGTGGATACCTCAGATGGCAAAGCTTCTATTGCCACCAAAGTCATCTCAGTGCGAGCATTAGAGCCAAAAGGCAAGTTACGAGACTTTATACCTGAGATAGAAAGAAGATTGCTCAGCAACCAATTCAGTTGGCCAAAGAAATATTTTGATGCGCTGGTCGGTGAAGGCAATCACAAAAGTGTGTCGCATCAACCTTCAAAGAATGAAGGTAGATTGAGTGAGGAAGATGTGAATAGGTGGGCTGAGCGTATGCTCTCATCCACAATAAAGTGAGATATTCGATAGCATAGCCTTGCTTTAAGGTTTCATAATTCTCAATATGCCAATAAAGTTACAAGTTTTTGAAAATAAAGTGCTTTTATTGTGGGTTAATTTTAAAACAACCTGGAGTGATAGGATGAATGCTGATATAATAAACTCATATGGTATTGACAAATTGGATTTATGAAATGTTAGACAGTGATAAAGGGCTACTCAATCGGATTGAGGAGTACTCAATGGAAGATAAAGCTTACTGGTCTTTTAAAGGTCGTTCAAAAAGGCATCATTGTCATAGTCTATTGCAATATCCTGCAATGATGGTTCCTGAGATGCAAGGGGAGCTAATTGATGCTGTACTTGCTGAAGATCGAAACGTAAAGAGAGTTTTTGATCCCTTTGTGGGGTCAGGCACTACATTAGGAGAAGCTATGTGTAGAGGCCTTGATTTTCTTGGTATAGATATTAATCCGCTGGCAATTCTCGCGTGTGAGGTCAAAAGTGGACCGTTATATATAAAAAGACTGCATGAAAAGTTTGAAGGACTTCTAAACTCGATAAAAAATGATACATCTACTGAGGTTGCTGTCGAATTTGATGGTATTGATAAGTGGTTTTTAGTTGACATTCAAATAGAGCTTAGTGCTATTTATCGGGCTATAAAAGCAGAGCCATCCAAATGGGCTAGAAAGATATTTTGGCTTGCAATGGCTAGTACTGTTAGGGCTGTATGCAATTCTAGAAGTTCTACCTATAAGCTTCATATTAAATCAGATGAACAGATGGAATCTATAACATCTGCAATAGAGGTGTTTGAGAAAAAAGCAAGTAAGAACATTGAGGGGTTAGCTGAACAAAAGAAAGTATTGAGTGACAATGAAGTACTCAAAACTTCAGTCTCAGTCAGTAATGTCTTAATCAAAAATGTTGATACTGCCGGCGAATTAAAAAGTTCAACTTTGTGTGATTTATTGGTTAGTTCCCCTCCCTATGGAGATAACCAAACCACTGTTACATATGGACAGTTTTCATACCTTCCTTTGAAATGGATTGACCTCGAGGACATCGATAACTTGACCCAGAAGGGTTTACTCGCCCATCAAAGTGCTATTGATTCCATGAGCTTGGGTGGCTCGAGAAAAGACTCAAAAGACAAATTTGAGGTGATTAAAAGTCGTTCATCATCTTTGGTAGAGTGTGTTGAAAAAATCGAACGGGTTAATCCAGAGAATATAAAAAAATTAATCGCGTTTATATTTGACCTTGATAAGGCATTAATAAACTCTTTGGAATTTCTTAGGAAAGATGCCTATATGATTTGGACGCTTGGAAATCGCAGAATTTCTAATATTGAGGTACCGCTAGACAAAATAATGAGAGAACTCTTAGAGTTTCATGGATGTCATTTTGTACACGAGTTGGAACGCGAAATTCCATCTAAAAGAATGGCGAAGAGAAATAAAATTGCGTCGACTATGGGTAAAGAGTCAATTTTGATTATGAGGAAATAAAATGAGTAGGGATGGCGATGCTCTTGAAGAAAAAAAGCAACAAGACGATGAGCTGCGACTAAAAATAGATGCCCATGTTGTTCGCCAGCTAGGGGCCGAATTAATCAGCGGACCTGAAATAGCTTTGTTAGAACTTGTAAAAAACTCGTTCGATGCTGATGCAGATTATTGTCAAGTCAGTATAGAAACTGGTTACGAAGAGGTTGTGAACGGATTTACTTATAAAGGAAAAATCTCCGTTAGTGACAATGGGCATGGCATGAGTCGCTCAATTATTAATCAGAGCTGGTTAACAATAAGTCATTCAGAAAAAAGACTAGCAAAGTCTTTAGGCCAAAAAACGAATAAGCATGAGCGTAATTATACAGGAGACAAAGGGCTTGGTCGTCTTGGCTCGATGCAATTGGGGCAATTGTGCAGAATAAATACCCATAACTCGCATGGTGGGAAAGGCTTGCAGGTCTACTTTGATTGGAGTCACTTTAAGCAAGGATGTACGTTAGATTCAGTCGCGATTTATGAAGTTGAACTAGAGCCAAAGAAAAAAAGCGGAACTGAAATTGAAGTTTTGGGCCTGAGCGACATCGAATATTGGCGAGAGGAAAAGAATCTAACAAAGCTGAAATATAAACTTTCATCAATGGTTTCACCTTTCGGCCACTTAAAGAACTTTCAAGTATTTCTTAATATTGAAGGAATAGAGCATGAGTTAGAGGTGGTTGATGAAAAGGTAAACTCTTTATGTGCTAGTCAGTTTGATTTCAAAATTCAAGGTGGAAAAGTCATTACTGAAGGCGTGTTAAAATTAACTAATTTTACACCAGCGGATTCAAACGATAAGAGCTATTTCGAGAAGTTTGCCATGGCTGATTCGGGCAAAAAGCTCTTCGAATATCTAATTAAAGATAAGGCTCTTTCAGAATATAAACAAAATGAAGCCGATGGTTCGTATTTCATTAAGTTCTATAAAGAGATAGAAATTAATGATATTAGTGGAACAAGTAAACGACTAAAAAAGAATGTGGTAAATATGGGGGAGAAAAAGGATGATCTTCTCTCTAACTTTACTCACCCTGGTGACTTCGATGGAAAGATATATCAGTTTGTGTTTAAAAAGAATAACTTACAGCTGGAAGAGCTCACCTTCAATGAAACAAAGACGTTAGTTCAAGAGTTAACAGGTGGTGTTGCTGCATATAGAGATGGCTTTAGAATTGGCTCAAAAAGAAGTGACTGGCTAGGTTTAGCTGACGATATGACTAGCGGTAGTGGCTCTTACTCATTACGACCAATGAATACTGCAGGTTATATAAATTTAACGTGGGAGAATAACCCTGGCCTTCAAGAAAAATCAGATCGAGAGAGCTTTATAGAAAATGAGGCTTTCTATAGTTTTTATATCCTATGTCAGGAGATAATTGGTTCTATAAACAAGTATTTAAACTATAGCAGAAGAGCAAGTTTAAAATTTATTCGTCACTGTAATGAAAAAGAAGCGGATAAGCCTGAAAGCTATTCTGGTAAACATGCAATTATAGAATTAGATAGTTTGACTCGAGGAGCTGAAAGTGTCAGAAAGAATGTACAAAAAAGAAACAATAGCGCCCACGTTTTTTTTAACGAGTCGAAGGCATACTTAGATAAAGCAATAGTCGAAAATGAGCAGAGTTTATTTCATGATCCGGCTTTAACAGCACAAATTGAAAAGATAAAAAATAAAACTGAAGAATTGGAAGCACAATTTAACGAGTATGCACTTGGATATGAAGAGTTTACTACAAAGTTAGGACAGCATATTATCTCAGTAGAGAAGCTGAAATTCGAAATAGAAAGTTATGAAGAACAGATAAAAGCATTTTATGATCACGTAGCGATAGGGCTATCTGCACAGGCCCTGGCCCACGAGGCAAATTCTCAAGTCAATAATATCTACATTCATTTAAATGCGGCTCTATCTAGATTAAAAGAGCTAGGTATCAAAGACCAGTTATTAACTAAGAACCTTCTATCTATCAGGGGGGATACTCAGGTCCTGTCTAAGTCCATTAGCTCCCTGGATCCATTAGTTCGCGCACACAGAAGTGTATTAGAAACATTCAATGTCGGTGATGAAATAGAGCATTACTTAGATCTGAGAGTGAACTATTTTAGAGATAAAGGAATTGAGATTCTATTTAATGCAGAGGGGCCACAGCGCTCTATTAAGTTTAATAGAGGTAAATTTTTCCAGGTAGTCGATAACATAGTCCGGAATTCTGAACATTGGTTAGAAGTTTATGCTACTCATTACCCCAAAAACGAATTAGAAATTCACATTGAGCTTACCAATAATTTATTAACTATATGGGATACAGGGAAAGGAGTTCGTCCAGCTTTGGAAGGCATGTTATTTGACATGTTTGCGAGTGATAAGAAAGACGGACAAGGGCTTGGGTTGTTTATTGTAGACACCCTGCTTAGAGAAAGAGGGTGTTCTATCACTTTACTAGAAGAAAGAAATGAATTTGGTAGAAGATATAAGTTTGCAATAAATTTGATAGAGGCCATGGATTGATGACAGCCGTAGAACAATTTCAAGAAAGTGTATTCAAAGCAACCAATATAAAAAATGTCATTTGGATAGATGACTTCTTTAAGGAAGGTGGGCAGCAAAGCCAAAGCTTAGAACGATTGCAAGAACAAATTAACGTATTGCGAGAAAATAACGATACTGATCAATTGGAAAAGTTTCCTGAACTTGAACATATCGACTTCTCAGCCCCATTACCCGTTATAAAAAACCAGCTTCCAACAGATACAACTGTTATAGAGAGTATATTATCAAAACTTGATGGTACTCAAGATGACCTAAATAAGGAGTCTTTTGAGAGCTTTTGCCAGTTGTTTGAAAAGCATTTCAATTTTGAGGCGATGTCATTAACCAGCTGGAATAAGAGAAAAGATAAACTTATCGAAAGTAAAAACACTTTGTTTTTCGTTGATTTAGACTTTTCGAAAGATGGTGGAGCTCAAGATGAAGGAAAATATATAATCGAATTTTTGCTTAAGAATAAGTCAGAATCTCAGTATTGTGTTTTATTTACCCATAATTGTTTGCATGGCTCTGCCGAGGAAGAGCAAAGATTGGAGGTAATAAGTCAACTGCCGGACAATATTACACATCATACTTTCTCTGTGCTTTCGAAATCCATTTTTAATGATGAGGGCGGTGGTTCTGGAATAGGCTTTAAGGCACCTGAGCTATTAAAACGAGCATTTATAAGAAAGCTTTGCTGTGAATTAGCATCCTCCATATCAAACGAAATGAAGAAGTGTATTGATGAGATTAATAATCAACTTAATCAGCACTCAGTATATGAGCTTGATGGTTCTATATTTCACCGAACTCTAAAGGAAGGCGCGTCTGAATTTGAGGTGTTACACCGACTATTCTCCTTAAAGCAGTCTTCAGCGGTGCATGAAATTGTAAAATCTAGTCCTGACACAATTGATGCTTTGAGAAGGCTCAGAGGTATTCAAAAGATCGAATTTAAGCCGAAAAACGCTGAAGAAAGAGAACCTTATAAATATTTCAAACAAAACTATAAACCAGGTGAATTATTTCTGAAGTTAAGAGAAGGTGAAATTTGGACAGATGCTACATCATTAAATCGAATTCATTCTCCTCTCCGTTGTGGCGATACGTTTGAAGTATATAGTGAAGACAAAAACAAAAGCTACGTTCTTTTAGAACAGTCTTGCGATCTGATAGTAAGAGACAATGGTAACCGAAAATTAAATGAAGCTCTATTGGTACCATTCGATGTAGTCAATGTGGATAATAAAGACAAATTAGATTATGAAGAACACCGAAGCCTAACAGAGGTTAACTCTCTATCAAAATTTTATACGATTTCGACAAGGCGAATAGATGGATGCGTGGTAATTTTTGATTTTTCAAAAAGCTTCAATGTTAATCTAAATTTATTGGACATATGTGTTTTTAATGACCAAGGAGAGGCTATTTTTGAAGCTGAAAAAGAGGAATGCCCAAATCTTATATTTCTTCCCGGATGGATGGAAAAGTATAGTGTTCTCTTTGATAAGCTTGTTGATAAGACTAATCATAACTTCCAGATAAGGTCTTTAGATTCAATATGTAAGACCTTGATAAATGTTACTATGGATAACAGACAAGGCATAAGTATGAGGGTTGCTGAAGGCAATCAAACTCTTTCTATGAATATTCGCAGAAGAAATCGACTAAATTCCCCCTTTGTTGATGTATTGTTAAGAAAGCTCTACGCCCACAAAACTAGGTTGCCACTTGATCATGATTTTTCAGATTTTTCATGGGACTAAATAGTGTATGGAGCTTTATTGCTAATAAATGCTCCTTTAGTGGGGGGAATGCTTATGTTTAGGGTGATACGAGGCGTTAAATGTGCAGGAAGCCAAGCTTCATGGATCAAATAGACTTTCACGCTCTAGGTGATACCCAGAATTTATGTTAGAGGGTTGCTTAGGTAGAGTAACAGAGGGACATGTGTGCCAATTTCTGGAAGTATGTGCGGAAAGATTTATATCGTTGATGAAGGTGAAAATGTATCAAAAAAGATCATACTGAACTATTGGTCATAATTAAAGGAATATGAAAAATGCTAGATTTAACAAATGAAGATCTGCAAATCATTAAAGAAAGTCTTACTCATTACAAGCAGAGAATCGTTGACTATAAAGAGTACCCTGATAAAGATTTCAAAGGAAAACAGTTGCTGAGAGTAGAAAGGGTTCTGGGAAAAACTGAATAAAGGATGAAACTTTATTATTTGAAATTTGAGCTGAACAGAGAAGCTACTTAAACTGAGTATGAATCTTTATTTTCCAATCTCAAATTTCCAAACTAAATTACAAACCCTACAGCCCCGCTCAGTATGAAACTTTATTGCGGGGTCACATTTTTTTGTGGGTGAACAATAAAGATATACATACTTAATATTTATAATCAAACCTAATCTTGAGAGCTTATTCTTTCATTGAGTAAGCTCTTTTCCTTTCAATAATTCAAATAATGTACTAAGTAAAAGTATCATCAAATAATCAAACGGTCAGTCAAATGGATATCGTTCGTTTGAATGCCAAAGTTTACCGTAGTAATGCTGGTGTCTATGAAGAATTACCAGTATTACTGACTGAAGAAGGGGGTAGTTGAATCTCACCTGTCCTATTTGCTTGATCACGTTCATGTAAGAAGTCAAAGTTGGCTTGATAAGCAAGTAACGGCTTTAAAATTATTTATTCAATTCCTCGATGCAAATAATCAATTAGCACTGACTCCAAAAGAGTTTTTCAAAGTATTTGTTCAGCAGCTCTATAGCGGAACCATAGGCACAGATGGGTTAGATCCTAGCATGTTATTTTGGATGCCTCGTCGTGTGACCACCGCAAATGCCATCATAAACTCACTGGCTAACTATTCTGATTGGTTGAGTGAGAATAGAGAGCTTGAGAATTTTTTGAGTATTTCTGATACTTCAAGCTACGATGAACGGATCAATTGGGCTGCTTGGCACCACAAAAGGAATCGTGCTTTTCTAGCACATACTTGGCAGCTTCCTGATAAAGGTGAGATCAGATATAGACCTGATTATGCCAAACAATCTAAAACAGCGCGTATTGAAGCCCCAAAAATCTTTCCGGAAAAGTATTTTGCTCAATTACTTTTTGAGGGGTTTTCAAACTACGGTCATCGGTATGACAGCAATCTCGGTACCAGACTAAACTTAAGAGATATTTTGATCACCTTGCTGTTAAACGGTTCTGGTTTACGCATGAGTGAGCCTTTTCACCTATACATTCAAGATGTCACTTTAGACCCCGTAATAGCAAGAGAAACAGGCAAACAAGTTGCGTTGGTACGCATCTATCACCCAGCAGAGGGTACAGCCCCGCATGACTGGCAGGTTAAGTCGAATGGTCAAGCTAAGACCAGAGAAGGTTATTTAAAAACCAAATATGGCTTATTACCAAGAAATCGATCAGCAGACAGAACTTACCGCGCTGGTTGGAAAGTAAAAAAACTAGATAATCAGCAGGAAAAATACATTCATGTGCAGTGGTTTCCCCTCATTTTTGGAGAGTTGTTTTATGCGTTTTGGAAGCTCTACCTTCGACAACTTAGGCATATACCAGTCAATCACCCATTTGCATTTATTTCTTTGTCAGGTCCACAGGCAGGTCAGCCACTTTCAATCACTGCATATTATCAAAATCATCAAAGAGCAGTAAAAAGCATCGGTTTAACGCCGTCAAAACTGTCTGGTACAAGCCCTCATGGCCATCGGCATGCGTATGGGCAGCGGCTCAAAAACGCGGGTATAGACCCTTTAGTGAGGCGAAACGCACTCCATCATTCAAGTCTCGAGTCGCAACTTGTGTACTGTGAGCCGCAGTTCGATGAAGTATCTAGTATGTTAATGGAAGCCGATAAGCGATTAGCTTCAGCTGAAAAAACGCAACCAGTAGTGCGTAACTATTTAGCTCAAGGGTTCGACGATGTTGATCCACAAGAACTACTTTCAGGGCGAGGCTATCTTGTAGAGGGAGGTGATGATTAGTAAGCCTTATTCACCCAATAACGGGATCACCGAAGACATTACATTTCAGTGGTTAACTGACATGTATGGTGACGAGTATCGTACTTGGGCAAAGTTATCTAACCGCTGGTTAGCAAGGCAGCACAAAGGTTTGTCATCAAAGAAAAATGCCTTGAATCGGTTCTATAAATCTTTCATGGTACCACTAAATTTAGCCAGTAACCCTTTAACATTTATTGATAGGAGTACACCCGTACCAGACTTTTTTGAAGAGGCTATAAAACCAAGTAAATCGTACATAGATCCCGTTGGAAAACGCCAAGCGATAACTTATAACAACTACCTTCAGCAGTTTCTTACTTATGTCTTGGAGGACTTGGTTGGGGTGGAAGATGACTTCGGCAACCTTACTATTCCGCATAAGTATCGCAATCCATTCTCGATAAAGCGTAGAACAGGATTGGAAGTGGCTGAAACAGTCAGAACTCCACTCCCTTACAAGTATATTCAAGAACTGCGAGAGATCATCTGCCCAGAAAAAGCGGAATCGTTTAAAGATTGGGTATGGGCACAAAAAGCAGGAGATGCGATTAGCCAAGGGAAATATGGGGGTGATTGGTTTGAAGTGACACCAACCGATATTGACTATGCTGATCCAAACTGTGTGTGGCGTGAGCGTATCATTCCCAAAGGAAAAAGTTATGGTGGCATAACCCTGTACAAAGATAAAAAAGTGTATGAATTGTGGTGTCCTGCTTCAGCGGTTGCTTTATATCTAAAGCTAGAACTGCCATTGAGAACAGCACAAGTTCGCTGGTTAGACTCAGGTGAAGCTGATTTATGGCGGTATCAAAATGGTTCTTGGGTTAAAAATACAGGAAAGTTAGCACCAGCCACTAAATTGGACTTATCTCGTTATTCAATAGGTAGAGGTGTGTTTAGGCGCATTCAAAGTGCAGAAGGTGACTCAAGTGCGCTTTTTATCAATACGAATAAGACCTCAGATATTCTGAAAGATGGATTATCAAAAGGCTACACCATTCCATGGCAACATGAGCGAGTTTTGAAGTGGCTTGAGCTGCTAAGGAACTGGCAAGAAAAGTACAACCCAATTGAGAGGCCAATGCAATGGTCGGAACTAAAACGCAAGCATCTAGGGGACATAAAAAGTAAAGCGCAATTGGAAGAGATGATACCAACTTGCTTTTTATTTAGACATCGCTCTTCAATTTCAGAATTCGATTTTCAGTGCCCAATAAGTGATAAGGAGCCTGCGAAGCTGTGGTTTAAGCTTTTGTCTGAGCTAGAGCAGCGCTGCGAACAGCGCAGGGAAATGCTTACAGATAATAGGCCGATAAAGTTTGTAAAACCGAGTCATGGCACTTTTCGAAACTACATCAGCACATACTTTCCATTGCATACTTTAAGAGTGTCACTGATCACTAGCTTTGCTTTAGAAGGTGGTGTGCCAATCCCCGTCCTGTCAAAGTTAGTTGCTGGGCACAGCCGCATCATCATGACTTTGTACTACACCAAAATTGGTCAGGCATATATGAAAAAGGTGATGTCGGAAGCTGAAGATAAGTTACGTTTAGCGTCGGAGCAACAGTTCAAAGAGTTTTTGATTAACACCGAATATAATGATTTGAAGTTAGGCGCTGCATTTAATGATGATTCAGCACTGCGAGCTGTGAATGCGGGCTCACAGGTTAGCTGGCAAGTGATGGACAAAGGGATATGCCCTGTTGGTTGCCAAGAATGTGACAATGGCGGCGAACAAACAGCCAAGCTTGGTAATGCGCCGTGCAGCTTTGCTCCTACCCCAAGGGATTTTCAAGGCAACGCAAAAAACTGCGTAAGATGCCGTTGGTTTATTACTGGACCCGCATTCATGCCTGGTCTTATTGCTCATTTTAATAACCTTAGCTTTGAAGCCAGTGAGGCGGGCGAACGTCATAACGCTTTTGAAGCTAACCTAGATGCATTGAAGCAAGTGAAATTTGAAGCAATGGATGCTAAGGAGCCATTTACAAGAGAGGCTGATTTAAAAGCAGCTGAATTTGAATATGAGAGAGAAGCAACAAAGGTCGATGCGTTGATGAATGATATGCATGCTACGTATCGGTTAATTGCTCAATCAACTCAGATAATGAATAGCACTGATGAAACTAAACTACAGTTGCTCAGTGAAAGTGGCTTCTCGGATGTAACTGCTCAGCTTGAAGACAACTCCCAACTAACTCAGTTGGAAGTCGTATGCCGCAACGCAGCACTTTACCCCTATTACGATGCATCAAAAGCGGTGCTTAAGCGTGGCCAAGCGATAGACTTAATGTTGAGAGCAAATGGCCAAGATCCACTGATGTTGTATTTACCTGATGAGGATAAGCTTAAAGTAGGTAATCAAATCATGCTCCTCATTGAAAATAGAGTGGGTTCGTTCGACAAAGCCATACAGTTTGTTGAATCTCAAAATTCATTGGCTGAGATCGGTTTTCCAAATGCTATCGGGGAGTACGTAAAAACTGAAATGAGTAAATCAGCGAACTTAATTGGCTACCTAAACCCATATACGACACAAGGAGAGTGAAAATGACACCTGATAGTCTATTTGAATCGTTATCGAGTCAGTTGGGTACCAGAAAGCAAAGGTCGCTTCAGCTTATCCATCAAATATGCGCAGAGCAGCAAGAGCGCAATAGTCATGACTTTTCCATCGCTACGATAGGCAAGCTGTCCAAAGCGCGTGGAGGCCCTTCTGAACAGGCAATACGCAATAAAAATGGTGATGAATATAGGCAATTGATAGCTTCTTGGCAGTGTACACATAATCACAAAAGGCTTGGTCGCACACCTGTAGAGCAGCCTCAAGATGTTCTAAAGCTAATAAATGAGCCTTCAGTTCGCGCTGAAGTTGGCTTAATGCTAGCGGAACTCAAACAGTTAAGGGGCGAAGTTCGGTTACTTAAGTCACTCAACAAAGACACAATCATCATTGATAAATCTATTCACCTTCGAGGTAATTCCAATTCAAAGGTAGAGTTACTGCCAGCAATACCACTCTCAAGCGCCGAGCTACATGCTCTCGAGAACGCAATATCGCCAGCAACATTTGAAAATAATGGCTGGCAAGAAGACCCTAAAGATCACTCAGTCAGAAATCAGCATGGAAGAAAGGTATTTGAAGTAGGGTTTGTATCAGCTATCAAAACGGTACTCGATCATACAAAAAAGTAGTGTAAAGAAAACGGTCGTTTGATTGACATTCAAGTGACAGAAATAATATGCAAGCGATTTTAACTATAAAGTGTTAAAATACTCGTAAAATAATCAATGTAAATAAATAGTTCATGAATCAACGGATTGGTTACGCTAGAGTTTCTACTGACGACCAGAGCTTAAACTTACAACGGGATTCATTGAAAGCTGCCAAATGCGTCACGATTTACTTAGAAAAAGTTTCAAGTAGGAAGGCAGAAAGAATCGAGTTAGAAAATTGTATAAAGGCTCTTCGTCCGGGTGACACGCTTGTAGTATGGCGTTTAGACAGGTTAGGAAGAAACCTAAGCGATCTTGTAAAATTAGTAACAATGCTTGATAAAAAAGGTGTTTTTTTAGAAAGTCTTCAGGAAAAAATTGAAACCGAAAGTGCAACAGGAAAGCTAACTTTTCATGTATTTGCTGCACTTGCAGAATTTGAGCGTAATCTAATTAGCGAAAGAACTAAAGCTGGGTTAGAGTCGGCAAGAGCTCGAGGCCGGCTTGGTGGTCGGAAAGCAAAATTGAAACCTAAAGATATAAAAGAAATAAAGGCTCTGCTGAAAGATCCAAATATTCCGGTTACTGATATTGCCAAGCGCTATGGTGTATCTAGAACAACAATATATAACAATGTTGGGGCGGCTAGCTCAAGGGGCTAGAATAAATCAAGGTGCTAAAATTAAGTAGTTATATGTTCACATTTCATAGTAAAATGATAGTATCAGTCTGTCTAAGGGAGATTGAGTAATGGCCACTGCGGAACAATTAAAAGCACTTCTAAGAAGTCATGCTGAACGTGACGATCAGCGCTTTTACTCTATTGCTCTTCAAGTTGCTGCCAAAGAAGCTAGGCAGGGACACAATAAACTTGCCAGTGATATAAAAAACTTGGTCGAGAAGTCGCAAAGTTCGACACGCAATATTAGCCTTGCATCTTCGAAGCCAGTTCATTTGGCTCAACAGAATAACAGCGATTTGAAGGGGCTGCTGGAATTAACCCCACATAGTGTACGTATTAATGAGGTGGTGTTATCTGAGGACATACATGAACGAATGGGTCAGGTAATATTAGAACAACGTCAAAAAGATAAATTAAGTCGGTTTGGGCTGCAGCCTCGTAGAAAACTGTTGTTCACGGGCCCTCCAGGTACAGGGAAAACAATGTCAGCCTCTATGTTGGCCACAGAGCTGAAATTACCGCTGTACACAATAGTTTTGGATAACTTAATCACTCGCTTTATGGGAGAAACAGCGGCTAAATTACGTTTGATTTTTGATCATATTCGTCAAACAAGGGCCGTATATTTATTTGATGAATTTGATGCGATCGGGACACAACGCGGCTCTCCAAATGATGTTGGTGAAATTCGTCGAGTATTGAATTCATTTTTACTATTTGTTGAGCAGGATGCTTCAGAAAGCATAATCATTGCAGCAACAAACCACCCTGAACTGCTTGATCAGGCTCTTTATAGACGGTTTGATGACATCATTAAATTTGAAAAGCCTAAATTAGATCAAATATGTCTTTTAATACAAAACCGTTTATCACTTTTTGGTACTGATGACTTTGATTGGAAGTTAATTTCCAAGGCTGCTAATGGACTTAGTTCAGCCGAGATTACTCGCTCTTGTGAAGATGCGGCGAAAGAAGCAGTATTAAACTTTGATGCAAAAGTGACTAGTGATATGTTGCTTAAAGCATTTTCTAGAAGGCATTCCGGAAATAATAAATAAACAAAACAGGTGTTATAGGGAGTATAGTAGTGACGAAAAGGAAACATTTGGATGTAGCTCGTTTCTTCGTCGAGGAGCCTTTTAGATCCAAGAGAACGGGTAGGAATTCAGGTATACCAGGCCAGAGTCGCGGCCAACATGGGGCTAAACTTGGTAGGCAGTACCAAGCTGTATTGGAACGGTATAGTGCACAATCTGAACAGAGAGAAGCTCCGATAACACCGGATATGGGGATATATGTCGAAGTTATCGGGGTACCTGGGATCAAACTGCCATTAGATAGCCTAGATAATAGGGACTTTAAACTGTGTACTTGCAAGCACAGTGGTGTTCAAGAAGTTGCATTAATCTTTATTCCAGAAGAAAGGCGAGGCACGTTCCATAAAAAACTTGAGCAATATTTAGATCCTAGCAAAGATGGAAAGCATAATGATGAAGGGGTTTCCTTTCCTAGAAACCATACGCTTATAGATAGTATTGAGGAAATAAGGCTAGCAAACCTAGAATCTTTCTGGACAGATCCTGCAGAATTGTTCCCGACAAACCGTGAAGTCCAAGTGTGGTGGGAGTTATGGCTAAAAAAAACCGTTGATGGTGACGCGAATGAAATTGCTCAAACTCTCGCAAATAGAATCAATGGGCGTATAGGTAATACATCAATTACCTTTTTCAATTCTACAGTTGTGCTATTAAAAGCTTCTGTAAATGAATTAGAAAAAGCCCCTGAACTAATCTCTAATTTAGAAGAACTCAGAAAAGCAAAGGATACACCTGTACCAATTATCGATTCATCTCCAACTGAACAGCAAGAGTGGTTGAAAAGTATAGCTGATAGAGTTCAATTTACAGAAGGAATTAAAACAAGTGTATCTATATTGGATACTGGGGTGAACTTCAATCATAGTCTTTTACAAAAAGTTTGCAGAGATGAATTCTCAGTAACTTGGGAACCTAGCTGGCCAAAGTATGATGAATACGTGCCTGCAGCTCCTTTCAATGATCATGGCTCATTACAAGCTGGTTTAGCTGCATTTGGCGATTTGATGAATGTAGCTTTAAACAATCAGCCTATTACTTTATCACACGTTATAGAGTCAGCCAGAATATTACCCCCTCTAGGTGGGAATGATCCTATGCTGTATGGTGCAATAACTGTTGGGACCGCATATAAGCTGGAAATTGATAGACCTGATATGAATCGTATATACAGTCTTGCAGTTACATCAGATTACGAAAGGGAAAGCGGGAGGCCTTCTTCATGGTCTGCGGAAATAGACCAGTTTTGTTCTGGGATGGAGGACGGGAAACGACGCTTGTTCGTTATATCAGCGGGTAATAATCTTAATATCAGTACAGCTCTGGACTATTGGGAGCAAGTTGGTCTCGCTCAAATAGAAGACCCTGCACAAGCCTGGAATGCGATAACAGTTGGAGCCTACACGGATATGACTACAAATGATGACCCCATTTTCCAAGGGTGGTCTCCGTTTGCGCTTGCCGGTGATGTGGCTCCATCGAGTCGTTCTTCGGTCAATTGGTCATGGAGACGGCATGCTCCAATCAAACCTGATGTAGTAGCGGAGGGTGGGAACAGACTTTTATCACCGGACCGAACTGAAGTGAGCAATGAAGATGTTGTTGCATTACTAACGACATCTGGAAAAACAGTAGGACAAACGTTTGAGAGAGGGAGTGATACGAGTGCTGCATGCGCTTTAATATCTAGAGTCGCGGCGCAACTCACTGCAGAGTACCCCGAACTTTGGCCTGAAACAGTCCGAGGGTTAATCGTGCATTCTGCTGAGTGGACACCAAGAATGCTAGAACGGTTTGGTTTATTGAGTGGTCAGCATAGCCCAAAGATTGCTAAAGAGACACTGCTTCGTACAGTTGGTTATGGTGTACCAAATATTGATAAAGCTCGATTCAGTGCTAATCATGCTCTTACTTTGATTGCAGAAGGGGAACTCCAGCCTTTTATTAAGCCTCAAGGGGCGAGTTCTTCAACAGATCCTAAGCTCAATCAGATGAAGCTTTACCAACTTCCTTGGCCATTGGCCGAACTTCAAAACCTGCCTCCCGAGCTTGAAGTCAAACTGAGAGTTACCCTATCTTATTTCATTGAGCCTAACCCAGGTAGAAGAGGTTACCGGACAAGGTACAGTTATCAATCACACGGCTTGAGATTTGAAACTATTAGACCTGGTCAATCACTCGATAACTTCAGGGCATATATTAACGGGCTTGCAAAGAATGAGGAATATGAAGGTCCTGAAGGAGACACTGAAGGATGGTTTTTGGGCGCACAATTAAGAACTCGAGGATCTGTACATTCGGATATTTGGTCTGGTAGTGCCCAAGATTTGGCCGATATACATACGATAGCGGTATTCCCTGTAGGGGGGTGGTGGAAGTATAAAACGGCAGAAGAACGCTGGCAGAATAGAGTAAGATTTAGTGTTTTAGTTAGTATTGAAGTGCCAGATCAGAACATAGATATTTACTCCGTTATCGATAATAAGATTAAGATAGCCATAGAAAACCAAACTCAAATAGAAATAGGTACATGATTTTATGTTGTTAAATCTAGAGTGAGTTATTTCATTATTTGTACAAACTTATCGGGTAAAAAAGCCTACCCATATATTTTATATGGACGTAGGCTTCGGTTGGAAAACCTCAAGTAATATTTATAGAAGTTTTGAGGTAAATTTAATTGAAGTGTCGAGTTTTTCAATCATCTTTCTCAAGGGCTCACAATCTACATAAGCTTCTAGCAACATATCTTTTAATTCCTGTAGTAGGCTGACAACGCCTTCTGATGAATTGGCCTGTAGTAAAAAAGGGTCAGATTTGTCTATGTTACCATAATAGAAAAGCTCGAATTTATCAGTAATGCTCCGATCATATTCAGAAAAAAACCAATCCTCCAACTTGCTTTTAACTAAAGATAGCCGTTTACTAACACCGCTAGCCCTTGCTGATGAGTGTTGAATAGCTTTTATTAGCCTCGCCGCTCGTTGATGTGACTCAATCGACATAATAGCATTTGGGCGACGTTCATTGTAAGCTGACCCCCAGCTTCTCATTGGCTGTGTCTTATTACTTGGCTCTCTAAATATAGTGCTTTTCGCCACCGCCCTTTTTTTATCTTGGTGTGTAACTGATAACGGGCTGTAAAAAGTATCATGTCCTTTAGAAGATATGCCAGCCCAACTTTCTATGGTTATCGGGGGAGGAATGTTGTCAATTTTTGTCATCAAACTAAGAAAGTCGTATTCCGTGGAAGCGTCCGTAGCGACGAACATGCTTGAATATCCCGGGTAATACATTCCCGCCCACTTTGAAGCTTGCAAATACCAATTGTGCTTTTTAGCCCAAGCAGCTCTTTTACCTTCTATAGTAGGGCTACAGTAAGGCTCATCAATTAAGATAAACTGTCCTGTATCAGGATCATACCAGCAGCTTGAGTGATCGGCGTTAGGCAATATGTTGTTATAATCTCCATCTGGATAAGCGCTTTCTTCATCATCGCTAGGTTTTAATCCCGTAGCTTCCATAAATCTTAAGACCCTTACTGCTTTGCAGATTTTGTTTATGGCTTCTTCTTGTGAATGGCTAAAGTGATCGTCAACGAAGAGATCTGGCGAAGCGAGTCTAAACTGCCCTAGAGCGTATGAGTGGCTAAGTTCTCGTTTGGTAGCGATTTCTAATAAAGGCCTTGAAAGCTCAATTTCAAGCACTTCACGTCCAGAGTTAAGGCGTTTTCCATCATACCAATAAACAGTGAAAAACAAGCTGTGAGATGAATTTTTAGTATTTGTATTTTTTAGTAGTTTGCGTGCATGTGAGAAGTTTTCAAAAGAGGCTTCTCGAGCGGCAAGATTCAAAGCTTCATGATGAGGTACTTTAAGCGATTTTTTGAGTTGCTTAGCTTGACGTTTGATACCACCAATTGTCGATGGGTAAGTATTTTTGTCCAACATATTTAATCTCCTGGCTTGTCTTAAAGCGTCGCTCGTCAACCACTCAACAAGCCCGAATAAAAAATATTGGGCAAGTAAAATAACAGAAAGTAGTACTTCAAAAGCTTTGCAACGACGAGCGGCAGGCTCCTACCAAGAGCTTTATCTTTATAAGGCAAAAACAAAAAGAATGCAACTTATGTGAATGATCTACAAAATAAGTACGATACGTACAGATACTTGTAAGAGATTCAGAAAAGAAAGCTCATCAATTGACGCTGTTAGATTTTGTATGTAATCAATTTTAGTTATTGAAAATTATGTAAAAAATCAAGTTTATTATAATTTCAATATGCACTTATAAAGTGCGGGGCGACATTTTTGTGACTTCGGAATAAAGTATTGGTGCAATAAGCTACTCTCAACCAGCTTAATTCTAAAGTCTCTTTCAGTGGCGCAAGTCAAGCAATGATCTAGGTAGCTTGAAGTCGACTGTTAGGTGACCACTTTTATAACCTTTATGAAAAGTGACGAGAAGGTTTTTAGAGGGCGATATCAATCATCTAAAAACCATTTAAACCAACACTTTATCACTCTCTCAGCCGTTAAACTGGTATCAACCTCAATCGCTAATGCTTGTCGATTGAAGTCATCGAGTACATTCAATGTTCTAAAGCGATGTCCGTAGCTTAGTGCATCACTCATAAAGTCCATTGACCAAGATTCATTATGTTGCAGTGGGGCACTTAATGGTTCTGGCGTTCTCGTTGGTACACGGCGTTTTCCTTTACGTCTCAAATTGAGTTTTAGCATGTTGTAAACACGTTCAACACGCTTCTTATTCCAAGGTTTACCCTTGTTGCGAAGCCTTTTAAATAGTTTGGGCAGCCCCCATCTTTGGTGACGTTCGACCAATGCTAGCAATGCGTCGATAACCTCATCATCTGATGGCCGTTTATGTTTTTAATAAAAAACTGAGCGGCTTAGCCCTACCACTTCACAAGCAAATGCGACACTGACGTTAAATTGGGATCTTAAATGTTCTACCCAAGCTCTGCGCCTACTTGTTTTTACAGCTTTTTTGCGATGATATCCTCAAGCGTCGAGTGCTTTAGGCTAAGCGTTGCAAACATATCTTTTAGCTTACGATTTTCTTCTTCAAGTTCTTTGAGGCGTTTAACATCAGACGCTTCCATGCCACCCTACTTTGAGCGCCATTTGTAAAATGTGCTTTGGCCGATGCCATGTTTACGGCAAATCTCAGGCACTGGAATACCTGATTCAGTTTCTTTGGTCATGCTGACAATTTGAGTTTCGGTAAACTTGCTTTTGCTCATCGTAAATTTTCCTATTTTAGTTAATGGAAAATTCTACTTATGGACTGTTTCATTTTTTGGGGGAGTTACACTTTTATGCAGTAATAGCGTGCTATTACAAATGAAAGCAACGCCGAGAGTGAGAAAAATAGCTTTATTGTGCACATTTGCTTATCTAGAACTGAGGTTAAGTACCAATGCGTACTGTGACATATGATGTGAGTGATGCACCAAAGATCTGCCGATTATGCAACGCAGAGGTGTGTCGCGTGCAAGGTTGCCCCGTTGAGCAATCGGCGGTGAGCCATACTTAAAGCGTTAAACGTACCGTGCTGATAGGTTAGGTGATGAGCGAATATGGCTGGGTTGTGAAACAGAATGCTAGTCTTACCTACAAGAATTGCCTCATTTCACAGATAACACTAACCAAACTGTTCAAAAATACGCTAAAATCGCCGGCTACTTTTTTAGCATTGAGCTGACCCCTTTATGACCTTAGCGACACCGCCTAGTAACTTTACAGACCTTGGCCTGATCCCCCCTTTATTGGCGCGATTAGCTGAATTGGAATACACCACCCCAACGCCAATTCAAGCACAGGCGATTGGCAGTGTGTTAGCTGGACGTGATTTAATTGCTGGAGCGAATACCGGGTCGGGTAAAACGGCTGCATTTGCATTGCCATTGTTGCAACAGCTATCAAAACAACTGCAAGCAAGTACGTCTACAAAGCACGAAAAAGGCAATTTTGTTTCAGGGTTAGTGTTAGTGCCAACTCGCGAGTTGGCGACGCAAGTGGCGGATAGCATTAAATCTTATGCTGCACATTTTAATGGTGCAATTAAAACCACGGTTGTTTTTGGTGGGGTGTCGGTTAATAAGCAAATGCAAAACCTACGCGGAGGCAGTGACATTGTGGTGGCAACGCCAGGTCGATTACTTGACTTAATTGCCAGTAATGCCATAAAACTCGATAAAGTGTGTACCTTGGTACTAGATGAAGCCGACCGCATGCTGGGACTCGGTTTTGCTGATGAGTTATCTAAGTTGCTGGCCTTAATGCCAAGTGAAAAGCAAACCATGTTATTTTCTGCCACTTTTCCTGAGCAAGTAACAGCACTGACAGATAAACTGTTAATTGATCCTGTTGAAATTCAAGTTCAAAGTCGCGATGCAAGTACAGTGATACAGCGGGTATTTACAGTTAACAAAGGGCAAAAAACGGCCCTGCTAACGCACTTAATTCAGCAGCATAAGTGGCGACAAGCGCTTATATTTGTCAATGCGAAAAATCACTGTGAGCATTTGGCACAAAAATTAGAAAAGCAGGGCATTAATGCCAAAGTGTTTCATGGTGACAAAGGGCAGGCGGCGCGCACGCGTACGTTGGAAGCATTCAAGTCAGGTGAAATTGAGGTACTTATTGCCACTGATATTGCGGCGCGAGGGCTAGATATTGCTAAGCTCCCTGTTGTGATTAATTTTAACTTGCCAAGAAGTCCTGCAGATTATATGCATCGTATTGGTCGAAGTGGTCGTGCCGGTGAAATTGGGCTGGCGTTATCTTTGATTGATCATGATGATTATCATCACTTTAAAATCATTGAAAAGAAAAACAAAATTCGACTTGAACGAGAGCAAATTTCTGGGTTTGAGGCTGATGATGTTAACCCTGAACTTGCAGCAGATAAACCGATGGCTAAGCCCGAAGGGACTGGTAAGAAAAAACGTAAGCAGCAAGCTGATCCGGATGATGAAGTATGGACGGGTTGGAAAAAGCTATCTAAATAACCTCAGCTCTAGATAAGCGAATTTGCCCAATAAAGCTATTTTTGTCACTCTCGGCGTTGCTTTCATTTGTAATAGCCCGCTATTACTGCATAAAAGCGCCTTGATATTGAAAGAAATATCATCATTGGATTGTACGTAAGTTTGTTTATAAAACACCTTCTATTCCAAAACCCTTATCCAAACCTGAGGTTAAGTAACGATACCAATGCTGGGGAAAGCTCCTCAGCTCTATACTCACACCGGTGTTAAATTATGATTGTTGGCACTCACTCACTTCTTGATTATCTTAAACAAAGGTTAGACGATTTCCCCTCCTAAAATCTCTTTCAATAATTTCCCTTCTCACTGAGTTGACTTATGTGATGAGGTATAAATGAAGCCTATTGTAATTTGTTGTAATAACGCTTTTGTAACACCTACTATAAACTTGCCTACATAATGCGCTGAACCAGTTTAAAGACAAGGGTTATTTCAAGACAGACTGTTTAACAATCAAGGACCAATAACATGACGATTAAAAACAACCAACAACCGGCACCAGGATGGGTAGGTGGATTCGAAGAGTCCAATGCATTATTTTCGTATCCAGATCCTAATTTATCATCGTTACATATGCTAGATAACATGGCGAATATTGATAAATTGCAACGCCAGCAAGAAGTTTTATGGCCAGAATTTAGCTGGGAAACGCGTAAAGACGAAGAAAATACACGCAGGTGCTATCAAATGTTTGCACCCGATATTTCCCGTATAGGCTATACCAATGAAGGCCGCGTTTATTCCATTATTTGTCCTCAACAGGGGGCTTATTCACCCTCATTTGGTGCGCTAAACGTTGAAGTCACCGTCACTGGCCAGCGAGGTTGGGTGAATGAAACGAATAAAACAATGGCAGCGGATATGTCTGTAGTAGGTAAAATTTGGTTTAGCCCAAGTGCAAAAACCACTAAGGCTTTCAAACTATTAGAAAGTTTATTTCAGGCTATGAACTTACCATTCCCGTTATCAAAAACGACCGCAATCGTAGTGAAAACTTCTTTGCCGGGTGATCCAAACCAAGTGATATTCCCGCTCAGAAAGGGGCAAAGCCACGACTTTGATATTCCCGCGTTCGCTAAGCATATAGGTGAGGCGTGGGATGTTGCGCATTTAAATGTAGAAATTGGCGATGTTGAAAAAGTAGGTCACGATATCGTTGATGATTTTAACCAGTTATTTATGGATTTTTTCAATTTGGCGTCGGGCAATATGCTGCAAAATGGTAACGTGTTAAGTTGGAATGTATGGTTTAGTGCGCCACAAATCGTGGATCAGACAGAGTGGAGTGAACATGCTAAAAAATGGCGAGACTCCATAGATACCGGTCATGGTAGTCCGGATGGCGAAGGTACTGTCGCGCGTTATTATGATGGCACCGAGTTTAAGCCTGCTGAAAATTTACTGGATATCGAAAAAGAGCGCCTTGCTGATTTTCTTACCAAGCACTTTTCGGTCATTGGCAAAGAAAAAGTAGACGCGTATCTCAAAGCGCAGCTTTAAGTAACTAGCTTACTATCGCTTTTATTAACCTCTGTTGGTGGCTACCTGACCAACCAACAAAGGTTAATAATGTCAATAATTCACACTTTGCGCGCATATTCCATTCGATATTTTTGCTACTTAGAGTTGTAAAGCAATGAGCCAAAGCCCCACTTTTATCCTAATCTGGTGATGTTAAATCTGGCTTACATACCCTGTACTCACTCACTTCCTTCCTTTATTTAAATAAAAACAAACAACTTAAACCATTGATTTTAATAAACATTATAATTCATTAGCAAATATTACTAAATGTTATCTGGCATTTACAGTTGTTGAGAAATAACCAATGATGACATCCATTGACTGCATCGGTGGTTCATTGTGATATGCGATATTGATATTGACGCCGGAGCGTATGAAAAGTGTTTGAGCCTTAGTGTGGGGTTGAGGGAGATAAAATGATTAGGTACTTAATTGTGGCTTTTTTATGTGGTGGGGTGGCTAGCGTGTCACTATTGAAAGCCGCATCAAAAGAGCCGACCGTAAATGAAGTCACCGCGCTGAGTGAGGATGTTCCTGCTAGCACGTGTAATTCATATGAGGTGAAGCAAGAAAATGCCATGTTGAGGGAGCGTATTAAGCACCTTGAGCCGCCTTTATCTTCAGTTGTGCTAGAGCGTCACACAACAGACACTGCATTACCTAAACAAAAGCAGAATGACGGCGAGCTTGATGCTGCGTCTATCGCAACCATCAAGAGCCAACTGGCAGTGTATTCGGTTAAACCGGTGATGCTACAGCTCACTCGACAGCTCGCTTTGGATGAAAATCGACAGCAGGCTGTGGAAAAACTACTTGATGAGAAAGCCGCGCAAGATTTTGTATCTTGGCAGCGTTTTAGTCAGTTAGCCAATGATGGGCCTGACGACACAGATCTTTATCAACAAGAGTATCTGGATACCTTGTCTACGAATGCGATGGCATATCGCTCCAGTTTAGCAAGTGTGTTGAATGAAGCGCAATTGGCAGACTACCAGGCATTTGAATCGGAACAAGCTAATTTACAAGTTTATCAAAAGCAACAATCACTGTTGCATGCGGTTAAATCTCTAAACTTAGATGAGTATCAAAAATCTGAAGTTACTCGTCTATCAAAATATGTGTATTCCAAAGTACCTGACAACACGTTAGGTACGTCAGGCAGTCCATATGCTTTCCCAGCTGTGGTTGTGGACTCGGAAAAGTTGGCTGAAATTAAAGCCATATTTACTAAAGAGCAGCGTCAACATTTTAATTTATAAAGCTGCCAAAATTTAATTAATGTATAAGGATAGGTATGAAAACAGTAATTTTAACTGCAATTGCCGCGGTAGTAACACTCACGAGTGTGACTGCAGAAGCGAGAAGAAATTGCCCAGGTGGGCAAGGGTATTGGGATGTAGAAGTACGTAATGTGCGTGTGTGTGATACAGAAACGCAAACATACACAGAAACCAAACGCCATTGTGGCTACCAAGGTACGATTTGGTTAGGGCATTTATGGAACCAACCTGATTTTCCTCTACCAATGACGCGTTATGTAACCGGCAGCAGCGTTTTAGATGAAAGTAAAGCTTGTCCTGGTTCACAATATAAGCATGAAACGGGGACCTATTGGTACACTAAACCAGATGGTTTCAAAACGATTGATTGGTATAACTACAGTGGCTCAATTGGTTTAACGAGTAATCAGCTTAAAACCAGTACGCATACGCGCACCGTAGAAACGAATTGTAGAACTGAGCAAAAAGTAACGCGTGTATTTCGCTGTGGTCATCAGCCATAGGTAGTATCCCTTAGGCGTGATATAGCGCTGAAAGTAAGACCCCCTAACTTGTTATGAATAAAAGCTGTATATGTTAGTAATGCTGACATGTATGGCTTTTTTTGTCGGTGCGCTTTACTTGATAGGCTGATTGAAATATCTAAATGGTGAGTCGTACGCAATTTGATTGTTACTTATCGTTGCGGTGCATTTGACAAGCAACAATCGTGGCAGAGGCAGTTTTAGCGATAAAATGCTTCCACAGTGCCTTTGACAGTCAGCAGTAAAGGTTGGCCTCTACGATCAAGTGCCTTAGGAGACGCCACTTTAATCCACCCTTCACTAATGCAGTACTCTTCAACATCAAAGCGCTCTTTACCATTGATTTTAATACCAATATCATGCTCAAACACCGCCGCAACGTGATAGCGGCTGCGTGGGTTGATAGAAAGGCGATCTGGGAGTGTTGGTTGTGATGTGGTGTCGTTCATAGCATGACTTCTTATGAGTAAAATATGCGCCATTGTAGGCAATACAGCACCTATGCTCAAGTACCACTAAAAAGAAATATGCTGGCATATGGCTGGCCGTGTTATAGCTGCCCCCTTAAGTACGAGGGTGATTCTCCCTGCAAACACATCACTGACTTTGCCTGTTATGTGTCGAGTATAACCCTTATAACATCGCCTATTTTTTGGTGTAAATAACCTCAGCTCTGGATAAGCGAATTTGCCCAATAAAGCTATTTTTCTCACTCTCGGCGCTGCTTTCATTTGTAATAGCCCGCTATTACTGCATAAAAGCGCCTTGATATTGAGCTAAATATCATCATTGAATTGGACGTGAGTTTGTTTTCAAAACATTTTCTATTCCAAAACCCTTATCCAAGCCTGAGGTTAAACAGAGATTTCTATATTGAGCGTGGTGGATAGCACAAAAAGCCCATGAGAGAACGCCGGCTTTTTGTGGCTTATAGTCCATTCACTGAGTAACTTAGAGTGAGCGGTGAGCAGTTAAGGGTTAGCGCGAAAATAGATTGGGGGGTTATGTGGGTTGAGTGTTTCATCCATGATTAGTTCGCCATTCGGTATACTTTGATTGGCATGTTCTAACGAGTCGTATTGTTGATTATTGAAAATACTCGACACGACGAGTTCGAGGCCTTGATCATTAATATTTTTGCATTTTCTTACTTTGAATGTTGCGTTAACGGTTTCCCACTGACACTGTTGCAAAGATACGGTGACACCATTAATGATTTGTTGTTCAGGATGTTTCTGAAAATAAACTGGACCAACTTGGCAGTTGCTCGCTGCGGTGGTGCTTATCACGCCAGATTCTAGCGTGTGATTTACTGAGGGGTTATCGAATATTTGACAATGCGTCCCGACTGCAACCTTAGATGCAATAAAAGGAACGGGTGTGTTGTCAGGCGTGCTTTGACAGGTATATTGCGCGTAAGCACCCTGTAAAGCTTGCCATTGACAGTCAAGCAGTGTTTGTGTGAAACCATTTACAATTCGGGTTGGTGGTGCAGGCGTAAAGTAAACGGCATCGTTATAACAGCTGGTATCGTCATCAACGGTTATTGTTCCCTGCAACTTGGGCAGGTAACCCGTTTTTTTCGTTGCGACACAAAAGTCAGAGGCGCGAATATACATACGGCTGGCCACTTCAAATTCGTCGGTAAAGCGGTCGGTGATGTTGGTGCAATGCTGAGTTTCAGCGAGTGCCATGTCGGTGTTATATGCTTCTTTCCAATAGCAATTAAGCGGTGAGGAGGATGCGGCATACGTACTGATAGAAAAAAGCATAGTGAGTATGAGTAGTAGTGTTTTAACGCATGTATTGATCATTTTAATTTCCTTATAAATTGATGTCCTTTTTATTGTTAGCAAAGGTTTCCTGAATATAAAATGACTCGCGTACCTATTAATACAAAAACTGTGGCTATTATAATTGTATAAAAATATGCATTGAGCATTGGTGGATAGTTGACGGGTAGCAAAATGATTACTTTTCTCGGGGAATTATGGGTCGTTTTCGAAGAAAAATCGCAAGATTTAATTTGAGTAACTACACTGTTAACCATAAGTGTAAATATAGGTCGCGTAGTGTATGAAAAGATTGAATATTGGCACCCGAATATATGCAATGGGTATTGCGCAATTGGGGTTATTGTTAATTGTAAGCGTATTGTCGCTTGTGCAGATGGCCAAAATAGGCAATGAGTTGGTAGATATTGCTGAAAAAGATATTCCACTTACCCGATTTTTAACACAATTAACAGAACTCCAATTAGAGCAAGCAATTTTGTTTGAACGGGTACTTTTGTATAAAGCACTGATAGATCAAGGCGAGAGCAGCTTTACACAACCGCTAAACCAGCTGACAGGAAGTCTTTCTAAGTTAAATACTAAAATAGAGAAAGAACTTAATCATGTTATTGATTTTTCTAGAGAAGCATCTAGCACGGCAAAGTTGGAGGTTGCAAAAGTCAAACTTCGTAAGGTTAATCAACAATTGTTGGATGTTAAGTCACAATACACTGCTGTTAATGATAGCATGATGCAGGTTTTGGCTGATTTACAGACAACACCTGTTGTGAGGTTAATGGGTACAGTGTTGGAGATAGAACATAAAAGTGATGATATCCTCTTGCAGCTTGTTACACAATTAAATGATATTCAACAGTTTACACAAGACGCCTCTTTACAAGCTGAGCACGACGAACAAGCAGCTATTTTGTGGATTGGCATAACATCAATCGTTGCGGCGATATTTGCATTGGGTATTTCATTTACTGTAGGTCGTTCTATAACGCGGCCGATTGATGCGCTTATTGAACGATTAAAATCAGTGGCTAGTGGCAATGGCGATTTAACGGTGCAATTGGATGAGTCGGCTGGAGATGAAACTGGCGTTATGGCCAAAGAATTCAATAAGTTTATTGGTAATTTACGTAGTATTATAGCGAGTACCAATAATATTGTGAGAAGTTTGGGTGAGTCGTCTGAATTAGCCACACAAGTTGTTGGCCAGACGAAGCAAAATGTATTAGATCAAAAAAGCCAAACTGAAATGGTGGCCGCTGCTGTGTATCAAATGAGTACCACCACACAAGACGTGTCGAAAAGTACAGCAAATGCTGCGGAAGCGACACAAAATGTACGTAATAAGGTGGCGTCGAGTAAAGTCATTGCAACAGAAACCAATGATATTATTGAAAACTTGGTGGGTGAAATGAACGAAGCATCGGCAGATATTACCTCTTTAGTTGAGGAGACTAATAATATCAGCACGGTGCTCGAGTCAATACAAAGCATTTCTGAACAAACGAACTTACTTGCCCTTAACGCAGCCATTGAAGCGGCAAGGGCGGGTGAAACAGGGCGTGGTTTTGCGGTGGTTGCTGATGAAGTACGTACTTTGGCAAGCCGCACACAAGGCTCAACGGCTGATATTCAAGATTTGCTGTCACGGTTGAAAACAGAAGCCAATAAAGTGGTTGTGAGTATGGCTAAAGGAACAGAAAGCGCCAGTGCTTGTTTAGGTAAAAGCCGAGAGACACGCAGTACACTGGATGAAGCGGCGCAATCGATTGATTTAATTAATGATTTGAATACCCAAATAGCCACCGCAGCCGAACAGCAGTCTGTGGTAGCAGGAGATATTGATAAAAGCGTAAATAACATTAATGACTTAGCAACTGAAACGGCGCAAGGCGCCAGTGAAACATCTGAAGCCAATCAAAACATAGCTAAAAGAGTGGTGGACTTACATGCTAATTTTGATCAATTTGTAACCTAGCCTGCGGCACGCGCTAAGACGCTATTGAGTCTCCTCAATAGCGTCTATACCTTTCCTTTACTTTAAAATCTATATCGCGAAAACTTCACCATAACCGATCTTTAGTGAGGCTTTTATGGTTTGAGGTATTCAGCATTAATAGACCATATTGCGCAAATATAATTAACCTCAGCTCTGGATAAGCGAATTTGCCCAATAAAGCTATTTTTCTCGCTCTCGGTGTTGCTTTCATTTGTAATAGCCCGCTATTACTGCATAAAAGCACCTTGATATTGACCAAAATATCATCATTGGATTGTACATAAGTTTGTTTACAAAATATTTCCTATTCCAAAACCCTTATCCAAACCTGATGTTAATTAGTTTACTTATTGTGTACAAGCGATGCTATAGTGTTGATATAAAATAATAATAACGTAAATAGATGAAGGGCATGCCAAGGGTTATGAATCACCAAGCTTTTAAACTCGTTATATTTTTAGTACTGCTTGGTTGGCATTACGCTGCGTTTGCTTGTCAACACAAGGTGCGTATTGGTATTAATGAAGGTTGGCCACCTTATGTGATTAAACAGCCTGATAAATTTATTGGGGTGGATGTTGATATTATTAAAAACATATTGAATGCAGCCAATTATTGCGTGTCATTTGTCGAACTTCCTTCTTCAAGTCGCGCATTTTAGCAGTTGAGAAAAGGCACTATCGATATGCTTTTTGCTGCCAGCTATACCAAGCAACGTGCTGACTTTGCAACATTTACAGAGGCGTATCGTGAAGAGGTGATGCGGTTGTATGCACATCGAAATAGTGACGTGGTAAAGGCAACGATAGAGCATATTTTGATAAATAAAGGGACCATAGGGATAAATCTTGGCAGTTTTTATGGCGCGTCATTCTCCCAGCTGGTGGCGCGTTTTCCAGCGCAAATCGCAGAATTACCACTGGCAAAGCAACGTTTTGATTTATTAAATAAACAGCGGTTAGACTATGTGGTTGAAGATGAGCTGTCTGGGCGTTATTTTTTAAAGCAAAGGCATTATGTGCACTTGTTTGAAACCGCTCAGGTCGTGCATCGCAACCCAGTGTATTTTATGT
This sequence comes from Pseudoalteromonas sp. MMG005, assembly GCF_018101015.1. Lineage (NCBI taxonomy): Bacteria > Pseudomonadati > Pseudomonadota > Gammaproteobacteria > Alteromonadales > Pseudoalteromonadaceae > Pseudoalteromonas > Pseudoalteromonas sp. MMG005. The sequence continues at coordinate 176,324 of NZ_JAGJEK010000004.1, read as the reverse complement.
TTCGACAAGGCTATGTTAGTTCACAGCAGTTGCAGGTAATTAATCAAGCAATAAACGCGAACAAAGAAATTACGCAGGACTTATTGTCTCAGTATCAGCAGTATTTATAAACTCAGCTTGGCTGTGATTGACCGTATGTTACGGTGATGGCTAAGCTGGCCCCGATAAAGGTGGGTATGATGGCTTACGCAAGATGTAGGCTAACACCGCAAGCTCAGTGACCGCAACAATGACTAAAACCCACACGGGTGGTTGATTTAATAATAAGATCAAGAACCCAAGACTCATACCAATTCCCGCCCCCCACTTCCCTTTGGGTGGTACAACCCGATACTTTTGCCATTGTTGCAAGCTATAGCCAAATTTAGGGTGATTAAGCAACCAGTTTGCAAAACGGGGTGAAGAGCGGGTAAAACACGCAAGGGCAAGAATAAAGAAAATGGTGGTGGGCATGACTGGGAGCACAATGCCAATAAACCCAAGTGCAACAAACACAATACCTGTTAAATGCAGCCAAAAGCACCTATTGAAAATACCATTTATCTTTTTCTGCATGCCTATGACCCTGTAAATCATCTCCTTTAAGCTTATCACAGGGTCAATGAAATGCGAGGTATTGCGCTTAGATAAAGGCTTCAAATGGTTTATCTACAGGAGTTTTAGCTAAATGGTTGACATAATTACTCATGATTTTTTGCGCAAGGCCTAAAAGAATATCGAGCAAATGTTGCTGTGTATAACCAGCGTCGAAAAATTGCTGTTGTTCATTGTCAGATAAAATACCCCGATTTCTGACCAGCTGTAATACCGTGGTACGAAGTGTTTCAAGCCGTTCGTTAGGCAGTGCAGTGTGATCTCTGAGTGCTTGGTTGAGTGTGTCATCTACACCCATTGATTTGGCGATGGCTGAATGCGCTGGTACGCAATAATGACAATTATGTTCAACATTAATGGTTTGCCATACAACCGTTTTTTCATCACTGGTAAACGCGGATTGTAGAAATAGTGTGTGTAATGTTTGATAGGCTTGTAAGTGAGGCGCTGATTCAGCCATGACACCGTGTAAATTTGGGATCATCCCAAATGTATTTATAGAGTCTTGTAGCAGTGATTTACTGTCTTGTGGTGCGCTGTCTAACGTATGAATATCGAATTGAACCATGGGGGTATCCCTTTTTATTGAGTAAGATTTAAGGTTAAACTTATTTGAATGATCGCTCAAATAAGGTTTGGCTATAAAGTGTGTATAAATTGTCTAGTTAATTATGAAAGTTTTCTACGCGGAATAGGGTCGCACCACTAAGCAGATAGACCCGTACAGAATTAGAAATAGTAGCCAATATTGATGTTAAAGCGACGCTCCGTGTCATTGCTATCACCTGCAATGGAGCCGCCTACAAAGGGTTGATTTTTGGCATGCACTAAATCAAAGTAAGTAAATAGCCCACCAGCAGCAACCGATACGCCGGTGACATTCATCCAGGTGTCAGCACTGGCATCCGATTTGTCATAAATAATGCCGAAGTCATTGTAAAATTGTAATCCGGTGACCGCACCCCACTTGACGGGCATGCTATATGCGAGGTTGGCACTGGATGTGGTGGCTTGCGCTGCAATGCTATCGTAAAACGCATACGCGCCCACAGCCATTCGATCAAACCCTTCAATATCGTGGTCATATTCGCCATGTTGTAGCTGAATGTTCCATGGCCCTATATTGCTATTCACATGCAATGCCCAAGCCAAACTATCACCAACTCGATCATTGCCATCGTGTAACCCACCAAATTGGCTTGAAAACCCGATTTCGGTCGTCCCACCGGAGTGCTGAATATGGTATCCATAGCGTGCGGCAAAGGTATTATATTCGCCAATCGGGTGCGTAGGATTGTCGTAAATACCATCACTACTTTGACGATAACCGACGACATCATAAGAGTAACGATCAGCGCGATCACTCACATATCCATCAATACCACCGAGTTCATCATTTTTGAAAAAACCTAAATCTAACTGCCAGTTGTCACTGAGTTTACGCTTAAATAACACGCCTAAGTCATGATCGTCTTCTAAGCCGATATAGTAATTTGTACTGAAGAAGTAGTTGTGCGAATTGTAGGGCCAATTACCAAACGGTACTTTGGTAATACCGGTTTGAACTTGCCAATGTTCGGCGAAGTCGTAGCCAACGTAGGCGTATTTTACCGCAGTCATATAATCGAAAAAGCGGATCTCAGCATTGAGTGAAACGTCGCCAATATCACCAGAGAAATTGATACGGAATAAATCGAAATCAAAATCTCCGCCGCGATTTTTATTACCATCGCTATACGAAGTATGGCTGTAATTCGTTCGCACAGCACCGCCTACTTTGATACCAGATGACTCTGATGGCGCCGCTTTTTTCGCTTTTTTTGCGTCGTCTTCAATTTTTTGTATTTGCTGTTGTAACTTGGCAAGCTGCTGTTTAAGTTGTGCTAACTCATCTGTGCTGGCAGATACTGGATATGACAATACGCTGATTGCCAATGCAAGAGCGGTAAATTTTAACATGAATAGGCTTCATATGATGTTGTCAAAAAGAGTAGTAATAGGGTAGACCATATCGTGTTCTAATCCCAATTAACTGATAAAAATATCTGATAATTAAGTATATTATTAATATCTTAGCCTTATTTTATTAACGTTATAAATATTGCAATAAAACGCACGCGTGGAGACGGTACAGCAGTGTGTGACGCACAATCTAATATGATTTGGAGTGTCATTTGTAATGGTAGAAAATGATGATAAGCCCAGCAGAGAAATGATTTTGATACGCAATGAATTGGTTGTGGTGTGTATGAAGATGCTTCATATTGACGGTTATTTATTTACTCAGGATAGGTAAATTGGGTAACCTAGATAATGTTTTTTAAACACGATAATAAGGTGAAGTATGGATCTTTCTGCATCAGTGTCTATTCAGCGTACAGATAGCGGGCTTGAGTATATACAGGTTGATAGTGCGTTATGTCGAGGGAAGGTATTTTTACAAGGCGCACAGTTAACAGAGTTTACCCCGAAAGGCCAAGGCAATTTGATTTGGGTTTCAGCTGACGAAGATTACATTGAAGGTAAAGCCGTACGTGGGGGGATCCCGATTTGTTGGCCATGGTTTGGCGTGCACAGTGATCCACAATGGCCTATTCATGGGGTGGCACGTAAACTCATATGGCGCGCTGAGGAAGTCATTGAGCATGATACCCATGTGGAAGTTCGTTTATCTTTGCCTATGACATTGGTCGATGACACTTACTGGCCGCATCAGTCTAAATTAGAGGTAACATTTTTGTTTGGCCAAAGTATTGAGGTGCGCTTAACCAATACCAATCTAGGCCAAAACGCGTTTACATTGACGCAAGCCTTACATACGTATTTTCCAACTCCGTCTATTAATGAAACGTCTGTTGACGGCCTACAAGGTGCTCAATATATTGAGTTTGGTCAGGGGCCGTTCTTACAAGAGGAGGTGGTACATTTCGCGCGAGAAACAGATATGGTGTATACCCAAGCGCCTGTTACACAAATGATTAATACACCAGATGGGCGTATTGAAGTGAGCAGAGAAAACTCTCAGTCGTGTGTTTTATGGAACCCCTGGGTTGAAAAGTCGCAGCGTTTAAGTAACTTTAAAGATGATGAATACTTATCGATGCTCTGTTTGGAAGCGGCAAACGTAATGGATGATGCTATTGTGGTTAATCCTGGAGAAAGCCACACCTTAGCTACCCGTATTCGCTGGGCTTAAGCGGCCTAATTTTTTGCTATTGCACCACCGGCGGTGATAATACCTTTAAGGTGCGATAGCGCGCCCATCTTGATAAATGGGTACCGTGATAGTCTCTACAACTTACCGTTTTTTTGGTAAAGCTGACACATAATATCCCTCCTCATGGTTGTACCCCACGTGTACTGAGGCCTACTTGTGCGACATAATTTACAAGGCTCACAAAAAGTAGGCGTATAATCATCATGTAGACTACACATAAATGTGAGTTAACAGTCATATGTTTTTTGTACGCTCACGCAGGTGCTTTAGCTTCTAGAAAAATCGTTTTTTGCTTCTTTCATTGTAAATCGTGAAGTGCTTACAGAGCATATAATTCAGATCAGTTATATAGGAAGTGTGAACAGCATATTTAAAATTAAGTTACGATATTTATTTGATAATAATTATCATTAGCATATAATGTATGTTAACAGGAGGTGAATATGTTAGTGATACTGTGTCTGTTGGCATTATTATTAGTGATTGCTGTACTGATCAACGTTAAAGCAAGTAATACAATCAGTCGTTATTTACATCGACTTGGTGTGTGGAGTGCCGCATCTTTGGTGGCAGCAGCAATGTATTACGCAGGATTAAGTGCATCGCTGGCGATATGTGTTCTTGTTGTGTCTGCTGGTATTTTAAGCTTATTTGTTTCTTTGGCAAACCCAACGGTACACCCGAGTTAGTAATATGTTTTTACACTTACCTTTGAGTGTTTAGATTAAATAATTGCCATTATTTGCGATACTCACTATAAGATGATTATTTTGAGTTGATTATGCTGCGATTATTACTCTGGATCAGTGTTTGCGGTCTCTCTTTTTCGGGTTGGGCGACGCCTGAATGGTCAACGTTACGTACCGCCCATTTTAATGTGCACTTTACTGATGGTCACGATGCATGGGCGCAATCAGCTGCGCAAGAATTAGAGCAAGTTCGGCAGTTTATTTTAACGCAACAAAATCGCAGTTTACCCGCAACTGCAGATGTGGTTGTATTTGATCCTATCCATGGCGCAAACGGGTTTGCGTTGCCCAGTACAGATTCGCCATTGATGGCACTGTTTACCACGCCACCGCAATCAGACACGGTTATTTCTAATAGTCGAGGGTGGCAACAACTACTTATTCTTCATGAATATGTGCATTTGGTCCACTTATCTCAGCCCTCACGTAACCGATGGCGACAACGTATTCGTAATAGCTGGGATCTCTATGATTTGAATGAAGCAACAATGCCACGCTGGGTAGCAGAAGGGTATGCAACATTATTAGAATCAAAGATGACAGGACGTGGGCGCCTCTACGATAACTTTAGCGAAGCAATATTAACTCGGTTTGCTCAGCAAGGAGCATTGCCAACTTATCGCCAACTCAATGGTGCAGACGAGCGGTATTTATCTAACACCATGGCATATTTGTTGGGGGGAAGGTTTCTTGCTTGGCTCGAAAAAAACTATTCAGAGCAAACACTTGATGCTGTCTGGGTGAGAATGCAAGCGGTAAAAAAACGGCGTTTTCAAGACGCATTTACGGGCGTGTTTGGGCAGCCAGCCGAACGGCTTTATCAGCGCTTTATTGCAGAATATACGTATCACAGTATGCAGCAAGAACGTGCTGAGCCGCAGTTGGATGACACAGTATGGATGAAAGCAGATTTCAGTGCACATAGCCCTGCATTGTCGCCAAATAAATCACTACTTGCGTTGGTTGAACGCAATGCTCAAGGCGCTGTGTATTTGAATGTCTATGCAAATGAAGACAATGCCCAGGCGGCCAAAGAATTTGCCAGTGAGCAGCAGCAAGTATTAGCACGCGATGAGCAGGATATTGTTGATAAAGCGCCAGAGGTATTTCATCGCGAGCGACAATACCAATTGCCATCACGAAACCACGAAAGCATTCGTTACCCACAGTGGTTGGATGATAGCACCTTATTGTTTGTGTCTGGGGTGAAAGAGCACGTCAATGATCATCATGTCAGTGGTGAGCTGTTTCGCTGGTCCTTAAACAGCAATACACTCACTCAACTGACGATTGGCGCAAGTATTCGTCGATTTACGGTGGGTAAAAAAAGTAAGTATATATATGCAGAGCAAGCTCGCTATGGATATTCTGATTTAGTATCGATACACCTTTCACCACAGCATATCACCCCACTCACAGAGCATCAGTTGGGGGAAGTGTATGATTTTCCAATTTTAAGCCACAGTGAACATGCCCTAGCTTATTTAAAAACGGGTTTGAATCGCCATTGGCAATTGATTGTTCGACGCATTGACAATGGCATTGAATATGAAGTGCCAATGCCGGCAGGCTATCAATATGTGGCACATCCGCAATGGCATCCAGATGATGGCAGCATTGTCTTTATAGCGGGTGTTGATGGTGACATAGATATGTACAGTTATGAATTTGAAACAGAAAAACTAACAAAGATCACCAAAGGCCAGCAGGTGGTTGGTTATCCCACTTTTTTAGATGATGATACGCTGTTATTTCTATCGATGAATGCACAGGGCGTTGAGTTGCGTGTTATTTCGATACATGTAGGTCATGAGCTGCAGGCGGTTAACATAAAGAGGGGCCTTAAAAGCTCGCGAATGGACACTACACAGAAACATACTCGATATTTACCTGAAGCCCAAATATACGAGCCCGTTCACCCTAAATTGCCTTATGATATTTGGCAGCAGTCAAGCTCCTTAGCACTTGGAGTTCAGTACAATAGCGCATCAAGTTCGCTCATTCACGTGGGAGTTAAAGGCTCTGATTTCTTAGAGCAATTAAGTTGGCAAGTGGGCCTAGTGCAAGACACAACAGCAACCAAGTTATCAGGGTATTTTGCGGATATTCACTATGAAGATAAGGGAGTGAAGTGGCAGGGGAAAGTATTTGATGTTGCACATCGCCCTCACAATGAGGGTGGAAGTGAGCTTGTTCACGAGCAACAAAGGGAAGGAGGCTTCGTGCAACTTTCAAACACATTGACGTATTCAAGATGGGCGTTTAAGGGTCAATTAGCTGCACATATCAGTGATTTGGAGCGTCAATATGTAGACCAGCGCGCGCGTTGGTTGCGCGTTGGTGCGGCTTATCGTTGGTCTGATGACCAGCAAGATTTTGCGCTTGCGAATGCCATGTCGTGGCATTAGTATGAAGGCGAAATAGGGGAGCATGTATGGCAGGGATATGATGTTGCAGCGCATATCTCTGGAAAGGTTGCTCATATTCCTTGGTATATACAAACCAACCAAATGTTGCGCCAAGGTAGTAGCTTGCAATTAGGGGGATTTGTTACACCTATTTTGGATAACAACATTGCGGCGAATCAAGTGTTCATACCAGAATTGGCGTTGTCTAGTAGGCAAGGAAATCACTATCAGCAGTTTGGTGCAGGAGTAAGTTGGCGCGTGAATAAACCATGGTTATATTATCATCAACACCACCTAGATAATGAGGTTTTAGGTAACAGTTATGGTTTTCAATTCACTACGTTTATCGAAAAAAGCAGTTGGTTAGGAAGGTTTGCTCCTGCAGGTGTGAGTGATTTACGTATTGATTTTGGCTTGGGTCGGGTATCCGGTAGGCTTCTGGAAAATGAAAATAGAGTGTGGCTTGGTGTTTGGTACGATCAAAAGTAATGTATGAGCTCTTGAATATATGAGGGCGGCTTGCTTAACAAGCCGCCCTCCGTCTAACTAGGAGATAGAAAGATGTTGATTATTGAGTGTAGTCAGCTTTTAGAGATACACCGCTAAATGTTCTATAAGCTCGGATCATGACGTGATATCGACCAGCTCCTTCATTGACTGTACATGTTTCGCTATTCCCACTTCGATATGGGCGACATGTCCAATTAGACGTGGTCGGCTTCTGGTCTTTTTTCACATATAAATCAGCATCACCAGTGCCACCATATAGGTTAAATTTAATATTAGTTGCGCCGGCTGGTACATCAAAATAGAAGAACTCTTCAGAGCGGTTGCTGCCTCGCAAGTCTGACTTAGCGACGCCATTTTGTAACTGAGCAGGGTCTGTACCATCATTGACTGAGACTGTTTTACTGGTTGTTGCTGTCGCACCACTAGAGTCGGTTACCGTTAATGATACAGTGTAATCACCAGCTGCTGTAAAGCTATGACTGGTGTTTGCACCAAACCCATTGCTGCTGTTATCACCGAATTGCCACTCGTATTGGCTAAGCGAGCCATTTGGTGAGGTTGATGCAGTACCATCAAAGTTACAATTTAGTGCTGAACAGTCTGCAGAGAAGCTCGCAGTTGGTAATGGATCCGTCGAGCCATTGTCACCGTCAGGTACACCGTTAAAGTGTGAAGAAACTTGAGGCCAAATACGGCTAATTTTAGCCCCTTTGTTGGTGCACCCACCTAAATGATGCAGGGCAATTACTTTATTGGTTGCTGCCGCTAATACTGGCGAGCCAGAAGAGCCGCCAATGGTATCACAGTAATAGCCTAAATCAGTGCCAGTACCGCGGCCATTCGCATTAGCTTGATTCACTTGGCATAGGTTGTTGTTATCTTGATCAGATTCAATCGATAGCTCTTTGGGGTTACCTGAACCATGTTGAGGAATATAGATACGCTCACCTTGCGTTGCGTCACGTACATCTAACCCAAAGTAACCAAATGGTGCTGCTTTAGCAAAGTCATTAATTGAAAAGAGTGTGTAGTCTAATGTGTAGTCGGTTGCAAAGAAATCTTTACCCGTTACTTTAACAACCGTTTCTCTGGTTGATCCATTACAGCTGGTGTTTTGATAGTTAAACCAAACCTCTGTAGAGGCCAGCTCTGCTGCAGTTTCAACGCAGTGATTATTGGTAAACATGCGGTTATCAGCGCCCACACGCCAACCAGTACACAAGCTACGGCCACCAATAACGAGTCGGGCAACAGGACGACTGCGTTCAAATTCAACAGGGTGAGACTCAGCCCAACATTGCACGTCTTTACGTTCATTGATACCACAAGTTGATTGAGTATCGACGTCGGTGCCGTTTAAAATACTGATGCCGTTTTCTTTACCATAGTAATAATGATCAATGACTGGAGTGACGTTACTCGATCCCGCTGTGTATTCTACGACAACAGCATCACTCGATACCGACATGGTAGAAAATGAGGTTGTACCATTGTCACCTAATTTGGCGTCGAGTGTGGCTTTTTTCATATCAGAGATGGTGTATTCGTAACGCTCACTGCCATCGAGGTTTCTAACGACCAACTTACCTCCACCACTTAGGTCGAGGTTTTTAAAGTGTAATTTTATATAGCTGGCATCGGGATGTGTTATGGTTTGTTTAAACGATCCTGCTTTGGTTGTCAGGACAATGTTTGTTTCTTCTTTTGCACCGATCACCGCTTCGCTGGTTTTACTGGTATATTTTAGCATTTGCGCTTCTGTAAGCGGCGCTTGTGCCATTGTAGTTAACGATACTGAACCAATTAATGGTAGTAAATAACGCACTTTCATTTTAATTTCCTTACATGTAGTTGTCGTTTGTATAAAAATCGAACACAACCAACATAGTTAGAAATTTGTTAACTGTAAAGTGTTTTTTGTTAACTTTAGCGTTACCTTTCGGAGAGTAATTGTTCTAATGAGCTTAATTTAGCTTGATATATTCCAGCTTTTTTCTGGTCTTCTGCTTTGAGTAATGCTTCAGATAAAAATTGTTGGGAGGTACTGAGGTTGTTTTTTTGGTAATGAAGTTTGGCAAGTTCAAAATAAGGTTCTGGCAAATATGGAAACTCCTGTACCAGTTCAGAAAGTAATTTTTCTGCTCGGGTATAATGCTGATTCATGTAGGCTTTTCTAGCAATATTGATGATATCAAAAGGGGTTTTTGCTGAGGCTTCACTCATGGCTTCTAGTTTTTTGACCAATATCATATCGTTGAGCTCTGCTGCTAGATAGGTATAACTCGATAAGAGGTTACTGCTGATCAGGCTGTGTTTAATAGCATACTCAAAGAGTGTTTTTGCCGTGTCTGTATCGCCTGCCCTACGGTGTAATATGGCAGCGAGGTTGATCAACTCGGGGTCTGTGTTTCTATGTTTAAATGCTTGTTTTAAATAAGAGTAGCTATTATCAAACTGTTCATTTAGTAACTCATTGGTTGCGAGGTTTGCGTAAAACTTTGCTGTCAGATCATCCACTGTTGCAGTACTGACAAAGTAAATATCTTGTGCAGGAAAGTAATCGATAACAGTACCGGGGCGTATTGCACTGATCCATCCTTCGGGATTGTCATCTGGTGCAAAGAGTTTTGTTTTGAAATGGTTTGAGACAAGTAAGGTGCGTTCTGTTTTTGTGTAGACTGGAATGGATGCCACTTCCCTGAAGCTTGTTTCAACATCAATTAAGTTGGCATATGCCTGCGTCAATATAGCAAGACTAATACAGTTTCCTTCATCTTGTACCAATGTTTGCGCTGCAGATAATGTCGCCCCATCGTAAGTAAACTCATTAAGTTTAGTATTTAGATAGCTCGCAATGATTCTATCTTCTCTTACCCCTTTTGTTAGCGCATCTTGATAATACGCATGAAACTGAACTTGCTCAGCGGTTGGCAATAAGAAAATGTCTGCTTCTGGAATCACGGCTTGTTCGTTGAATAGACTGTGATTGAATAATGAGCTTGGCTCTTGAGGCTCTATTGATGAAGGGAGTTCGGTTGATGTACATCCGATTAATGATGCTAATAGTATGATAATAAAGACTTGTTTCATCTCGTATCTCAAGAAATAAAACCTTAATTTACCGTCTTTCAATTTATCGTACAAGGTGTAATCGGATCTTAATGTAGGCTCGTAATATACATATCACTGGCTTTATGACGTGTGGCAGTGAGGAGATTACGCCTCTATGTATACGAATAGGGTATTAGAAGTAATGGTTTTGTTATAAAAAACGCCTGATGTCGCAACAGAATCTTACAAATGTCACGTTCATTGCGGTACTAATCTTGATAGTATAGCTGTAGGAAATTATTACAGGATAATTTAGTCATGCAAACGAAAACATTAAAATGGATCTTGCCTTTCGTGGCGTTAACAATTGGTGTAGCCGGTTCTAAGGGGATTAATGCGCTAGCAGCAGAGCCAGATGCAAAAGCGCACGTAGACAGTCGGCCGATAGTCGAAATTGAAACGGTGTCAGCATTAGATCATCAGGTTGTGATAAACAGTTATGGTGAAGTTAAGCCATTTGAGTCGACTCAACTGTCAGTACAGGTATCTGGAGAAGTGATCGAATGGCACTCGAGTTTTGTCTCTGGTGGCATTGTGGCACGTGGAGATGTCTTGATGCGTATAGAAAAAGATAATTATGAGGCGGCAGTATTACAAGCTGAAGCAGAGTTATCGCGCGCTCAAGCATCACTTATCGAAGAAAGAGCATTGGCGGATGTTGCAGCTGATGAAGCGAAGCGCTTTCCAAACCGTAAACACACCGACTTGTTTTTGCGTAAACCACAAGTACTGAGTGCGAAGGCGGGTGTAAAATCAGCAAAAGCGGCGTTAAAAAGAGCACAGCGAGACTTAGATAATTGTGAAGTGAAAGCGCCTTATGATGCGTTAGTCATTTCTCGAGATGTGGGTGTGGGCCAATTTGTTAGCACAGGATCACCAGTTGCGACGTTAAATAATGTTGAATTTGCAGAGATAGTTATTCCAATAGCAGGGTTTGATAGTGCATTTTTACCAGAAAGAGTGACTGGAATTGCAGCCACAATTAAGCAAAGTGGACTCAATGGTTTTACGCGTCATGCGTCGATTCATCGTGATTTAGGAGTCGTAGACAGTGATACGCGTATGGTTAATCTCGTTGTGCGTGTTGAAGATCCTTATGGGTTAGAAACGCGTCAACCTGAAGTTAGATTTGGATCGTATGTGCAAGTCAGCTTTGGTGGTAAAACACTGAATAAAATTTACCGATTACCGCAAGATTTGGTCAATAACCAAACAGTGTGGCTGCTAAATGCGGACAATGAGTTAGAGCCAAGAGAAGTTAAGGTTATCAGAGAAGAGGGAGCCTATTTTTATGTGAGTGCAGGTCTGAACGACAATGAGAAAATTGTGATGACAGTGCCTGAATACCCACAAAAAGGTATGGCAGTAAAAGTAGCTGGTGCAGATTCATCGCAGCATGACACAGCTGAAAAACTTTAAAAGGTAGGTGTGCACTGTGAGTACTCATGAACAGCAAAAGCAAACAGGGCTAATTGCCTACTTTGCAAATAACTCCGTAGCCGCGAATTTGTTAATGTGGTTTATCATCCTTGTTGGTTTTTTTACTTATTCAACGATCCAACGACAAATGTTCCCTAATGTTGAGCTGAATTACATCACGGTAACAGCAAATTATCCTGGTGCATCTCCACAAGAGATTGAAGAAAGTATTCTGATCAAGTTGGAAGAGTCTTTACAGGATGTAACTGAAGTTGAAGAAGCAGTTTACCGGGCTTCGAGAGGTACTGGTAGTGCGAGACTGAAGGTGGATGCGAATGCTGAATTAACCGATGTCCTGGATAAGGTGAAGCTTAGAGTTGATAGTATCGCGACATTTCCAGCTGCGATGGAACCTTTGACGGTCAGTCAGTCTGAATTTCGTCAAGATGTGGTGGGGATGACAGTGGCCGCTGATTTGCCACTTACGCAACTGAAGCCTATTGCAAAACAAATAGAAGATGAATTACTTCTGTTGGGTAATGTTTCTTTGGTGTCGGTTGATGTGCCATTAGATGAAATTGCGATAGAAATTAAGCCTGATATGTTACGTCAATACAATTTAACGATTGAAGATGTGGCGAGTACCATCCGCAATTACTCTGCCAATATTTCAGCAGGTGAACTCAGAACAAGCGCTGGTGTTATCTCTGTGAGAGTGGAAAACCAATCTTACAATGGCGATGAGTTTCGTCAACTTCCTGTCAAAGTAGGGGCCAGTGGTGCGCGAGTTTTGCTAAAAGATGTGGCAACAATAAAAGACGAATTTACCGAAGGTGAACGTTACTTTAAGTTAAACGGTAAAAATGCAGTTTATATTCAAGTTAAAGCAACGACTGAGCAGAACATGGTACCGGTGGCTAATTCCGTTAAAGCCTATATCGAACTTAAAAATACCGAACTGCCCGCAGGTGTTGAGATTAAACCATTGGTTGATATGACCTATTACCTAAATGGTCGATTGAGCATGATGAAAACCAACTTGCTGCAAGGGATGTTTTTAGTTGCATTGATGCTGTTTTTGTTTTTACGCTTTAAGTTGGCGATGTGGGTCACCATTGGTATTCCGGTGTGTTTTTTAGGCGCAATGATGATGATGCCTGTATTAGGGATCACTGTAAATGTAACCTCTTTATTTGCCTTTATCATGGTGCTGGGAATCGTGGTTGATGATGCAATCGTCATTGGCGAAAGTGCGTATACTGAAGTTGAAAAGAAAGGCCCTGGCGTTGAAAACGTAATAAGGGGTGCAAAGCGCGTGGCAACACCTGCAACGTTTGGTGTACTGACGACTATGGCTGTGTTTGCCCCTTTGATGTTTTCTACCGGTCCAGATAGTGCGAATTTTATTTCCATTGCGGGTGTCGTATTGTTATGTCTAGTGTTCAGTTTGGTTGAGTCGAAACTGATTTTGCCAGCACACATTGCGCAAATTAAGTTTAAACCGCTGGCAGAAAAAAGTTGGCGTAATGGATTTAATCGTCGTTTCTTTGGTTTTGTAAATGGGCCATATAAACGCTTTGTGACAACGTGTGTAGAATGGCGTTGGACGGTACTTTTCTCATTCATTGGTGTGTTTGCTATCAGTCTCGCTTTATTGAGCAGTGGTGCCGTTCGCACATTATTTTTACCGAAGATCCCACATGATTTTCCAGCAATAAAAATTACCATGAATGACAATGTCTCTGATGAACAAACGATTAGCGCTATCAAACAATTGGAACAGCTTGTACTCACTGTAGACAAACAAGTTGAGCAAGAGTTTGGTGTGGCAATGGTCAAAAATGTCATGGTATTCAATAGCGACCGCACACATGGTCAAGTGATGGCACCGTTAGTGGATGAAGAGTTACGCCCGTTTAATACCTTTGAACTGACACGCCGTTGGCGAGAACAAATGCCAGAAATTCCTGGGGTTAAATCAATTCAAGTTGAGGATGAAGTCATTAACCTCGGTGGTGGCGGTGACTTTGGTTACTTGTTATATGGCTCGGATATAGATACGCTCAATGCGGCTGGTCGACAGTTGATCACCCTGCTGCAGCAAGAAAAAGGGTTGTTTGATATTAGTTCATCTATCGACCCTGCCAGTAAAGAAGTTCAGCTTATCCTTAAGCCAGTTGCTTATGATCTAGGGTTAACATTACGAGATGTGGGTAACCAAGTTGGCGCTAGTTATTATGGTGGCGAAGCGCAACGTGTTATTCGTAATGGGGAAGAGGTACGTGTCATGGTACGTTATCCAAAATTGACACGAGAAGCATATTCTTCATTGAAGCATACACTGATCACTACCTCGACGGGTAAAGAAGTCATGCTCGGTGACGTGGTTGAGTTAGTTGAGAAGCCAGGGATCAGCCAAATACGCCGAGAAGAGGGTTATCGCACAGTCTATGTATATGGCAATATCGATGAAGAAGCAATTGAACCCACAGCCGTGACCACCCGAATTGACGATGTGATCTTACCAGAGCTACTTGCTAATTTTCCAACCGTTAAAACGAAGCTAAGTGGTGCAATTGAAGAGCAACAAGCACAAGCAAATGAACAAGCCATTTTCTTTGTGATGGGGATGCTGTTAGTTTACATTTTATTGGCGATACCATTAAAAAGTTATGCCCAGCCGCTCATTGTCATGTCGGTGATCCCGTTTAGCTTAGTGGGCGCGCTATGGGGGCATTTATTCTTTGGTTTAGAATTGAGTATGATGTCGGCTTACGGCATCATTGCTGCCGCCGGCGTTGTTATTAATGACTCCCTAGTAATGACGGACTTTGTTAACCAAGTACGCAAACAAGGCATGGCATTAAAAGAAGCGGTTATTGAAGCTGGTTGTGCGCGTTTTCGAGCGATAACACTCACATCAATTACCACCTTCATGGGTGTATTACCCATCATGTTTGAAACAAGTTTGCAGGCAATGTTCGTGATCCCTATGGCGGTCTCTCTAGGGTTTGCAGTGCTATTTGCTACCCTGATCACGTTACTATTGGTACCGTGCTTATATATCATTTTGACCGATATACAGCAGGTGTTTAGTAAGGCTGCGGAGTTTGTTTTAAAGCTCGTGCGTTTTGTAAAAATGCGTTTTTCACCTGCTTAATTAAGTAGAGCGACCAAAAAGCCAGCTTCACGCTGGTTTTTTGGTCTTAAAGGATTGCTATTTTTTTTAAACTAGCCGAAAAGTTGTATTTATTGTGCTCGACGCTATACTTGCGCGCAATTGAATAGTGAAAGAGTAAAGTATGTGAGTCAACATCAAGACTTGGAGTGTTGGAAAGAAATTGGTGTTCTAGCTCGATTTCGACAACTACATATGGGTGATGTTGTTTCTGTGAGGTTTTACACTTCAACTGGAGAAGTAAAGGCGTTGTGTGTTCAATTGGTCATTGGCTACCACAGTCAATGCGCGGCTCATGCTTGGAGCAGTGAACTTGCGAATACGATAAATGTTCATGTGCCACTTGTGAGAGTGAATCAAATAAATACACAAGGGCGAGGAAAACTGCCAGTAATGGCCCATACAGACAGTGGCATCATAGCGTGTAAGGTCGAGTTTAAGTGTAAAGTACAGCCAAAAAAGCCAGCTCATTCAATACCTGCCTACGACTATATTTTTCCAAAAGAGCAGCAAACATATCAACAAGGTACCCGTGTTTGGCATGAGAAATCTCAGCGTTGTTATCGTTGTAAGCCATGGCCTTTTACGGAGTATTGCCGTAATGGCGCGGCGCAATTTGAACCCAATGAAGGCGCATTGTGGCAAGTTGCGTGGGAAGCCATCTAGATAAAAATAGACACACAAAAATCAGCACTGGCTAGATGAATTGACTATGATAGACTGAGTAAAATATCAATAAGTTAGGAACAATCTGTGGCCGACATCAACTCTGCTTTAACAGCGAAAAAAATCCCCCATAGTATGACACATCATGGACACCAGCGTATCGATAATTACTATTGGATGCGAGATGACCAGCGAAAGAATGACGAGATCTTGAATCACCTGCATGTGGAAAATGAACACGTGGCAGCGGCATTGGCACCGCATAAAAGTTTGCAAACGTCATTATTCGAGGAGATGAAAGCACGCATCGTCAAAGATGATAGTTCCGTCCCTGTCAAAGATGGTACTTATTGGTATGTCAGTGATGTGAGTGGGGATAATGAATATGCATGTCACTACCGGGCGAAAGATGAGCACCTTAACGAAAAAACATTGTTACTCGATGTCAATGAATTAGCGCGAGAGCATGAATATTATGATGTTGGCGATTTGGCTGTTAGCCCAAATGATCAGTTACTTGCATACAGTGAAGACTTAGATGGTCGCCGTATTTATACCTTTAGATTTAAAGATATAGCATCGGGGGAGTATTTACATGATGTGTTAGCCAACACCGAAGGCGAATTAGTCTGGGGCAATGACAATAAAACGGTTTTTTATGTCAGGAAAGATGAACAAACATTACTCGGTACTCAAGTATATAGGCATATATTAGGCACACCACAAAGTGACGATGTGTTGGTTTATGAAGAACATGATCATCAGTTTTATATGGGACTTGGCAAAAGCCGTGATGAAAGCCAAATCTATATTTATTTGTCAGCAACTGAAACAAGTGATTTGCTGGTGTTAGATGCAGCTCGTCCAGAAGGGAAATTTGAGCGCTTAATACCGAGGACTATGGGCCATGAATATGGCTTGGATAAGCTGGGCGACACGTATTATATATTATCCAATAATAATGCGATTAATTTCCGTTTATTAACGGCTTCGCAGCAGAACATAGCGCAAGTGCAGCAATGGCAAGAGGTGGTAGCACATAGAGCAGATGTGTTGCTTGAAGGCTTAGAGTTGTTTGACAGCCACTTTGTTGTGACGGAAAGAGAGATGGGGCAAATACGCTTTGTTGTTCATGATTATCAAGGGGGGAGCTATCAGCTTACTTTCAATGATGCGTGTTATTATGCAGGAGTTGGTCAAAACCCAGAGCCAGGCGCAACAACCGTCCGCATTTATTATTCAAGCCTAACGACCCCAAGTTCGGTGTATGATTGTGATTTGGTCAGTGGTAATAAAGTGCTGCGTAAACAACAAGAAGTACTTGGTGAATTTAACAGCGATGACTATGGTTGTGAACGTGTTTTTGTGACGTCTCGAGATGGAGTAAATATACCGGTTTCTTTGGTATATAAAAAAGCGAGCTTTAAAAAAGATGGCACAAACCCTCTGCTGCAATATGGCTACGGGGCGTATGGAATTACCATTGACCCTACTTTTTCTAGTACCACACTGAGTTTGTTGGATCGCGGCTTTGTATACGCAATTGCACATATTCGTGGTTCAGAAATGCTAGGACGCACCTGGTATGAAAATGGTAAAAAAGCGTTTAAAGAAAATAGTTTTAATGATTTTGTGGATGTAACGCGTTCACTCACACAGCAAGGTTATGGTGATTCAAATAAAGTGTTTGCATCAGGTGGCAGTGCTGGTGGCTTATTGATGGGAGCGGTAGCGAACCAAGCGCCAGAGTTATATCTAGGCATTGGGTGTCACGTGCCATTTTTGGACGTACTCACCACCATGTTAGATGAGACCATACCGCTTACAACCAACGAATATGATGAATGGGGCAACCCCAATAACGCGCCCGATTACCACAGTATTTTAGCATATTCTCCGTATGATAATATCGAAGCAAAAGACTATCCAAATATACTTGTGACGACCGGACTGCATGATTCTCAAGTGCAATACTGGGAACCGATGAAGTGGGTTGCTAAATTACGAGAGTACAAAACAGATAATAATTTGCTTTTGTTTAAAACAGATATGGATGCAGGTCATGGTGGTGCGTCAGGTCGTTTTAAGAGTCTTCATGAAAAGGCCCTTGAAATGGCATTTTTCATAAGCTTACTTGACTAGGGGCTGTTGAACTTTCAGGTTCATTTTTGCAGCAGTTTGATTGGATTTTATACAAGGCAGAGGCTGCGTAGCATGGTTATTCCATGTGAGTCAGCTGATAACATAGTAGAAAAGCCAATCAAGCGCTGCCTACCGGTTCTTTTGAGCCCCCCTTTCTCTTTGTTGCTTAATATTCGCTTAGATTACTAGGCCACACATTAAGCGCCGCGATAAAAGCATGCTCAAAGAGAACAAAAATAGAACAGCAAAGATCAACAGCCCCTAGCATTACCAAGATGCATGAAAAGTGCATAACCTGCTCAGCTATGCTTTTTTGCTGAAAGTTTATTTGTCAGGTACATGGCTGTTGGCGGGTGTATATTGATGGCCTAACCATTTGTACCAGAGTGCAAAAGGTTTTAATTGTAAAAGGATACACTAGGTGATTTGAGCTGTGCCTTTCTTCGAGGCTACGGCTGACCTATCAATAGGCCAGCTGTAGCATCACAGTGCTTTATTCGCTTTAGTTCAAATAAGCTTTGAGCATCCAGACTAACTTTTCTTGTTCTTTAATGTAATCACTCATCAGAGCCGCGGTACCTTCATCTTCGGCTTCTCCCGCTTCTGCCAGTATGACGCGTTGCATGCCAATCAAAGTTGTGAAACCAGCCAAGAGGTTTTCTAACGCCTGTGTACCATCACTGATCCCTTTTGCTTCACGTATTTGGCTTTGCTCAAGGTAGTCAGAAAAGACATGCAAAGGCTGGCCTTCTATGGTTAAAATTCGCTCAGCAATTTCGTCAACCTTCTCTAATAAAAGGTTGTAAATTTCTTCAAATTTTAAATGTAATTCAAAGAAGTTACGGCCCTTGATGTTCCAATGAAAACCGCGCGCGTTCATATATTGAATTTGGTAGCTGCTTAATAGAGTGTTTAATGACGCAACGAGTGCTTGGCTTTTTTGATTGTCTAAACCGATTGAATTTGTGTTTTTCATAGTAGGCTCCTTATTTCGATGAGTTCAGTATGGATGAATGTCTGGCAAATGCCCAACGAGTTAAATCAATAAGAGTAATCTGTAAAATCAATTGATTTTAACTTTTCATTTATTTTTGTTGATTTAACTCTAATGCTCATTGATATAGGTGATATAAGGCAAGTGTCGTTATCACGTGTTGGAATAGAGCTTGCCAAGTTGCTATAAAATGACGGCTAACGTGTCAATACTTGATCTCGTTCAAATTCTAGCAAGGCATAAAATGAAGGCGATGCAATATTTGATTTAGGTCAAAAATCACACATTGCCTAAGCGCATAATAGCAATGAACTTCAGCACTGCGTGCTGAAAACAGTGAAGATGGAATTTAGGAGTATTATTATGCAAGGTAAAACACCATCTCAACATAAGAGTGAGATAGTCGTTGTGATTATGGCGTTGTTGGTATTTGTGGTTGGTTTAGTTGGGCATTTAGCGGGTGCCAGTATCGCAAACTCAGATTCGTTTGGTTACATCGCGGCACCGGTACCCTTGATTGTTGGTGTACTGGCATTTATTGCTTATAAGGTTGCTGAGAAAGGCGATCATTGATGATCGTCGGTCAGCAAGGAATTGATATATTGCGTGACTTGTCGAGAGTAGATCATACTGGTATGGCTAACGTGAAATATTTTATGTTCAGCCATGCCTGGTAATTGTGTTTCCTCAAGCAATACAGTGCCATCTGAACGACTGCCTTTTTGTAAGATCGGCATAAAACCTAAAGGCAGGTCGCCAGCGATACTATAGAGTTTTGCCGAAAAGGGCCAATCTTGATTATCTGTGAGTAAGAACTCAATGCTATTTTTAAGTAGCATGTTAAGCCCCTTATTGTGCATATGTTTGGCGATTGCACTGCCTTTGTGTGGGGTGCCAAGCGTAATGACCTTTTTCACCGATTGACTGGCAATAGAGTGTTGTTCTAAATAAGCGCGCGCGACGAGCCCGCCCATTGAGTGGCACACAAGCGCGGTGTCTTGATGACCAATAAAATCATCAAGCGTGGTAAATATCGCTGTTTTGTCAGGGTCTAGGGTGTTGTAGCTAAAATTTAATATATCAAAGCCGCGTTTCTTAAGTTTGGCGCACAGTGGGCGCATCACAAAGCCTGACATATACAAACCATGTAATACTACGATGCGCCGAATTGTCATATGTGCCTCTTATTTCAATTGTTGCGGTACAATATGTACACTGGTTTGTTCATCGCTGAACCAAATTTCCCCATCTTGAATGGTGATGGTAAGCGTCATTGCACGACTGACCATATTGGCTAACTGTGCGGTTGCTTCATAGGGCAAACTGATCACGGATAAGTTATGATAACTGGCCAGTTTTTGCTGATTCTTTTGCCACCATATTGGTTGGTTATTTTCACCATAGGTATACAACACAACACTGTTTGCACGGTTACAGGCTTTTTTTACGCGCTTCTCTTCTGGCAAACCCAGTTCAACCCATAGCTCTATCTCATCACTATAGTTTTTTAGCCATACTTCAGGCTCGTCGTCTGCACACAACCCTTTGGTGAACTCTAGCCTTTCTTGAAATTGTAATACGTAGGCTAAAATTCGGATCATCAAACGTTGCTCAGTTTCCGACGGATGTTGTGCGAGCGTGAGCGATAAGTCTTGATATACATGCCTATCCATGTCGCTAATAGATAGGTGAGTTTTAATTATAGTTGATTTGAGCGCCATGGTTTTTTTGATTAATAAATAGCAGAGGGGGGCAGTATACAAGAGATCACTCAGATAATACGCAGTGTATGCGCGGATCAAATAAATTTTTTATGGTTTTAAAGCAATTGTGCGCTTATCTAGGTAAAATGGTGAGCTAATCACTATTTCACACAGGAGAATACTATATGGCAATCCAGTGGTTCCCAGGACACATGAACAAAGCGCGCAATGAGATCAAAGAAATTATGCCGCAAATGGATGTCATTATTGAGGTGCTTGACGCGCGTATTCCCTATAGTAGTGAAAACCCAATGGTGTCTGCACTACGTGAAGGTAAACCGGTGGTGAAAATACTCAATAAGGCGGATTTGGCAGATCCGGTGATGACTGAGCAGTGGATGCAATATTTAGAGCAAGAAAGTGGTGTGAAAGCTGTGGCATTTGGTCACGATAAAGCGGCAGAAGTGTATAAAATAAATGAGTTATGTAAAAAGTTAGCGCCGCATAAAGTGGGTATTGATAAACAGCTTAAAGCCATGATCATGGGGATCCCAAATGTGGGTAAATCCACATTAATAAATACGCTAGCAGGGCGAATTGTTGCTAAAACGGGCAATGAGCCAGCGGTGACTAAAGCGCAGCAACGTATTAAACTTGACGATGGTATTATGCTGTATGACACACCAGGCATGCTTTGGCCAAAAGTAGAGAATGAAAACTCAGGATACCGATTGGCGGCAACAGGTGCTATCAGAGATACCGCAATTGACTATGAAGAAGTTGCGAGCTATACCGCAGAGTATTTGTTATTGGCGTACCCTAGATTACTTCAGTCACGCTATAAAATAGATGAGTTGCCTGAACAAGATTGGGAGTTCATTGAAATGGCGGGTAAAAAGCGTGGTTGTATACGCGGTGGTAATCAGGTCGATACCCATAAGATGTCAGAAATCTTAATTAATGAATTACGTGATGCGGTAATTGGTCGTATAACCATGGAAACGCCAGAAATGCGTGAGCGTGAAGAAGTGGTTGTGGCCCAATTGAGAGCGCAAGCCGAGGCGAAAAAAGCGGCAAAAGAAGAGGAAAAGAAACAGCGACGTGCACGAGCCAGAAAAAATAGGCGTTAATACGTAACCTCAGCTCTGGATAAGCGAATTTGCCCAATAAAGCTATTTTTCTCACTCTCGGCGTTGCTTTCATTTGTAATAGCCCGCTATTACTGCATAAAAGCGCCTTGATATTGAACTAAATATCATCATTGGATTGTACGTAAGTTTGTTTTCAAAACATTTTCTATTCCAAAACCCTTATCCAAACCTGAGGTTACGTAGGTTGTTGAAAGTCTAATTTTAAACAAACATAAAAAAAGCCCTGAAAGGGCTTTTTTTGTTTTTCATATCTACCGTCAAGATATGAACAATGTAGCAAGTAAAATAGTAGAGTGACTGAAGCGTGTTACTTTCAAGGGGCGTTGTAGGTAACGCATTTCAGTCGTGGCTGTTAACGTAAGCCATACGTGTTTCGTGGTCGAGAAACAAATTGAATACTGCAACAAGTCTGGGCTATGTCGACCCTTCTTGTTGAGATTGATTATTAGTTAGATTAAGTTTGCTGTCAATAATTAAATGCAAATAATTATCATTTAATTAATTTGGTAGGGAGTGACGTAAATTTCAGACATAAAAAAAGCCCTGCAAGGGCTTTTCCGTTTCATATCTACCGTCACAGATATGAGCAATGTAGCAAGTAAAATAGTGGATTGGTAAGGTGAACATAACAAGGGGCGTTGTCTGGTTCACCTGACCGAGCAATTAACGTGTGCAGCACGTGTTTCGGGTCAGAAACAAGTAACAAGACTAAGTATGCATCACCCTTGTTGAGATTGATTATCAGTTAGATTAAACTTACTGTCAATGATTAAATGCAAATAATTATCATTTAGTTAAATTGGAGAGAGTGACGTAAATTTCAGACATAAAAAAAGCCCTGCAAGGGCTTTTCCGTTTCATATCTACCGTCACAGATATGAGCAATGTAGCAAGTAAAATAGTGGATTGGTAAGGTGAACATAACAAGGGGCGTTGTCTGGTTCACCTGACCGAGCAATTAACGTGTGCAGCACGTGTTTCGGGTCAGAAACAAGTAACAAGACTAAGTATGCATCACCCTTGTTGAGATTGATTATCAGTTAGATTAAACTTACTGTCAATGATTAAATGCAAATAATTATCATTTAGTTAAATTGGAGAGAGTGACGTAAATTTCAGACATAAAAAAAGCCCTGCAAGGGCTTTTCCGTTTCATATCTACCGTCATAGATATGAGCAATGTAGCAAGTAAAATAGTGAGTTGGTTATCAGTAAACTTAATAAGGGGCGTTATCTAGTTTACCATTAACCAGAGCAATTTACGTGTGCACCACGTGTTTCAGGGTCGTGAAACAGTCTAGAGTAAATAACAAAGCAAACCGTCAAACTTGCCTTGTTGAGATTGATTATCAATTAGATATCTAACCCTGTCAACACATAAATACAAATAATTATCATTTATTTAATGTACGTCTATCGGTAAACTATAGACATAAAAAAAGCCCGATTAGGGCT
This sequence comes from Pseudoalteromonas sp. MMG005, assembly GCF_018101015.1. Classification (NCBI taxonomy): domain Bacteria; kingdom Pseudomonadati; phylum Pseudomonadota; class Gammaproteobacteria; order Alteromonadales; family Pseudoalteromonadaceae; genus Pseudoalteromonas; species Pseudoalteromonas sp. MMG005. The sequence continues at coordinate 153,027 of NZ_JAGJEK010000004.1, read as the reverse complement.
TTTCTAGCGTTCATATCTACCGTCACAGATATGAGCAATGTAGCAAGTAAAATAGTGAGTAAGTTAATATATGAGTTAATAAGGGGCGTTATTAAATCTATATCAACCTGTGCTGTTAACGTGCGCAGCACGTGTTTCTGGGTCGAGAAACAATCAGAGTAAAATTACAAAGCAAACCGTCAAACTTACCTTGTTGAGATTGATTATCAATTAGATCTTAACCTCTGTCAACTCCTATTTGAAAATAATTCTCATTAACTTAGTGGCTGAGGCCTTTAGCCACGTATTGATGTCGTTAACATCGTTTTTTCACCATTGAAACAAATAGTCCGCCCATCTTGATTAAGGTTAGGTAAACTGGAGATCGTTTTGGTTAATAAAATCATTAATTGAACTTAAATAACCTCAGCTCTGGATAAGCGAATTTGCCCAATAAAGCTATTTTTCTCACTCTCGGCGTTGCTTGCATTTGTAATAGCCCGCTATTACTGCATAAAAGCGCCTTGATATTGAACAAAATATCATCATTGGATTGTACGTAAGTTTGTTTACAAAACATTTTCTGTTCCAAAACCCTTATCCAAACCTGAGGTTAAATACTTACTAATTTATATGTGCTTAAGGAGAAATAAATGAAATGGTTTATGGTTTTAGTCAGTGTTTTTATGTGTACACAAACAGTTGCGGTTGATAAGTGGCGTGGGTTATTAGAAATTCAACCTCACGTGTTCTTAACCATCGGGTTTAATGTTGATCCAGTACAAAATACAATGACGTTAGATAGCCCTAATCAAGGGAAGTTCGGTAAAAGTCCTACAGAGTATACTGTGTCAGACAGTGTAATATCGTTCAAAGATACCGATCTCCAAGCTGAATTTAAAGGTCGTATTGAAGGTAGTACATTGGTCGGCTCTTTTATACAAGGCCAGACAATGCCACTGACATTACACAAATTATCAGAGCAAGATCTTAAGCAGCTCAAATATGAAGGGGCATATAAAGGTGAGCTTGATATCAACGGAAAACCGCTTCCTGTTATAGTGCAAGTTGCTGTAACAAAAGAAGGTTTTTATAGTTCTTTAGATAGCCCAGCTCAGCAAAGCTTTGGCATTCCGCTGAATAAATTCACGATTGATAACCAGAAAATGACATTTAGCTCAAAAATGATAGGGGCCCAATTTAGTGGAAAGCTTGGTAAAGAAGGCTATCAAGGGAAGTTTGTACAAGGGTTTGAAATGCCACTAACTTTGAAAAAAAAACGTCTTTAGCCTATGGAAGTAAACCAGCCATTACACTGAATAATTTAGATGAGCAGCTCGCGAATGTGTTTGATGATTCAGCCGCCGCAGTGGTGATCTTGGAGCAAGATAAGCGAGCGTTCTTTTTCCATGGCGATAAGGTGGGTTCGGATAGTTTATTTGAGATAGGTTCATTGACGAAACCCTTATTTGCATTATTGGCAAGTCGCTTAGTCGTTGATAAAGTTTGGTCTTTAGAGATGCCCATTGCAGATCTACTAGGACAGGGGTTTGAACACCACAGCTATACGTTATTGCAATTGTTAACACACCGCTCTGGTTTACCGAGATTGCCGAAAAACTTGATGCCATCGAACATCGATGACCCTTACGTGGATTTTGATTCAGTAGATATTAAACAGGCACTGACGTTGCCTATCGGCAAAAAAGGGGACTTTGAATATTCTAATTTTGGGTATGGATTGTTAGGCTGGTTAATGGCAAAAGCATGGGATAAAACACAGCAAGAAATGGCTGATAATTATCTTTTTAATACATTGAAGATGCCACACGCAACTTTGGCTTTAAGTCAGTTGAAAAAACAGCAATTATCAGGTCGTGGTTATGATGGGAAACCCGTAGCAAACTGGTATTTTGATAGCTTAGTTGGTGCCGGAGGTGCATTAGCATCTCCTGAAGATATGGCGAATTGGATAAGCGCGTATTGGCAGGTTGAGCCGAGTGATTCTGAATTGTTCCCTATGCTGAAAAATAGCTTAACGCATTTAAATAACACCATGGTGTATGGCTTTAATAAAGGACTAAATAGTAGTTACTTTCATGGCGGAAAAACGGCAGGATTTACATCAATGGTGGTGTTTGATCCAAGTAAACAGCAAGGTGTTATCGTGATGATTGCAGGCCCGCAGGATGCGGGGGCCCTAGCGATGAGATTATTTAAGCAGCTACAAGAAAAAGGTCAATAAGGCAATGATGACGCTACATTATCAATATTTTTTTTCCCAGCGATATGCATTTATTGCTTGTCATATTATGAGCTGGTTGTTTACCTATTTAATGATGACGTTCATTGTCATGCAAAACCCTTATGCTAGTTGGATAGAAACAGTCTACGGGGCCATTTTTATTTTTTCAGGCGCATTAGTCACCTACCTAATACGTTGCCTGTATAAGAAGCATATTCAGCATAGGAGTAACCTTTTTCAGTTTATGTTTTTATGTGTGGGGTCGTGTTTGACGACCTTGTTCGCAACGACTATTTTATTGCTCGGAGTTTTCTTTATAGCGCATATCGGGATATCGCGTCCTATTCCTGCATCGCAATTGGGGTTTGTTATAGAAACTGTCGGGCTCAGCAACGGTATAAATATGCTTGGGTTGGCGATGTTATGGTCGCTTGGGTATTTAGCATTGAGTAAAATAAAATCTCTTAGCGAAGCGCATTCGTTATTGACGGTGAGCCAGTTACAAGCGTTAAATAGCCAACTGAATCCGCACTTTTTATTTAATGCTATTAATGATATTCGCGCGTTGATTTTAGCGCAACCTACCCAAGCAAGAGAGAGTCTCGCTGAACTTGCCGACATGTTGCGATACTCTCTGCAAACAAATCAAGATGACAAAGTAGCGCTAGGTGAGGAACTTGAAAATGCACAACATTACCTAAATTTGTGTAAGATTGGTTTAGCTGAGCGGTTGCAGACTGACATTGATGTGGCAGCAGAGGCCGTCACCTTAAAAGTGCCAAAGATGGTCCTTCAGTTATGCTTAGAAAATGCCATTAAACATGGGATTGCTAAGAACCGAGCCGGCGGGTTGGTTTCTTTAAAGGTACGCTGCGATGAAAAACTATTCATTGAGGTGATGAATCCCTTGATTGAAAATGCGAAACCATCTGGTGGCTTAGGGCTGGCAACCAAAAATATAGAGAAGCGTTTAGCCTTGCTCTATAAAGGAGAGGGTTCCATCAAACGGGTGGTACGTGACCAGCGTGTTGTGACTTGTATCGAGCTACCAAAGGAAGCACTATGAATAAAGTGGTGATTGTTGACGACAGCCATTTAGCTCGACTTGAACTCAGAGCACAGCTTGATGAACTCGGTGGGTTAGATGTGGTGGGGGAAGCACCGGATATCATTGAAGCAAAAGCAGTTATAGAACAACTGCAGCCGGATTTACTCTTACTTGACATCAATATGCCCAGTGGCAGTGGCTTTGAACTGCTTGCGCAATTGAGTTATGTACCCTACGTTATTTTTGTTACGGCGCATCACGATTTTGCGGTAAAGTCTTTTGAAGTGAATGCCCTAGATTACTTGTTAAAGCCTGTAACACAAGCCCGGTTAGCTATTGCCATTGAAAAATATAAAAAATTACAAACACCACTTGAAGTTGATAGCCGCTTTTTTATCAAAGACGGACAACGTTGCTTTTTTATTTCACTTGATGAAGTGCAAGCATTTGAGGCTATGAGTAATTATACGCGTTTGCACACAGAAAATGGGGCTGTCAGCGTGTATCGAACTTTGAGCAATATCGCTGAACGATTACCACCGGAGCCTTTTTTCAGGGCTAATCGCAGCTGGCTGTTTAATGTGGGTAAAATTACGACAATTACTCAGGAACTGGGTGGCATACTTGAAGTAACGCTGCAAAATAACTTACATGTTACTCTATCTCGTATGCAAACAACGGCATTTAAGCAGCGGTACAAAATCTAAATTGTGTACTTTTTCATTTTGTTAGCATAAGTTTGTGCTATCTATAATAAGAAAGCTCATACCATTAAGACATACAGGCTCTCGAGTTTATCATTGAGTGACGTTTAGGTTTTGCCGTTGTGGCTTGTTTATAACGAATGATGTCATCGTGATAGGGGCTCGATGCACCGAATGAAATTACTGTATTAGTCATTAACCGTGAGGTGGTAAGGGGCAATATCAAAGATATCAATGGGTGATATTATGCTGAGCTCTGTTGGCCTTATATTGGCTTTAATCGCACTGATCGTGCTGACGTTGAGAGGCGTTAATTTATTTATTTCAGCACCTCTGTGTGCTTTGGCCGTCGCTTTTTCAAGTGATATTGCACTCTTCCCAAATGCAGAAGAAGTGGATTTTGTCAGTGGTTACATGCGTGGTTTTTCTGGGTTTGTACAATCTTGGTTTCTGATGTTTTTATTGGGCTCCTTGTTTGGTAAGTTTATGGAAAATACGGGAGCCGCAGATGCAATAGCGGGGAGCATTGTTAGCAAGCTAGGAATGAAGTACGCCGTTTTGGCCGTTGTGTTGTCTTGTGCCGTGCTTACTTATGGTGGTGTCAGCGTTTTTATCGTGGCGTTTTCAGTTTACCCAATGGCATTGAGCCTATTTAAAGATGCAAATTTACCCCGGCGATTTATTCCTGCCACACTGGCGTTTGGTTCTGTGACTTTTACCATGACCTCAGCGGGCTCGCCTGAAATTCAAAATTGGATCCCAATTAAATATTTAAATACCTCGCCGTATGCGGCATGGCAAGAAAGTTTAATGGTTGCTGTGTTTATGGCGGTATTAGGTTATCTATTGTTGACGTGGATGATAAGAAGAGCACAAGCCAATGGTGAAGTATTTGAGGCGCGCGCAGATGATGAGCTGTGTGCAGCGAGAACACTGCCTCATCCTATCACGGGGCTGCTTCCGTTACTTGTGGTATTAGGGCTGTCTTTTTCATTACATGACACGTTACAGCAAAGTGCGTTAATGGTGGCGTTGTTAGGGGGTGTTATGAGTCTCTACATCATTAATTTTAAGTTCTTTCTTAATATATCAGATGCTATTAATTCAGCGACTACAGGGGCGTTAGTTGCAATAGGCAATACTGCTGCAGTGGTTGGTTTTGGTGCCATCGCAAAAGAAACATCCGCGTTTCAAGAAGCTGTTGCGCTCATGACCCAAATTCCAGGTAATGAACTCTTAGGGGCTGCAATTGCCGTGAGTGTCATTGCCGGTTTAACGGGGTCGGCATCAGGCGGACAAGCGATTGCACTGCCACTCGTTGCGCCTCATTACCTAGATTTAGGCGTTAATAATAGTGAGTTACATCGGGTGGTTGCCATTAGTTCTGGGGCAATCGATACTTTACCGCATAATGGTTATGTTGTGACAACCGTTCGTGCTATTTGTAAGGAAACGCATCAAGCGGCCTATGGGCCTTTGGCAATACTCACTGTGGTGGTTCCACTGCTTGGACTCGGGGTCATCTTAGGGTTGTTTATTTGGTTTTAATTTCAGTGGCGCAGTAGTTTAGCCGCCGCTTGATTGAGGTTTTATCCATAGAATTTGGCGTGGTCAGGCAAATAAAAATAGCAAGCTAAGTATGATCCAATAAGGTACGGATCATTAATAATTTAAGTTAATTTACTGATGAATTTGCATTTTTGAATTACATATTCTAGCGAAAAGCAACTTTTTACCAAATTGATTGCATTTTAAGCGATATCAAGGATGATGTTCGCTAGAAGAGGTGATATACTCCCGCCGAATAATTTTTCTACTTTAAATAGAGCAAAATAATGGCAGATTTATCGAAATACAGAAACATTGGTATTTTCGCGCACGTTGATGCGGGTAAAACTACTACCACTGAGCGTATCCTAAAGCTAACTGGTCAAATTCACAAAACTGGTGAAGTTCACGATGGCGAATCAACAACTGACTTCATGGAACAGGAAGCTGAGCGTGGTATTACTATCCAGTCAGCTGCAGTAAGCTGTTTCTGGAAAGATCACCGTTTTAACGTTATCGATACTCCTGGACACGTTGACTTCACTGTTGAAGTTTACCGTTCATTGAAAGTACTTGACGGTGGTATCGGTGTATTCTGTGGTTCTGGTGGTGTTGAGCCACAATCAGAAACAAACTGGCGTTACGCGAACGAGTCAGAAGTTGCTCGTTGTATCTTCGTAAACAAGTTAGACCGTATGGGTGCTGACTTCTACCGCGTAGTAGACCAAGTAACTAACGTACTTGCAGCTAATCCACTTGTTATGACGTTACCAATTGGTATCGAAGACGAGTTCGTAGGTGTTGTAGACGTTCTTACTAAGAAAGCATACGTTTGGGATGACACTGGTCTTCCAGAAAACTATGAAGTATTAGACGTGCCTGCTGATATGGTAGACAAAGTAGAAGAGTATCATGAGATGCTTATCGAGACTGCTGTAGAGCAAGACGATGATCTACTAGAAGCGTACATGGAAGGTGAAGTACCTTCTATTGACCAAATCAAAGCGTGTATCCGTAAAGGTACTCGTGAGCTAGCGTTCTTCCCAACTTACTGTGGTTCAGCGTTTAAAAACAAAGGTGTTCAACTAGTACTTGACGCTGTTGTTGATTATCTACCTTCTCCAACAGAAGTAGACGCGCAACCTCTTACAGATAAAGAAACAGGTGAACCTACTGGTGAAGTTGCAACTGTATCAGTTGACGAGCCACTACGTGCACTTGCGTTTAAGATCATGGATGACCGTTTCGGCGCCTTGACCTTTATCCGTATTTACTCTGGTGTACTTAACAAGGGTGATACAATTCTTAACTCTGCAACAGGTAAAACTGAGCGTGTTGGCCGTATGGTTGAGATGCAAGCAGATGACCGTAATGAATTAACGTCTGCACAAGCAGGTGACATCATTGCTGTTGTAGGTATGAAGAACGTTCAAACTGGTCACACTTTATGTGCACCTAAACATGAATGTACACTTGAGCCGATGATCTTCCCTGAGCCAGTAATCTCAATTGCAGTACAGCCTAAAGATAAAGGCGGTAACGAGAAAATGGGTGTGGCAATCGGTAAAATGGTTGCAGAAGATCCGTCTTTCCAAGTTGAAACTGACGAAGATTCAGGTGAAACTATCCTTAAAGGTATGGGTGAATTACACCTAGACATTAAGGTAGATATCCTTAAACGTACTTACGGTGTAGACTTAATCGTTGGTCAGCCTCAGGTTGCATACCGTGAAACTATTACTCAAGAAATTGAAGATAGCTACACGCACAAGAAGCAATCAGGTGGTTCTGGTCAGTTCGGTAAGATCGATTACCGTATCAAGCCAGGCGAGCAGAATTCAGGCTTCACGTTCTCTTCATCAGTTGTTGGTGGTAACGTACCTAAAGAATTCTGGCCTGCAGTTGAGAAAGGCTTTAAGTCAATGATGGAAGAAGGTGTTCTAGCTGGCTTCCCAGTACTAGACGTTGAAGTTGAGCTATTCGACGGTGGATTCCACGCAGTTGACTCATCAGCAATCGCTTTCGAAATCGCAGCTAAAGGCGCTTTCCGTCAGTCTATCCCTAAAGCGGGTGCACAACTTCTTGAGCCTATCATGAAAGTTGACGTATTCACACCAGAAGACAACGTAGGTGACGTAATTGGTGACCTTAACCGTCGTCGTGGTATGATCAAAGACCAAGAAGCAGGTCTGACTGGTGTTCGTATCAAGGGTGATGTTCCACTTTCTGAGATGTTTGGTTACATTGGTCACTTACGTACTATTACGTCTGGCCGTGGTCAATTCTCAATGGAATTCTCTCATTATGCAGCATGTCCGCAGAATGTAGCTGAGACAGTAATTGCAGCAGAGAAAGAGAAAAAAGCAGCTAAATAATTAGTTCTTTTTCATTAAATACGAAAAACCGCTTGTTTTAACAAGCGGTTTTTTTTTATCTTGAATAAATCGCAATAAAAGCACTCTAGTTTCTTGATTTAGGAACAGTATCCTCTTATCATTGCATTCTTAATAAAATGATTGGTTTTATTTTGGGGACTTAAAAGAATGGAGGCTTTTATGAAAACAATCGACTTAACTGTGAATTGGATATTTTACGGTGTGTTATTCTTATTATGCTTTGTGATCTATGGTGCATCACAAACCTTTCCAGCGCTTGCCAATATTTTGATGATTACTTCATATTTGTTCCTCTTGGGGATTATTTTATCATTATATTTAGCAGTGGTTAACCGCCGTTACGTACATATAGATAAAGCGGGCCTAAGCTATTCACGGGGTTTAAAAACGCAATATATTCCCTGTGACACCATCGCAAATATATGTGTTACTCGTATAATGTTTATTAAAATTCTTGAGATTTCACTGTCAAATAATAGAAAAACACAATTTTATAGTTGGTCTATATCGACTGAAGAATTAGCAAGAACGAGAAGTATACTCAATAGTAAGTAACCTCAGCTTTGGATAAGCGAATTTGCCCAATAAAGCTATTTTTCTCACTCTCGGCGTTGCTTTCATTTGTAATAGCTCGCTATTACTGCATAAAAGCGCCCATATGGCGCTTTTTTGTTACTTACTGACCAATTATTTCTGTTGTAACCATTGTGCGGCTTGTTTTGCAAAGTAGGTTAGTATGCCATCGGCACCTGCGCGCTTAAATGCCAATAGCGACTCCATAATCGTCGGTTGCTCTGCTAGCCAGCCATTATCAATTGCTGCGCGATGCATTGCATATTCACCACTCACTTGATAAGCGAAGGTTGGCACTCCAAACTCTGTTTTTACGCGTTTTACAATATCTAAGTATGGCATACCCGGTTTGACCATGACCATGTCAGCACCCTCTTGTAAGTCAAGAGCGACCTCTCTAATTGCTTCATCAGAATTGGCAGGGTCCATTTGATAGGTTTTTTTATCTGCCCCTTTAAGGTTACCAGCAGAGCCCACAGCATCACGGAAAGGCCCGTAGTAGCTTGATGCGTATTTGGCAGAGTACGCCATAATGCGGGTGTGTACATGTCCCTGTTGTTCTAAACCATCACGTATTGCTGCGATTCGACCATCCATCATGTCTGAAGGCGCAACGATATCAGCACCTGCTTCAGCATGCGATAAAGCTTGCTGCACTAGTATCTCTGTAGTGACATCGTTTACAACATAGCCACTGTCATCAATGATCCCATCTTGTCCGTGAGTGGTAAATGGATCGAGGGCAACATCAGTAATAACGCCAAGCTCAGGAAAAGCCTCTTTGAGTGCACGGGTTGTGCGTTGTGCCAACCCTTCAGTATTATATGCTTCTTCTGCATGTAACGACTTCTTTTCGGTTGGTGTGACAGGGAAAATAGCGACAGCAGGAATGCCCAAGGTCACTAGTTCTTTGGCTTCTTCTAGCAGTAAATCGATTGATAAACGTTCGATACCAGGCATAGATTCAATGGCTTCACGACGATTTTCTCCTTCTAGTACGAAGACAGGATAAATTAGGTCGTTGACAGATAATTGGTTTTCACTCATTAAACGACGTGAAAAATCATCTCGACGCATACGGCGCATACGAGTGTATGGAAAAAGGTCTAATCCTGATTGAGCCACAATGGCCTCCTAAGTGTTTTCATAAACAACAACACGGTTGCGACCTTGCTGTTTTGCTTGATAGAGTGCTTTATCAGCAAAGTCAGTAAACAATGTTGGGTTTTTACTATCAGTGGCAATGGCACTGCGTATGCCTGCACTGATTGTCATAGTAACGGTATTCTCTCCCACATTGAGTTGGGATTTTTCCAAATCTGAGCGTATAAGATCAGCGAGCTCAACAGCTCCTTGAGAATCGGTGTTAGGTAATAGCAATACAAACTCTTCGCCGCCATAGCGAAATACTTCGTCATGAGGGCGTTTTAGATGCAGCTGAATTTGCTCCGCAACGGCGCAGATTGCTTGGTCGCCAACTAAGTGTCCATAGGTATCATTGATCTTTTTGAAGTGATCGATATCTAACATTACGACGCTGAGCATGGTTTGCTCACGCCGAGATCGCCTGACTTCCATCATGATACGTTTATCAAAATAGCGTCGATTCTTGACCTTGGTTAGCGCATCTTCCATATTGAGTTTCTCTAGTGCGCGGTTTTTCTCTTCTAATTCACGTAAAGTGACTTGTAGCTCGAATGTGCGTTCATCGATACTCGATTCTAAATCTTCTTGCGCTTGTTCTTGTAGCTGGATACGCTCTTTTAGCAAGGCATCGGCGGCCTGATTTTGTGCGATTTTTGATTGCTGAACTTTGATTTTGTTATCTCGCTCATCAACATACTTTCGTGTGAGGGTGTAGCTCAAAATAATACTGATAACGAGGTAGCATAAATAAGTAACAGGGCGGTCTAATAGTGCCCCGGAGAGTAAACCCAGCTCAAAGCTAAATTGGTATGCAAGTGCCAATGTTAATGCGCTAAATATACTGACATGCGCATATCGTTGTGGTGTATTTTGGCGCCATTTAATTATTGCGAGTACTAAATAGCCGGTTGTGAGTATTAGGCTCAAAGCGTAAGCGATAAGCAGTGCTGTATCTATCGGTATTGTGATGAGTAGCAATGCAACGGCTAACGATGTTGGCCATAACCATTTAAGGGGTTTTTGATAGGAGGCTAATTGTTTTTGTGTCAGGAGTGTTTTGGCGACAAACGGCATAAATAATAAGCAACTGTATAACACTAATAAAGGTTGCGCATATTGTTGTAGCCATTGCCAATTACCATAAATATATCGGTAACTAAAGCCATAAAGATGAACATTTAATAGCCAGATGGTAACAATAATAAAGCTACCAGATAAAAAGTATTTTTTCCGAGTAAAGGTATACAAAGTAAAGTTACTCAATGCCATAGCGATGATCACACCTGCCAAAATGCCATATAACAGATTAAACTTACTTTTGTATTTTAGGTATTCAATGGGGTGCCATAAGCTTAAAGGTAAGTTTAATGCACCATGATGTTGAATTTGCAGGTAAATTACCCCCGTACTACGCGCAGGAAGGTCAAAGGGTACTAATTGTGCTTCATGTTTAATAGGGCGCTGCACTAAGGGAAGAGCGTCTCCTAAATCAAGCGTGAGTAACGACCTATTATGCAATTGAATATAAGCGGTAATTTTATCCAATAAATTATTATCGATGCTGAGCAGAAGGGGGATCTCAATGGCATTTATATTATTCAACTCAACCTTTAGCCAGACATTACCACTTACAGGTCCTAAGTTCAGTGCGCCACTTGTATTTGTGAACCACTTAGGCGAAGACGCGATTAACCCATCCACATGATGACTATTGTTCACAGTGTAACTGAATGGCAAATCAGAGCGCATCTTAAAGTTATTTCCTAACTCTATACCATAAGGTGATGTGCAAAAGAGCAATAGGGATAGAAGGCAGAATCGCAGCATCATGTACCATGCCTTTTGTCAAAAAGGCGTTCGAAATTATCTTGACTTAATTTCGCAACATGGGCCACGGTTTGACCTCGTAACTTAGCGACTTGGTTTGCAATCTCATGAATAAATGCAGGTTCATTACGCCTTGATTTTGGTTTGGGCGCGAGTGTTCTAGGTAATAAGTAGGGTGCATCCGTTTCTAATAATAATTTATTGTCGGGGATCAATGGCACCAATGATTGTAGCTCAGCGCCTCGGCGTTCGTCGCAAACCCAACCCGTGATACCTATGTATAGGCCATATTCTAAATAGAAAGACAGCGCATCTTTATTGCCAGTAAAGCAATGTAAAACACCTGTGATAGATGTGTTTACAAGCAGTGCCTTCAATCTAGTAAAGGCATCTCGCTCATGCAAATAGACCGGAACTTGCATGTTTTTAGCCAATTCGAGTTGCTGCTGGCAGACTCTTTCTTGAATAGATCTGGGGGAAAAGTCTCGGTTAAAGTCTAGGCCACATTCACCGACTGCCACAACCTCAGGACGCTGGAGTAACTGTTGAATTGATTCACTAAAATTATCAGGTGCATCTTTGGCATCATGGGGGTGAATACCTGCGGTACTGACGTAACCAAATTTGTTGGCTAACTCTTGGCTCTGTTGTGAGTCACTAATATTACTGCCAATCAGAAGCATGTTTGACACACCTGCCTGAGTCGCACGCATTACTATATCTTCGCGTTCACTATCGTACTGCGTGCTGGTTAAGTTTACGCCTGCATCGATATAGTGTGTTTGCATTAGTTAGCCCATTTAATCAAAACACGATGATGATGAAATATGCACAGATAGCTGCTCTTCTGAGTGGCTTGGTTCACTCTACCGTCTCCTGATTATTGGTGTCTTTAGAGTAAAACCTTGCGAGAATTAAACCCAGCTCAAATAATAGTAGCATAGGTAGGGCGAGCAATGTTTGTGATAATACGTCTGGTGGGGTAAGGAACATGGCCACAACAAATGCACCTACAACGACGTAAGGGCGCTTTTCTTTGAGGCTCGCTGTTGTCGTTGCACCGCTCCAGCATAGCACCATAATGGCGACCGGGATTTCAAACGCAACCCCAAATGCAAAGAACAATTTCAGCGTAAAAGCTAAGTAACTGCTGATATCAGGTGAAAGTGTCATCATTTCAGGTCCGACACTGGTGAAAAAGCCTAAAATAATAGGCAGCACAACGAAGTAGCAAAATGAAATCCCAGCGTAAAATAATAATACGCTTGAGCATAATATAGGTATCAGCATACGCTTTTCGTGTTTATATAAGCCCGGTGCAATAAAACTCCATACTTGATGTAATAGCATGGGTACTGCTGCAAACAATGCGACAAAAAGGGTGAGCTTAAAAGGGGCAAAAAACGGGGCTGTAACATCTGTCGCAATCATTGTGCTATTTTCAGGCAGATGTGCAATTAAAGGTGCAGCAACGAACGCATAAATATCATTCGCAAAATAAACTAATGCGACAAAAATGACCAAAATGCTTAATATTGCCTTCATTAAGCGATTACGCAGCTCAATTAAGTGGCCAATAAAGCCGCTCTGTAGCGTTTCTGACATGGTGTACTCATTCGTTATTGCGTCGGTCAGATTACTCTTGGTCCGACTGCTTAGTATTATCTTTATAGCTATGCTTTACTGAAGCTGCTGCTTTATTGAGCTCATCAACAGAGTGTTTCACTGAAGCACTCAGGTCAGTCATGTTCTGTTGTTCCGCCTTTTTTAAATTTGAATGCAGCTCATGCACACGCAGTTCTTCATTTACTTCAGCTTTGACTGAGTTAGCAATAGACTTTATACTTTTTATCCAGCGACTGACAGTTCTAATCGCGACAGGCAAGCGTTCAGGGCCAAGTACAATCAAGCCGACGATCAATACGACGGCAAGTTCCCACATCCCCATAACGGTTAGACCTTATCCTTTGGTTTTTCTTGTGCTTCTTGTGTTTTTTGTTGTGTTTGGTCTTTTAACTGTTCAGTCGGTTGTGCTTCGTCATCGGACACGGCTTTTTTAAAGCCTTTGACAGCGTTACCCAAGTCACCACCAATACCACGCAGTTTTTTAGTACCGAATAAAAGTACTATAATGGCTAAAATGATTAGAAGTTGCCAAATACTGATGCCACCGAAACCCATACTTACCTCATTGATAATGAATTTAACTCGTTAAAAAATGATTATACGCAGAGTGTATAAAATATCATCCTGTTTTACGCCATGCACTGAGAAATAGTACGCTTGCAATAGATAAACTGACGCCCGCCGCAAACCAGTCATGAGCGAGATAGAACAAACCTGCGGTAATTGCTGCGCTGCAAGCAAGCATACCAAGTAAGAGTGGCTTGGTATTTTGTTTTGGTGTTACTGCCATAACATTTTGATTCTTTTGTCTCAGTGTTTGATATATCAAATCGGGTAATTCAGGCATTTTTTCAGCCCAAAAGGGTAAATTAGCATACACTTGTTTGAGTACTGACCAAGGTCCTACCTGATCTTTGACCCATTGTTCTAAAAATGGTTTGGCTGTTTGCCATAAATCAAGTTGAGGATAAAGTTGGCGGCCTAACCCTTCAACGTACAGTAGTGTTTTTTGTAATAACACCAACTGGGGTTGTACTTCCATGTTGAAACGTCTGGCCGTATTAAATAAGTTTACTAATACATGGCCAAATGAAATCTCAGCCAATGGTTTATTAAATATAGGTTCACATACAGTACGAATGGCAAACTCAAATTCTTCAACGCAAGTATCGGCGGGGACCCAGCCCGAATCAACATGAAGCTGCGCTACCTGACGGTAATCTCTATTAAAGAAAGCAATAAAGTTCTCAGCTAAATAGCGTTTATCTTCTTTGTTGAGTGTACCGACTATTCCGCAATCAATACCAATGTACTTAGGGTTGTGCGGTGTGTGAGTAGAGACAAAAATATTACCTGGGTGCATATCAGCATGGAAAAAACTGTCCCTAAAAACTTGGGTAAAAAATACTTCGACACCTCTTTCAGCCAACAGTTTCATATTAGTACCTTGCGCTAATAGAGCGTCAGTATCTGAAACGGGGATGCCGTAGATACGCTCCATAACGAGGACGTTCTTACGCGAGTGATCACTGTATATCTCTGGGATATATAAAGAATCTGAGTCTGAGAAATTGCGACGTAACTGTAATGCATTCGCACCTTCGCGCAGTAAGTCGAGCTCATCAAGCAGTGTTTTTTTGTATTCTTTGACCACTTCAACTGGGCGTAAGCGTCTGCTTTGGCTCACGACTTTAACAAGCATGCTGGCGAATCGAGTCATTAATGCAAGATCCGCTTCAATTTGTTGTTCGATATTAGGACGGATGACCTTGATAACAACGTCTTTATCCTGCTCGTGAGTATGTAAGCGAGCAGTATGTACTTGCGCTATAGAAGCAGAAGCCAGTGGGGTTTGATCAAACTCACTAAATAGTTCGCTAATATTATCTATCTGTAGTGCTTGCTCGATTAACCGTTGTGCTTGTTGGCCACAGAATGGTTGCACTTTGTCTTGCAACTGCGCTAGTTCTTCAGCAATTTCTTGGGGGAGTAAATCTCGTCTGGTCGATAACATTTGCCCAAACTTTATCCATACCGGTCCAAGAGTTTCCAGTGACAGTCTTAACCTTTGACCAATGGATTTATCCGGGTGTTTGTTTTTTAACCAAAACAAACTTTTTCTTGCGAGCTTTCCATACCAAGGTTGTTTATTTTTTGGGATGAGATCATCTAAACCGTATTGCAGTAAGGTTTGAGTTATTTGATATAAACGAGCAACTGCCAACATTCGCTCCTCAGCGGTTAAGTAAGAGTTGAATACGCTGCTCTAATTGAGCTGCTTGATTTTTTATATGTCGGGTGTGCATTTTGTATTGTTCAAGCTCTAAAGGGTGAATGGTCACTTTGAGTTCATCTTGGCATAATTGTGTGACTGTTGACTTAAATGAGCTGCCAATCGTTTTGCCTTGAACATGGGCTTTTTGGGTACTGTTTATCACCTGTTGTGCTGGTGCATCACCAATGTAGCGAGATAGATGTTCTGCCCAGTCAATATGTATGTTTGAAAAGGCTGAGCTATAGTTTTGCGCAAGTTGCAAATCACCTTCTAAATCTAGTTTCTCTTGTCGAATGAGTTGCGTGAGCAAACTAGGGTTAGTGAGCTTGGTTAAAGTTTCTAAGCTGGCGCTGATATGACAGTCTGCATGTTCTTGATATTGACTGAATACCATAAATTGATGGCCTACGTAAGTGAGCGCGAAGGTGTGCTGCCAATCGCGTAATTCAACGGCGATCACTTTATGTTTACAGTTTTCCAGAGACCTTGTTAATTCGGGCTCTAATACGAGCAAGCGATTCAAACATGACTCGACGATGGCACTTGCAACGACCTCAATCATAGGTATCCTTAGTATTTAAAGCCGCGATGAAGCGCCACAATACCGCCGGTCATGTTCTGATAACTGGTTTGTTCAAAACCGGCTTCTTCCATCATACTCTTGAGTGTTTCTTGATCTGGGTGCATACGAATTGACTCGGCCAAATAGCGATATGACTCACTGTCATTAGCGATGATTTTCCCCATAGTTGGTAGTAGGTTAAATGAATATAAATCGTAGAGCTTAGAGAGCGCTTCATTATTGGTTTTTGAGAATTCCAGCACTAATAAGCGACCACCGGGTTTGAGTATTCTATACATAGAGCGCAATGCGGCATCTTTATCAGTGACATTACGCAGCCCAAAAGCAATGGTAATCACATCAAAAGAGTTATCAGGAAATGGCAGAGCTTCCGCGTTCATTTGCACGTATTCGATATTGCCGACTAAGCCCAAGTCACGTAGCTTATCACGACCAACTTTAAGCATTGAATCGTTAATGTCACCAAGAATAACTTGACCAGACTCAGTCACTAGCTGACTGAATTTAGCCGTTAAATCACCGGTACCACCTGCTAAATCCAATACTTTGTGGCCTTTTCGTACGCCGGAGCAAGCAATTGCTTGGCGTTTCCAAAGTCGATGGACTCCAAAGGACATCAAATCATTCATAATGTCATATTTTGCCGCAACTGAGTGGAATACATCGGCGACGAGAGAAGCCTTTTCTTCACGGTCAACGGTTTTATAACCAAAATCAGCAGTATCTTGTGGTGACTCTTTCATTGTTTTCTCAGTTAGGCTTAACATTATGATGCGCTTAGTGTACTTGATCGCGTGACTCACGTGCAATTCATAAGGGTAGGATTTTATCTTATAATAGCGAAGAAATTTCAGACTATGAGGGAATATAGTAGGCCTGATTAAGGGTGAGCGCTTTGTGAGCCGCTTGTGCTGCCTTACGGGCTAATGTCGTAAAGTCAGCCTCTTGCTGCTGTTTAACGATACCCAAAGATAATTGCACACTGGGTAACTCAAGCGGGCTTTTTGAGCTCACAAATTTCAGTTTTTCGACGCCTTTTAGTACTTTGTCTGCGATCACGAGTGCCGTTTCAGGCTCTACATCAGGTAATAGTACGGTAAACTCATTTTTACCAGTCCTGCCGGGTAAACCGCTTTCAAAGACATATTTTTGGATTTTCCTAGCAACACGATTGAGCACCACTTCAGCAATGGCATCGCCGTATTTATTCGAGAACTCGTCGATGTTTTCTACTTGTATTGCGATAGCACACAGAGGCTTATTTTGTTGTAGCCACAGTTGTGTTTGCTGATTTAAATAATGGCGTTTGTACATGCCAGTTTGGGTGTCGATAATGTGTTGCTTGCGCAGCTTAAGTAATTGCTGTTGCGTCTTTTTATGCATTAAACGGGCATTTCTAAGGGTGGCTTTAAATTGCACCTGTTGCTGTAGCAAAGCATCAGCTTGTTTAGATAAAAGCATCAGCGCACGCTTACTCTTTTCAATATTGTGCTCATCTAAAGAGTGGACGCAGTGGTGCAGTTGTTCAGAAAACTGATTGATATTACGTTGTGAGTTGCGGGTGGAGTTATGTAAACTTGATAGGAGCCCATCCACGTTTTTTAGCATGGCTGCTTCTTCTTGATGACCCTGATTTATGTACTCAAAGTAGAGTTGCTCTAAGTAAATGCTATCTATTTTTTGTCCGCTATTTAAGATGCTATCAAGTGCTGCATTGAGCTCCGTATCAGACTTGCTAATATAGGTGTACGTTACCTGATAATTTAACGGCGTAGGCGGTAAATGGTGTTGCTCTAAAAAGAGGCAGACTTTGGTCATTTTTTCCTGTGCAACAGCCATAGGATCATGGAATATCATTTCATTTACCGCAATAATAAGTCAGCGAAAAGTATGTAAGTAATCTTGATATCCTTGAGCTTCAGAATTGCGTCCCTACATTGAAGACTACATTACTGAGTCAATCACGTATTTAAAAGCAAAATGACCACTTTGGAAATAGAAAAATGATTTATATTTGTTTATTTGCTGATTTTATAATCATAAAGGCTGGGTTTGTTGTATTTTTGCACTAATGTAAATTATGAAGTCTGTCGAAATTAGTTGCGAATAATGAGCTTGCTTAGCTACAGTGACTGAAGATAAAAATATAATAAGGCTTTCGAGTGAGAAAAACGTTAATCAACTACACGTCTATTTCGTTATTAGCTCTTTGTTTGTCTGCATGCCAATTAACGCCCGTTAATGTTGATGCGCAGTTTACTCATATTGCTCAAGAAGTGGAAACAACTCGCAAAAATAACAATGCGTATGCGAGAACGCAGACAAATGGGGCACAGTTGCTACCTGACTTATCTGCTGAAGGTTTAGCAAAAAATTATCATCGTAATGTACAGTTTTTACATGAATTGGATAAGCTTCCTTTAACCAAAATGAGTGACGAGAACCAGATTAATCACACCATTTTGCGTGCGCAAATTCAAAATCAGGTTGATCAGTATCGCTTTCATAGCCATTACATACCATTGACGTCAGAGTACGGCTTCCATTCCAGCATGTCTTTTATGGTTGCCGGACATGACTTTGCGAAGTTATCTGGTTATGAGTTGTATTTAAGTCGATTACAGCAAATCCCTCGTTATTTTGCACAAAATATAATGTGGATGAAAAAGGGTGTACAAGTTGGCATGACTCAGCCTAAAGTTGTGCTTGCGGGCTATGAAGAGTCTATTACTGCGTTCATCGTGCCTAACGTCGTTGATTCTGAGTTTTATGCGCCATTTTTGGTGAATTCTGCGAAGCTACCAGCAGCTGATTTTGAAAAGTTGCAACAACGTGCACAAGACGTTATTACTGAACAGGTGCTTCCTGCGTATCAAAATTACTTACGCTTTTTTGTGGATGAATACCGCCCTGCCGCAAGAGAAGAGATTGGTATTTCAGCCACGAAAAATGGCGAGTCGTATTATGCAAATCGTGTTCGCCATTATACAACGACAGACATGACGGCAAAGGAAATCCATGAATTGGGATTGCAAGAAGTTGCTCGTATTCGTTCTGAAATGCAAAACGTCATTCAGGAGAGTGGGTTTGAAGGGACATTTGCTGAATTTGTCGACTTTTTGAGAACGGATCCACAATTTTATGCAACCACACCAGAACAACTGTTAAAAGAAGCCGCTTTTATTGCCAAGAAAATGGATGCACAATTACCAAAGCTGTTTCATACACTACCTCGCAGGCCTTATGGTGTAGAGCCCGTCCCGGCAAGCATTGCGCCTAAATATACAACTGGTAGATACAGCGGTGCAAGCAAAGATGATGAAGCTGGTTTTTATTGGGTAAATACTTATGCTCTAGATAAACGCCCTTTGTATGTGCTGGAAGCATTGACTTTGCATGAAGCCGTGCCAGGCCATCATTTACAAATTGCGTTGAATGCTGAATTGGATTATTTACCAGGTTATCGTCGGAATACGTATATTTCGGCTTTTGGTGAAGGTTGGGGATTATATTCTGAATATTTAGGGCTTGAAGCGGGTTTTTATAAGGACCCATATAGTAACTTCGGCCGTTTAACGTATGAAATGTGGCGCGCAGCACGGCTAGTGGTTGATACTGGTATGCATATGTTTGGTTGGAGTCGTGAGCAAGCAATGAATTTTATGAAAGACAATAGTGCGCTGTCATTACACAATATCAAGACTGAAACGGACCGTTACATTTCTTGGCCAGGGCAAGCACTGTCATACAAAATTGGTGAATTAACGATTAAGCGATTACGCCAGGAAGCCGAAGAAGCGCTTGGTCAAGAGTTTGATATTCGTGAGTTCCATCATCAAATACTGCGTCATGGTTCTGTCCCTTTATTCGTTTTAGAGGAACAAGTGCGTCGTTATATTCAAACTGAATTGGCAAAACCGCAAGGTTAACTATTATTGGGTGGTCACGAGGCTGGCCACCTATCTTTCATTGTTTGTTAAACAAGCTAAGTAAATATAGACACACCTCGCTTTTGTGAGGTGACCACGTAATTAACGTTACCCATACTGAATGAACTATTGTTCATAAGACCGAGTAAACAATCTAACCTCAATTGGTATCAATATTGCCAATAACCCTCTATGAGCTTTGCACTTTTGGTATTAAAAACATGACTGGTATTTGTCCTGAACTACTCTATTTACTGCGAGTATGTCAGTGGTGCTGTTCAGAGCACGCTTGATGAACAGGTAAGTTTCTATTGAATGTTGGATTGTCGGAGATATAAAATCACCGACAATGGTGTATATGGATAGATTATGAAAATATTATTTAAAGTGTGTTGCTTAATTTTGATATTAAGTAGCGCTAAATGGACACATGCTGGCGAAATCATTTCTGTGGCAGATTTTAGTAAGGATTTTGCGTATCGACAGGTGCAAATTTCTCCCAATGGCAAGTACCTCAGTTTTATTTCTAAAGTTGAAGGCAAAAATAACCTTTATATTCTTGATCTTAAGACTAATAAAATAGTCAGTGGGATTAGTTTTAATGGTAATGGACAAGTTGGTGCTTATGTATGGGCAAGCAACGAGAGACTGGTTGCTGAAAAGCAATATTTGAAGGGGTGGTCAGCTCGTCCAGAATATCGAGGCGAATTGTTTGCGATGAACTGGGACGGCACACGACAGCGTTATGTGGTTGGCTATCAAGGTAAAATGCAAACAGGCTCAGCAATAAGAAAGGCTACGCCGTTAGAAGGCACCTCTTATGTATTAGACAGTTTACCGAATGATGATGATCACATTCTAATTGTGACGTACCCATGGCGTATGATCAAAGAACCGAGAACAGTTGTATATAAGGTTAATATTCATAATGGACACCGTAAGAGTATTGCGGGTTCACCATCAAAAATGGGGCGTTATATTACTGATCATCAGGGAAATGTACGTATTGTCGTTTCTACTGAAAATTATATAAACCAGTCTATTCATATTAGAGATAAGCGTGGTGATAAATGGCGTGCATTACCGCTAGAAAATACTTCTTTACAAGACGTGACGCCATGGTCATTTGATAAATCAGGTAAGCATGCTTTGATTGGGGCTTCTGAATCTGGTGGTCCGAAAGGCATTTACAAGCTTGATTTAACAACGGGTGTAACGACCAAGGTGTTTCAAGATGATGAGGTATCACCTTCAACGGTTTGGACTGATAGTATTAGCAAAGAAGTCATTGCGATTGAATTAGAGTCTGGGTATCCGAGTTATGCATTTACAGAGAGCAATTCGCAAGGCAGTCGCACATTAAAGTCATTATTGGCGACGTTTCCTAATAGCCAAGTACATTTAATCAGTAGCAGTAAAGATGGTAAGCGCAGTATTGCTTACGTTTGGAGTGATCAAAATCCGGGGCAATATTATCTATATGATGGGGAAAAGAAAAAGCTTAGCTTCTTATTTTCCGAAAGGGGCTGGCTACCTGCCGATAAAATGTCTGAAACGAAACCAATAAAATTTACTGCGCGTGATGGTGTTGAAATTCGTGGGTACCTGACATTGCCAAAAGGGAAGGAGGCGAAAAATCTGCCACTGGTAGTGATGCCACATGGTGGACCACATGGGCCAAGAGATTACTGGCGCTTTGATGTTGAAAGTCAGTTATTGGCCAGCCGAGGTATGGCTGTACTGAAAGTAAACTTTCGTGGTTCAGGTGGATATGGCCGAAATTTTGAAGTTGCAGGATACCGCAAGTGGGGAAGTGATATACAACATGACATCATTGATGGCACTAAGTATGTGATTAAACACGGATATGTAGATACAAACAATATGTGTATTATGGGGTCTAGCTTTGGCGGCTATTCAGCAGTACAAAGCGCTATTATTGAACCTGATTTATTCAAGTGCGCTATTGGTGTTGTTGGTGTGTATGATTTACCGTTGATGTTTAAAGAAGGTGATATAGCGGGGCATGAAACGGGAAGAAGTTATTTGGCCCAAGTATTGGGGGACGATCAGCAGCAATTAAAAGACTTTTCTCCAAGCTATAATATTGAGAAGCTAAAAGCACCTGTGCTAATAGTGCATGGGGGTGAAGATAAGAGAGCGCCGATTGAACAGGCTGAGTCACTGATAGAGGCGTTGAAAAAAGCCAAGCATCCTTACCAGTATATGTTACTAGAAAGTGAGGGGCACGGATTTTATAAAGCGAAGCATCGTGCACAATACTATGAACGCATACTCGCATTTTTAGATGCGCATCTAAAATTATGATGAGAGAGAAAAGGCAACGTTAGGTTGCCTTTTTTGTGCTGCTGTCGTGGTAAAAGCGATGGTTGTTTGAGAGATAAGTGAACGCGTATCTTATTGCTAAACCTTCACGTTTGATTGGCGTAAATTGGCAAATACATTCATGTAATTGATCGTGTAGGCTTATATTACGTCTCTATAAAGTAACCTAGCTACAGTATGATTTGCAGCTTATGATACGCTCAGTGATAAGTCATACATTTTGTTAAGCGACGGCTGTGCTAATTTATACGTCATGGGATTATCGTTGGTTTGAAGTAATATGAAAAGTCACCGTAAAGTATACCCGTATAATAGCAAGCCGACTTTGGTGATCAGGACAAGTATAATTGGAGAATATCAGTGCAGAGTAAATTACCGATTGTTGCAACGAGTATTTTTAGTAAAATGACAGGGTTAGCTAATCAGTATGCGGCAATTAACTTATCTCAAGGTTTTCCCGAGTTTGACACTCCAGAGCAATTGAAATCCAAGTTAGCGTATTATAGTAGCGAAGGATTTAATCAATATTCGCCTTCGGTAGGTATAAAACCACTGCAACTGCAAATAGGTGAATTGGTGAAGCGGCGTTATCATACAAAGATAGATGCTGAGCAGATGGTAACCATTACCTCAGGGGCAACGGAAGCACTGTTTGTTGCAATTCAAGCGATTATACATCCAGGTGATGAAGTGATCGTCTTTGACCCTGCTTACGATTCTTACCAACCTGCCATTGAGTTAGCAGGAGGTAAAGCAGTACATGTGGCAACACATGCGCCGGATTATGCAATTAACTGGTCACAGGTACATCAGCTCATGAGTGAAAAAACTCGAGCAATAGTGATTAATACCCCCCATAACCCGAGTGCTAAAACACTTAAGCTGGCAGATCTCACCCAGTTGAAAAAGCTGGTTATGCAATATGAACTTTATCTGATAAGTGATGAAGTATATGAGCATATTACCTTTGATAATCAGCCTCATTTGAGTGTGTTACGTGATCCTGAGTTGTTAAGTCGCAGTTTTGTGGTCTCTAGTTTTGGCAAAACGTTCCATTGTACCGGCTGGAAAATGGGCTACTGTATTGCACCTACGCACTTAACGGATGAATTTAGAAAAATTCATCAGTATGTGACGTTTTCAAGCTTTACGCCTGCACAATTGGCTTTAACCGATATGCTCGCGGAGCAAGGTCAACATGTTGATGGATTGGCCCAGTTTTATCAAATTAAACGAGATTGTTTAATCGATGCATTATCAACCAGTCGTTTTCATGTGCTGCCAAGTGAAGGGACGTATTTTTTATTACTGGATTACAGTGAAATCTCCTCATTAGATGATGTGGCATTTTGTGAGTATTTAGTGAAAGAAGTGGGGATAGCTGCAATACCTCTGAGTGTATTTTATGCACAAGGGTCGTCAGACAAAGTGATCCGACTGTGTTTTGCAAAAGAAACGGCTACGTTATTAATCGCAGCGGAGAAACTATGTCAATTATAAATGATTCAAAGGGCACTGAATTACGAGTTGCGGTGGTACAATATGATATTGTTTGGTTACAGCCACAAATGAATTTTACCGCTTTGCAGGCGCTATTAACAGAAAGTTTAAGTGAACCAAAAAACAAGGTTGATTTAATTTTATTGCCAGAGACTTTTGCAACGGGTTTCGCGGTTGATGAAGGGGTCAGCGAACCAAAAGGCGGACCTATACTGCAGTGGCTAATTCAGTGTGCTCAGCACTATCAAGCGGTGGTTGCGGGGTCTGTATTAGTACAAATGGGTGCCAAGCAGGTCAATCGGTTTTATTGGGTAAAACCAGATGGTACTGTGATGCATTATGATAAGCGGCATTTGTTTCGGTTGGGTAACGAAGGAGACTATGTCGAAGCGGGACAAACGAGACAAGTTTTTACTATTAATGGTTTTAGAATATTACCCCAAGTGTGTTACGACTTGCGGTTTCCTGTATTCCAACGTAATAGGAATGACTACGATGTTATGGTTAATGTCGCAAACTGGCCTGCAGCACGACGTCATGTTTGGGATACATTATTGATGGCCAGAGCAATGGAGAATCAATGTTATGTCTTGGGTTGTAATCGAATTGGTGTAGATGGTAATCAAGTTGCCCACAGTGGGGGCAGTGCTGCATATAATTTTAAGGGGGAAGCTATTATGCAATTACCAGATAATCAGACTGCGGTCGCATGCGTTCACTTAGTGAAAAACCAGCTAGAAGCATTTAGGGCAGCTTTCCCTGCCCATTTAGATGCCGACGAATTTGAGTTGAGTTAGCGATTATATTGATGGATGAGTAATTGCGTAGTGTCTGCACTTTGCTTACTTAACGAGAAGTAACCTAACAAGCGGCGCATTTGATTTGCTTGATCAGCCATCTGTTTCGCTGCCGCCATTGTTTCTTCAGTTATCGCTGAATTTTCTTGAATTAAATCAGTCAGTCGTTGCACAACCAAGTCAACTTCTTTAATTGCTTGTTGCTGTGTGATGGTTGATTGGTTTATTTTGACAATGGTGTTGTTAACTTTGGAAACCGCGTCGACAATTTGTTCGAGTTTATGACCAGAGCTATTTGCCATATCGGTGCTTTGGTCTACTTTTTGATTACTATTGGCAATGATGTTTTTGATCTGCTTGGCTGATGCTGCGCTTCGCCCAGCAAGCTCTCGGACTTCGTTAGCAACAACTGCGAACCCTCTTCCATGTTCACCAGCTCGAGCGGCTTCAACTGCCGCGTTCAAAGCCAATAAATTGGTTTGAAACGCGAGGCCATCGATGACCGACACAATTTCATTGATGTCTTTACTTGCGCCATTGACTTCTTCTATTGCTATGACGGTTTCTTTTGAAAGCTCACCACCTTCTAGTGCTATATTTTGGGCATCGTTTGATAGTTCTACGGCATTACCCGATTGTTTGGCTACAGCCGTTATTTCACTGAGAATGTGGCCTGTACTCGCACTGGCTTCTTCCAAATTAGCGGCTTGCTCTTCTGTTCTGGCACTAATTTCAGTATTACTGGCAGCAATCTCTCCTGCACTTTGCGATACGTGGCTTGCTGATAACTGTATGCCCTCTATCACTTCGGTTAACTTACTGATAGTGGTATTGACATCCTGTTTTAGTACTAAGAAAACGCCATCATAATTGCCTGAAATAGAGTCGGTTAGCTTGCCCTGAGACACAGCACTGAGTACATGCGTCACTTCACTTATTGCATCAGAAATTGTAGTAATAGACGTATTTACATCTTCTTTAAGTTGTTGCAGTTGTCCTTGTAACGGCGATTGTATCTTTAAGTTGAAATTGCCTTTGCACATTGCAGCCATCACCGCGGCGAGTTCTTCAATAACTTGGTTTAAATTACCGACAGAGTTATTTATATCGGATTTTAGGGTATCAAGTTGGCCTGGCATAGCCGAGGTGATTGTGCGGTCAAAGCGACCGTGGCTAATTGCCATCATGACTGAAGAAATTTCACTCACTGCTTTATCAAGGCCGTGAATAGAGGTATTTATATCGTCTTTAAGTTGCCCTAACTGACCTTGAGCTGGGCACTGTACACTTTGTTTAAAGTCACCTTTACTCATTGCAGCCATTATTGTACTAATGTCTTTGATGATAATTGCGAGGTTGTCGACACTGACGTTTACATTATCTTTTAGAGCATTGAGCTGACCTTCTAATGGGATATCAATACGTTGCGAGAAGTCGCCTTGGCGAATAGCGCCCATCACTGTACTTATTTCATCAATGGCACCTGACACGCTGAAAATAGAGTTATTTACGCAATCTTTTAACTGACCGAGTTTTCCTTGCGCATCAATAGAGACGCGCCCATTAAAGTCACCATGCTCGACATTTTCCATAACAGACACAATGGCATTCATAGTGCCGTTGAGAGAATGCAAAGATTGGTTTACATTCGATTTTAGTTTATCTAAATCGCCTGACATAGGTGCAGTGAGTTGCAAGTCAAATTGTCCGATTGACATGGCTTTAATAACTTGATTTATTTCGCCAATCGCAATATCTAAGCTATTTGCACAATGATTGGTTGCTTGCTTTAATGTTTCCAATTCCCCTTTGCACTGGACTTTAATTCGTTTTGAAAAACGTCCAGATGCCATTTCATTCATGACTAAGTTTGTTTCTGAAATTGATTGCTGAAGTTCATTTAATAGAGAATTAAAGGCAAGCGCAGATTGTCCAATTTCATCTTTTGAAGCGATGGGCGCGCGAATAGAAAAATCGCCTTCTTGTTCAACTCTGCGCATCGTATTAACTAAAGCATGTGCTGGCCGAGTTAACGTACGCGCAAAGAGAAATGCAATAACCACGATGACGGCAATCGTGAATACAAGCACGACTATAAGCAAATTACGTAATCGTGTGACGGCATCAAATGCTTCTGCTTTGTCTATTTCAGCAAGCAATGCCCAGTCTGATCCTAACACATCTATGGGCATGAAAGCGGAAAGAACAGGTTGTCCGTTGTAATCGGTGATCAGCTTCTGACCATGCTCTCCTGCGATGGCGCGTTGGAACCCTTCCGTATTTATAGCGCCTTTACTTGGGTATTTAAATGAGTTTATTACTGAGTGATTTTCAGGGTCTAAATAGGAATCTGAACGCATTAACCCATCACGCCCGACTAAGTAAGTTTCACCACTTTCACCGAGCCCTTCTCTTTCCGTCATGATGTCATTCAGCGCATCAATTGATAATTGAAAAATGAGTGTAGATTGTGCATGCCCAGTGTTGATGAGCGGTGCGGCAATAAAGCTTGCTGGGGCATTGTATGAGGGGAGGTACTGTTGATAGTCGACAAAAGCATATTGTTCGGGGGTATTCAACGAGCGAGCTTTTTGAAATACAGCAGCAAGGTTACTATTTGCATAAGGCCCTGTGAGTAGCGATGTGGCAAAATCGAGTTCTTTGTATACAGAATAGACGATGTTACCCGTTTCGTTATCCACAATAAAAATATCGTAGAAATGATTGATTTCAGCAACTTTCAAAAAGTATTCATGATGACGTTGGTGGGTCATATCATAATCATCATCATGGTCGGTTTTTACCAATTTTGATTTTTCGCCAAGTGCAAATGGGTTGTCCGCAATATAGCGTTGTTGCAGCATAAGCCCTTCAGCACTGATACTATCAATTAAGTTATCCGGTAACGTTGCACTCGGGTTTTCAGTATTAAATTTAGTCGTGAATTCATTCTGATAAAATTGCGTTAAAGTGTCAGGAATAATAACGGTGCCATCAAGTGTACTAAATGCATAAATGAATTCACGGGCTGCGGTTTGTGCGTATGGGTTGTGTGCAAGCGCACTCATTTTATTTTTTACGGCTTTAAAGTGGCGCTCAACGGCGCTTTTTTTGATTTCCCCAACCGCCCCAAGTTGTGAATAGGCTTGTTGCTGAAGTGCGTCTGTGGCGTGATATAGCGCCATAGAAATAACAACGGCAATGGGAGCAAGTGCAACCAATAAGAATGCAATAATAAGCTTTTTGGTCAGGTCTAAAGATTGATAAATCGCATTGATACTGGCCATTGCGCACTCCTTGTTCTCGTTATTTTTGTTGATACAAAATGTATCTTTGCAGCAAAGTGTAGAACAGTTCTCGTTTACGTCTAGTGAAAGCACACAAAATTTGTGCCTAATTTCGCAAATAGCGTCTTTTTTAAATGGCATAAAAAAACCACCAATCGGTGGCTTTTTATTTTCAGAAACAATTAATTAGTGTTTCCAATGATACTTGTGTGCTTTTTCTTCCATGTACATTTGTGTGGCAGGATGCATCTGTGTTTTAGTGCCTCCTTCAAAGAAAAACGGTGCACGTTTAGTATCGTAGTTACCGACTTCATTCATCGTTGCCGAATCATAAATACGCCCATTGATAACCGTATATGCCACGTTTTCTGATTGACGAATATCGCTTAACACATCTCCCTCGATGATAGCTAAATCGGCAAGTTTGCCTTTTTCGATAGTCCCAATGTCATGATCCATACCAAGGTATTTTGCACCATCAATGGTACCACTTCGTAGCGCTTCCCAAGCGGTGAAACCGCCTTGGGCCATTGACCAAAGTTCCCAATGCGCTGCTAAACCTTCGCGCTGGCCGTGAGCGCCAATATGAACGGTGACACCTTCGTCACGCAATTGCTTGGCAACTTCAGCTGTCAGTATGTGGTTATATAATCTTTCTGGCGCTTGGCCTGGTCGAATAGACCGAGGTCTGACAATATAATCCGGTACGAAACTCATTAAGCGCTCATTTTCCCATACATTAGTATGTTCGTAGAAGTAGTCTTCCCCTTTAATTCCGCCATAAGCCACCACAAAAGTGGGTGTAAAGCCAACATCTGTTTGCCCCCACATTTGTTCAATATCAGAATAAATATGAGGAATAGGTAAGGCGTGTTCTACACCGGTATGTCCATCCACAATCATATTCATATTGTGCTGGAACTTAGATCCCCCTTCAGGCACAACCATAATTTCCATGTTCTTAGCGGCTTCAAGCACTTGCTGACGCGTTTCACGGCGAGGGTGGTTATAGCTTTTCACTGAGATAGCCCCGGCATCTTTTAAGCGCTTCACATGGAACTCCGCTTCTTCTAAGTTGCTAATTGGCGTTTTATACCCAGGCGCATTACCGGCATAAAGAATTCTGCCTACAGAGTAAATACGTGGGGCAAGTGTTTTACCTGCTTTGGCCAGCTCAGCCATTGAGAATACTTCAGATGAATTATTGGAAGGGTCGTGAATCGTTGTGACACCAAAGCTCAAGTTTGAGTATTGATTCCAGTTTTGTTTTGGCTGCAAGTCATGGCTTCCGTAACTGCCATGGGCATGAGCATCGACGAGTCCAGGGACAACCGTTTTACCAGTGATATCCAGGGTTTTTGCAGCGCTTGGAATCGTGACGTCACCTTGCTTACCGACCGCAACAATGCGGTTTTCTTTGATTACAACAACCCCATTTTCGATGATTTCCTGCTGTTTATCTGCATCACGCATCGTGACTATGGTACCGCCGACGAGTGCCAGTGTACCCTGAGGTTTATCTGCTTTTTGTGTAAAACTGAGATCAATACCTTGGGCCGTTAATTCTTTGGCTTTTATGTCTTCGCCCGTTAAGAATGCGAAAGTATCAGTGAGTTTTCTCTGATATAAATTTGGGCCGAATGCCCAAGTAAGTGCGCTACTGTCACTTATCCAATTTAGGTAATCGCCGGAGTACTTAGACACCTGCTTAACAGGGAAAGATTTGGTTCCTTTGTTAATAGATAGGGTTTTACCCGTGCTGGTGAATGGAGCAACAAAGGTATTAAAGTGTTCAATGAAGGCAACATATTGGCCATTTGGAGAAACTTTAAAATCGAAAATGTAATCGCCTTTAAAATGGCTGCGCTCTTTTTGCCCATTGAGGTTAACACTTTTGAGTTCTCGGTCAGTATCACCTGCAACAGAGAAGAAAATACGGTCTGACTCAGCACCAAAATGTGGATTATCACCGGATTTAACAACGCGTTTTGTTTTACCGCCTTTACTTGGAATAAGGTAAATTCCAGGCGACATAGACCAGTCACCATTTAAAAGGTAACCACCGGTTACTTTCTTATATAAAATATGCTTGCCGTCAGGCGAAAAGCTCGGTGAAATATAATGTCCTGGTTGCTTGGTTATTACTTTACCTTTTCCGCCTTTCGCTGAAACAACGCGAATAGAACCTAGCGTTTTATCATCCCATGCGGTGTATACAATCGATCGACCATCGCGTGAGTAACTTGGATAAAACTCGAAGTGATCCGTTTGTTTTGTAAGGCGCCTGACTGTACCTGATTCTATATCTTTGACGTATAGATAACCTAACGCTTGGAAAAGTGCCGTTTCACCATTTGGTGATAATTGTGACCAACGAGCCATTTTTATTTTGAAACTATCAGGAGCAACATCAACCGCAAAACGTAATGCAGGTGTAATTTGTTTTTCTGCTACGATTCGAGTGGGTATGACCTGTGCTTCTTTAGATTGAATATCTACCGTTCTAAATACACCTCCAGCCCAAAACACCAGCGCTTTGCCATCAGGCGTATATGCAAAAGAAGGGGTATTACCATGTGCTCCATTTGCTTCTTGTAAATCTCTGTCTAAGCCTGCATAAATTTCTGTTTCGATCCCAGATTCCAGATTTTTAACATATAACGCACTCGCCATGGCTTTACCATCATCAACACGTTTTACGAACGCAATAGATTTACCGTCAGGGCTTGGTGTCGGGCGAATGGCTCCCCCTGCGCCTTTGACAATCGTTTCTTCTTCTGCGGTTGCTAAATCCCAGCTACGGATTTCAAACACTGTCCCAAGTGCATTTTTATTGTATTGCCAACTTACACCTGGGGTGCCATCAACAGAGTAATATATTTTTTTTCCGTCAGTTGAGAAGGCAGGCTCTGCGATATTTTTCTGAGATTTAGCACCATGTAAACGCTCGCGAACAATCACGCCTTTACCACCACTGATATGGTACATACGAATTGAGCCACCTGGGATAGTGCGGCCTGTCACTTGACCTTGCTTTACGGCAATATATTGCCCGTCAGGTGCCCATGCTGGGTTGTGAACGATATTATTCGTTTCTTTTGATACTTGTCGCTTATTCTCGCCATTGATATCCATTACCCACAGGTTATCGCCACCTGCACGGTCAGAAATAAAAGCAATCTTGCTGCCATCTGGAGAGAATTTAGGTTGGATATTCCACCCCATATCATTCGTTACTGAGGTTGCTTTCCCACCGCTGATAGGCATGATGTATATATCACCGAGCATATCAAAGACAATGTGCTTACCATCAGGGCTAACATCTAAGTTGCTCCATGTGGTTTGGTTGGTGTCAATGGTGATTGTTTGCTTTTCGCCCGGTGTATTTAACACATCCCAAGTATCTGTTTTACGTTCTTGTGCTGCTGGGGCGGCAGTATTTGTGGTATCCGCTAAGCTCGGTAGGCTTGTGCCTAAAATCGCGAGGCTGATTGCGGCCGTCAGTGGTTTTTTGAAAAATGCCATTGTGAATTCCATATTATCGTTATTGGTGGGTTTAATACGCAGCATTAAACCTTTAATAGTAGTGAGAATGACTAAATTTGGCGGTTATGTCGATTATGCGCGATAAACGGTAAGAAAATACCGTTAAACAGCGGGTAAATCATGCGTATTGCCATGGTTATGTTAGTCGCTACAAATTAGTTCAAGGTATTTCTTCTTACAAAATCAAGGTACGCTTCTAAACTCTGCTGCCATAATGCCATTGCTTGAGTAAGCTCGGTATCACTTGATTTTTTTTCGAGTAAACGTCGTTCAATTTTCTTTAACAGTAAACCGTATCGATTAAACCCAAGTTGCATTGCGGTACTTGATTGTCGATGAAGTAACCGTATGCATTGTTCACTATCTTGTGAAAGCATTTGTTGAATATGTATGAGCTTATTTCGCGCAGACAGCACAAATTCATTATAGATAGAAGAGACTTCGTCGTCGCTAAAACTACTTTTTAGTGAACTAACCGCCGTTTCATCATACAGTGTATCGGTGAGTTCCACACTCATACTCGGTTTCTGTGCAGACTGTGAGTCGTTTAATTTTTGTCGCAGTTTTTCCTGCTTAATGGGTTTGCCGACAATGTCTTTTATTCCAAGCGCTAAATACTCTTTGACTTCATCAGGACTTAAACTGGCCGTGAAAGCAAGAAACGGAGTGCGTTGGTTTTTGTGCTCAATGGTTTGCAGTCGACGGAGTACCTCTTGGCCAGTGAAATCGGGTAAGTTCATATCAAGCAACACCACATCAAATTGATGTTGTGTTAGTAACTCAATCGCGCTGGCGCCATCGGTTGCGAGCTTTACCTTATGCTCGTCAGTTGCCATAAACTCAATGGCAATCTTCTGATTCAAGTCTAAATCTTCTACCAAAAGTATGTTTAGACCTGTAATGCAATCTGTATTATGGTGGCGTTGTTCAACGAGGCTAAGTTCGCCGACGGTTAAAGGTATATCAAAGCTAAAAGAGCTGCCTTTATTGAGTTCACTGAGGATATCGAGTTTACTGTCGAGTCTATCTAATAATCGACTGGTTATTGCTAACCCTAACCCTGTACCACCTTTGATTTTACCGGCGCTACTTTGCACATAGGGTTCGGTTAATTTACTAATGTCTTCTTCATCAATACCTGGCCCTGAATCTATCACGCTAAAGCGGACAATATGCGACATATGCGCTTCTTCAAGCAACTCTACACGGATTTTGACACACCCTTTATCGGTAAATTTAATGGCATTACCTACTAAGTTTATAATTATTTGGCGGAGTTTTTGTTGATCGCAATAATAGCAAGCTTGTTCAGGAAGCTCGTAAATGAGCTCAAAGCTGAGTTTCTTTTGTTCGGCTAATGGGCTTAATAATAAACAGAGATTATTGAGCCAACTTTTGAGTTCAACATCTTCTTCGTAAAGGGACTCATCACTTTGATCTAAACTTGCGTAATCGAGCACTTTATCAATGAGTAAGTTGAGAGATGCTGCTGAATTGACGATAGCTTCGCAGTACGCTTTGTTACGGTGGTTTGTGGTTCGGTTTAAAACCAATTGAGCACTGCCTAAAATCCCATTGAGCGGTGTGCGGATCTCATGACTGATAGTGGACAGAAATAGCCCTCTGATCTCGAGATCTTTTTTGGCTTTTTCAGTAAGCTGATTTAAGTGATCTTCACGGCGTTCATTACATAAAAGGGCCATGCCAGTGGCATAAAAAATAGGGGCTAATACCCCGTTAACAAACAACGTAATAACAAACCAATTGTCTTCAAGAAGTGTAAAAGTAGTGACCTCTCCCATCAATACAGTACGGGCTAAAAAAGCGCTTAAAACTAGCGTTAGTACGATACCGTATACAATAGTACCATTGGGATAAAGTGGGCGAGCAAAACGCAAGAATAGATATAATAAGAAGATTGCTTCGCAAATATGCTGCAGGTCAGACACGAAGATACGACAGCGTAAATCATCATCCACGGCACTAAAGTACACGAGTGCGGCAAGTAAAAAGGCTGTGACGATAAGAAATAGTCTTAGCTCCCAGCCTTTATAGTTCAGAAACTGACAGATGGCGAGGCAGTGAATAATGGATGCGGCAAATAAGAGCGTATTAGCGAGGCCGATGGTTTGCCATGACTCGATATCGCTATGGATAAAAAACCCAATTATGGCGGCAAATAAAACCATGGGATAAAATATGTACAGCAAGGTGCCTGGTGTACTTTTATTCGTCCGCCAAGTCAAAAAATTAAGTAGGGTCATCATGGCCATCATTATGGCACTAGTAAAATACAGTGTTTTAGGGTCGAACATTCTTGTTATTGTTTTGAAGGTTTGTGGTTAAGGATAGAGACTGTACGGGGCGGAGTAAAGAAACAAAAACAGCCGCATATAGCGGCTGTAATTTTAACACTCGTATTTAGCGAATTTCATCAGGTATATTTTGCTGAGCCCAAGAGAGTAACTCAATACGGTTGCGGCACTTGGTTTTTCTAAATGCGCTATATAAATGTGTCTTAACGGTGTGCGGACTAATATTGAGATCTTCAGCTATCTCTTTATTTTTAGCCCCCTTACTCATCAATGAAATAATTGCTTTTTCGCGTTTGGTGAGTTTAACGGGCTCAATATCACCTTCAGTTAACTTGTGCAGTGCATCTTTGTTAAACTGTAACATACGATTAAGCGCATTACACATGATCTCGCGGCGATACCAAAGCTGGTCTTCCATTAGGAGGCGAATACCTTTCATTAATACATCTGCGTTATCAGTGGTATAAAAAACACCACGGATCCCACTTAGTAATGCACGATTGGCAAGTTCAGGATTCTCGTCCAAGTTAAATAGTATGATATCGCAACTTACTTTCAGCCTGACTAATTGTTCTTTTAATTTATTCCAAGCATCATTGGTTGCGGTTTCTATAAATAATAGGCGTGTACCTTCAGGCACATCTGCTATATCGGTACCTGTGGTTACATCTAGTCCTTGCGTTTTAAGCAATGGCTGTAAAACGTTAATTCCTATGGTGTTAATAGGCTCTTTATCTAATAACAAAAAGGCAGAACTGCTCATTTTTGGTAACACTCTTATTCCAACTGATGATTCAATGCTAACACGTGACTCAGACCTTTTGTATTAGAATTTTCATCAAGCGATAGATAGTTTTGCTATATGTAATCGACATATAACGCTATGAATACAAATGAATTACATCACTCAAACTATAACTTTATGATATAGCTGGCTTTTCATGTTTTCGAAATAATAACTTACTTGTTTACATTCCTTAACAGGGAATATTTTAAAGTAGTTCTTTTTTCGTATTTGTGTATGGTGGCCACCCCAATGCTTTACCTGCCAAGACATGTAAATGAATGTGGTATACGCTTTGTCCACCATCTTCGTTGCAGTTCATGACGACACGATATCCGTCTTCGGCAAACCCATGTTCCTTAGCTAGTTTAGCAGCTACGACATATAAATGGCCGACTAAGTGTGAATTTTGTTCAGTGACATCGTTGATTGTTGCAATTTTCGCTTTTGGAATTACAAGTACATGAAATGGCGCTTGCGGACTGATATCTCTAAATGCCAACGTGTATTCATCTTCATATAAAATATCGGCTGGAATTTCCTTGTTAATAATTTTGTCAAAAATAGTACTATTGCTCATTGATAATCCTTAATAAAATGTGTTATTCGTGACTTAGCAGAGAATTTAAAAATTACGGTGTACACTAATGACAAAGTTTAGGCAAACTGTCAAATAGCCAACTGTAAATATACGTAAATAAGGAAACCGTGATATGAGAATAAAAAGCTACGTATGCATCTTACTTTTTTCCACTTTTTTAAAGGATGGCCATGCAGCAACCATTCAGTTCAATGAGGAGCTACTGCCGCTACAGGTTAATAATGATGTTATCGAACACTCATTGTTTAGTAAGGTTACGGAATTAGAACTCGCACCAGGACAATATGCACTGAAGCTCCAATATAGTGATTTATATGAGCTTGATTATGATGAACACGAAGTGGTGGACTCAGACGCATTCTGGATAGAATTGAATGTAACAGAACAAGGGGTATATCAGGTCACATTTGAGCGGGCTGAAGACGTTGATGCCGCAAAAATATTTGCTAAAAACCCTGTCGTGCGCATCGTTACTCCGCATGCGAAAACACAGCTTGCGGTGAAGCTCAATGGCTTTGCGCAGTCAAGCATGATAGCTGCAATGCCTGCACAACATAGTCATGACAAAAGAAGTGCTGCGTCTACTAAACCACAACCCAAAGCCAGGCTGACTACGCCATCATTGGGTTCGCAAAAGCCGGTGCAGGGCGTTTCTCACCCTGATGCGGCAACGATGCTCGATTTTTGGTGGCAACAAGCAAGTTCAGGGCAGCGCGCGGCATTTTTAGAAAAAATAAAAAAGGGCCAGTAATGGCCCTTATCAATTTATGCACTCAGTGGGTATTACTTTGCAAAAATAGCATCAATAGTGCCTTGAGCAAGCGGGTGATAACCTGGACGGGCCGCTGTATATACTTTATGCGCCCATTCCCGTTTTCCATTCTTTACAAGTGCTTTATACAGAGGAACTATCAGTTTACGACGTCCGATCCCTGATAAATGCTCATCAAGTGCAGGGTAAATTGCTTTATAGCCATTGCCTACACCTAACATATACCACGCAAAAGCGCGTTCGGCATTGGTGGATGTCGTTAAGTTAAATGCATTATCAAGTTCAGCCATGCGATCTAGGCTTAAATCTCTAGGTAAGTTATTGATGAAATGCAACCATTCATGCACAGTCCAGCTACTTGTTGGTAAATCATTGACTGTACCTTCTCCTTTTAACCATGCCGTAGAAAGTTTATCGACATTAATGAATGCATCTGAAGTTGGGTTTGGCGCATCAACAGGTAGACCTGGTTGATGGATCCATTCATTGGCTTTTTCTAAGCTGACAATACCTGGGTATTTTTGTAACAGGTGAGTGTTTAAGTAAACCTTAAATTCAGCTGTTGTTAATGACTTAAATGAGTATTTACTAAAGTAGCCTTTGACAAATTCGTCAAATTTGGCTCGACCAAACTTCTCTTCAAGATAGATTAAAAATAACTGCCCTTTTGTATAGGGTATAGAGCTAAATGCATCATCTGGATCTCGACCATTGAGTTTTAGGTTCAGACGCGTATCAGGCGCTGCGATGTTTTTTAACTGAGCTCTTAGGCCAGCGGTATCTAATGCCTGCTCCATTACTGCGCGTTCACGGCCGAATACTTCTTCCATGATACGGTTTTCAACATAAGAGGTGAAACCCTCGTTCAACCAAAGGTCTTCCCAAGTGGCGTTTGTCACAAGGTTACCAGACCAAGAGTGTGCCAGCTCATGTGCGATTAAATTAACGAGGCTTTTATCACCTGCCACAACCGTTGGTGTAATGAATGAAAGGCGTGGATTTTCCATGCCACCAAATGGAAAGCTAGGAGGTAACATCAGTAAGTCATAGCGTCCCCATGCGTATTCACCGTACATGACATTTGTTTTATCGATCATCGCTTGTGTATCATCAAACTCAGCAACTGACGCATCTAAGATTTGTGGCTCCGCAAAAATGGCTGTTTGATGAGACATTTCTTTATATTCAAGGTTGCCTGCGCCAATAGCGATGAGGTACGGAGGAATGGCTTGTGGCATGTCAAACCAATAATCACCATCTTTAATAAATGCCCCTGAGTTATCAGCGCTCATGACCGCACGGACATCTTTTGGCGTATTGATACGTGCTGAGTAAGTGACACGCATTGCAGGTGTGTCTTGCACAGGGATCCAGCTACGCGCGTGAATTGCTTGCGATTGACTGTACATAAATGGGTGAGTTTTACTGGCGGTTTGTACAGGCGTTAGCCATTGTAGACCAGATGCTTTTGGTAAGCTGTTGTAATAAATGCGTGCTTTTTTAGCTTGTGTATTAAAGGTAATGGTCAGTTTGGCACCTTTTACGCTGTCACGTTTTGCTAGGGTGAACGCCGCTTTATGCCATTGACCATTACCATCTAAATACATGATTTTATCAATTTCGAGATCGCGTGTATCAAGTACCAAGGTACGCGCTTGGCTATTACGCCAATCAAGAGTGTGTTCGACGAAGCCTTCCAGCTGTTTGTCATCAAAATCAACATCTAGATCTAAATGCAAGTGGGTACTGATAACATCTTTTAGATTGGCATAAGTATGTTCATCAACAGCTTGGGTTGCCAATGCTGAGTGAGAGAGGCCAGCAAATACTAAGCTGGTAGCTAAGGCAGAAAGTTTCATAGGATCCTTGCTCATTATTGTTGTAATAAATTAATGTGAAAAGTGAACGATAAGCTCATGTTATACCATGCTGAATAGGAAAGTCACATATGGATGCGCCCAGCGAACCAATGGGGTAAACTATTCAATATTACTAGTTAAGGTTTAGGGCACGTACGTGCAAGCATTACAGTCACTTCATACTTTTGCTTTACCGCATCATTGTCGACGAATTATTGAGATAGACAATGCAGAACAATTGCGCTCACTGGACTTTACTGAACCATTTTGTGTATTAGGGGAGGGAAGTAATACCATTTTTATTACTGACTTCGCAGGGTGTGTGATTAAAATGTCAAATAAAGGCATATTGATCGATGAAATGGATACTCATTGGAAGGTGTCGCTTGCTGCGGGCGAGAATTGGCATGCTGTGGTGACTCATCTGCTAGATAAAGGGATTGCAGGGCTCGAAAATTTGGTGCTGATCCCAGGTACGGTTGGTGCTGCACCGATACAAAACATTGGTGCGTACGGCGTAGAGCTGGCGCAGTTTGTTGATTTTGTCGAGGGCTACCATATATCACAGGCCAAGTTTGAACGACTCAGTAACACCCAGTGTCAATTCGGCTATCGGGATTCGATTTTTAAACATGCACTTAAAGATCAATTTGTGATCACGCGTGTTGGGTTGTGTCTTCCTAAATATTGGCAGCCAACACTCAGTTATGGGCCTCTACAAACGCTTGATCCGGACAAAATAACAGCACGGCAGGTTTGTGACACTGTGATAGCGATACGGCAAAGTAAGTTGCCAGATCCACACGTGTTAGCTAATTCAGGGAGTTTTTTTAAAAACCCTATTGTTGCAAATACTCAGTACCGACAACTATTGGCATGTTATCCATCAATGCCTGCGTATCCTGCGGGTAATGATAGTCATAAGTTAGCAGCCGGGTGGCTGATAGAACAATCAGGCCTCAAAGGATATACAGTCGCAGGTGTGCGAGTATATGAAAAACAGGCCTTGGTGCTTGTCAATGAAGGGCACAGCTCAGGGACTGTATTGTGTCAGGTTATTCAGCATATTCAAAAGTGTGTGAATGATAAGTTCGCAGTGCCGTTAGAGCATGAAGTTAGGTTAATCGGCAGTGATGGCGAAGTGACGATTGTGGAGTCAAACAATGAATAATGCACCGCAAGGTAATAAATTGGCAATTCTACATGCGTTAAATCAAAGGGGATTTATTTCAGGTCAACTCCTAGCGACACAATTAGGGATTAGTCGAGCTGCTATTTCTAAGCATATAAAGTCATTGCAAGAAATGGGCATTGATATTTTTTCACTCAATGGAAAAGGTTACTGCTTAAACGAAAGTCTGCCGCTATTAAACCCTCAAAATATTGTGGCGAGTTTGCAGCGTTTAAGTTGCCAAAATAGCGTTGAAGTACAGCCGATCATTGATTCTACTAATAGTGAGTTAATGCGACGTATTCAACAAGGGGAGGCGCTGGACTCGGGACAAGTACTTGTGGCAGAAATGCAGCAAGCGGGTCGAGGACGCCGTGGTCGAGTGTGGCAATCTCCCTTTGGTGCCAATTTGTATTATAGTTACTATTGGCGTTTAGATGATGGTTTACAAGCCGCGATGGGCGTCTCAATTGCAGTTGGCTTGGCAGTTTATGATGCCATCGAAGCGTTATATGGCTTATCAGTTGAGCTTAAATGGCCCAATGATATTTATTTAAATGGTCGTAAATTAGCAGGCGTACTTGTCGAGCTTGAAGGCCAAGTAGAAGGGCCATGCCACTTAGTAATTGGCATAGGCATTAATTTACAAATGCCTGAGAACGCTTCCAAAGGGATTGATCAGCCTTGGACTGATTTGGCTTCGCACACTCATAGCTTGGATAAAAATGTGTTAGTTGCTCAGCTAACACACAGTTTGGCACAGCGATTGTCACTGTATGAAAAGTCAGGTTTAACCGCCATGGTAGAACAATGGAATAAGGTCAATGCTTTTGCAAATGAAATGGTGACGTTATCAACAGGTATGCGCACATGGCGTGGGATATGTGAAGGTATTGACCCTCAAGGTGGTATTGTCTTGCGTCAAGATGGAGAGTTGAAAAGTTATTATGGTGGAGAAATATCATTACGTAAGGATGAAGCGTGAGATTACTGATTGATGTAGGTAATACGGCAGTTAAAGTCGGTATACAGCAACAAGGGAAAATAACGCGAATTGATGAAGTTGACATCCCTTGGCAACACATTGAAGAAATTGTTGTGGCTCAGGTCGGTAGTTCTAATTTACTGAGAGCAATAGAGCTAAAAGCACAACAACATGGTATTGAACTGAGACATGCCTGTGTTAGTCCTGAGCTTGGGGCTATAAAGTGCGCATATAAACAATACCAAAATCTAGGTATTGATCGATGGTTAACGGTCATTGCAGCGCATTATTTATATGATAGTAAAGATTGTGTAATTATTGATTCTGGCACGGCCACTAAAGTGGATGTGGTGACTCGTGCGGGGGGGCATCTAGGCGGGTGGATTTTACCCGGATTGGATATGATGATTGCCAGTTTACTTGCTAATACAGAGAAAGTTTTTAGTGATGATGTTAGTGTCTTTGAGCAAAGCCTAGGCTTAAACACACCCAATGCAGTTAAAAATGGGGCGTTGGTTGCGACATTAGGTGCGGTTTACTCAGGCATAGCGCGTTTGCCATGCGATTTTAGTCAGGTGCAAGTTATTTTTGCTGGTGGATATGGTGAATTATTACAACAGCATTTTGATAAGCCAAGTGTGTTTGTCGATGACTTAGTGCTTCGAGGACTCAATTATTGGTCTGATTTTGTTCGTTAACTGCTGTTTTTTAGCGTTTTTGCCGTAATAATGAGCATTCAATCAAAAAACTTTGATTTTTTTTGATTTTACACTTGCATCACCCCGAACCTTGCTCTAGAATCCTGCCCCGTACTAAAGCAGTGCCGACTTAGCTCAGTTGGTAGAGCAACTGACTTGTAATCAGTAGGTCATCCGTTCGACTCGGATAGTCGGCACCATTTTCTACACTCTTATGTAGAAGCTTTAGACAAAGAATTGTTTCGTGGAGGGGTTCCCGAGCGGCCAAAGGGATCAGACTGTAAATCTGACGGCACTGCCTTCGCTGGTTCGAATCCAGCCCCCTCCACCACTTTATTCTTGACGGTTAGAGGTAGTTAAGAAAACAGTTTGCTAAAGCGGGCATCGTATAATGGCTATTACCTCAGCCTTCCAAGCTGATGATGTGGGTTCGATTCCCACTGCCCGCTCCAGTTTTCTGGTGTTGCTGATATAGCTCAGTTGGTAGAGCGCACCCTTGGTAAGGGTGAGGTCGGCAGTTCAAATCTGCCTATCAGCACCAGGCTGCTGAATCTTCTCAAACGCTTCCTTTGATTTGTCCTAAAATATTCATTTATTGAAAAATTCTAATCCGCATTTTGTGGATTGTTTTTATATGTAATCTAGACACATAAACGATAGGTTCCGTCATGGCAAAAGAAAAGTTTGAACGCGTAAAACCGCACGTAAACGTTGGTACAATTGGCCACGTTGACCACGGTAAAACTACCCTAACTGCAGCAATCACTAACGTACTTGCAAAAGTATACGGTGGTGAAGCAAAAGACTTCGCAGCAATCGATAACGCTCCAGAAGAGCGTGAGCGTGGTATCACAATTTCAACGTCTCACGTTGAGTACGATACACCGACTCGTCACTACGCACACGTAGATTGTCCAGGACACGCGGATTATGTTAAAAACATGATCACTGGTGCTGCACAAATGGACGGCGCAATCCTAGTAGTTGCTGCAACTGACGGCCCTATGCCACAAACACGTGAGCACATCCTACTTTCTCGTCAGGTTGGCGTACCTTACATCATCGTATTCATGAACAAATGTGACATGGTTGATGACGAAGAGCTACTTGAGCTAGTAGAGATGGAAGTTCGTGAACTTCTTTCTGAGTATGACTTCCCAGGTGATGACTTACCACTAATCGCAGGTTCAGCGCTTAAGGCGTTAGAAGGCGAGAAAGAGTGGGAAGACAAGATTGTAGAGCTTGCAGAAGCACTAGATTCTTACATTCCAGAGCCAGAGCGTGACATCGATAAGCCATTCATCATGCCTATCGAAGACGTATTCTCAATCCAGGGTCGTGGTACAGTAGTAACTGGCCGTGTTGAAGCTGGTATTGTAAACGTGAACGACGAAGTTGAAATCGTAGGTATGAAAGAAACTACGAAGACAACTTGTACGGGTGTTGAGATGTTCCGTAAGCTTCTAGACGAAGGTCGTGCGGGCGAGAACATTGGTGCACTTCTACGTGGTACTAAGCGTGAAGACGTTGAACGTGGTCAAGTACTAGCGAAGCCTGGTTCAATCACTCCACACACGAAGTTCACTTCAGAAGTATACGTACTTTCGAAAGATGAAGGTGGTCGTCATACTCCATTCTTCAAAGGTTACCGTCCACAGTTCTACTTCCGTACAACTGACGTAACAGGTAACGTTGAGTTACCAGAAGGCGTAGAAATGGTAATGCCTGGTGATAACATCAAGATGACTGTAGACCTAATCGTACCAATCGCGATGGACGAAGGCTTACGCTTCGCTATCCGTGAAGGTGGTCGTACAGTTGGTGCTGGTGTTGTTGCAACTATCGTTGAGTAATATCGACCATAGTTAATGCATAAGCATTCATAAGAAACCCAAGCTTAGGCTTGGGTTTTTTTATGCTTGAACTGTTTTTATGGGCGATTTAGTTTCTTGATTTTAATCCAAATACTTTCCGCTTCGGCACTCAAAAATGCATAGCTTTTAATATCGCCACGTCGCTGGGCATGCATTGCTTCTTCAAGTTTTTTGTCATACCGCTTTCTCAGCGCCTTTTGTGGATCAGATTTAAACACTCCAAACATGGACCTACTCCTTTAAACAAGACTATATACCTACGCTTTGTCGAAGCGATTCGATCGACTGTTTATCAAATAAATAGGCAAATAAGATAAATAGTAACAAATAAGTATTGACCTAAATCTAACTTGAGGTTTTATCTTGCATGCTACTAAATTGAAAACGATAGGTTTTATAATGGAAAAATGTGATGCGTTATATATACAGCAATATTTGGCACAGCTTGACTTAGCGGGTGATTTAACTGGATTAGCATTGGTTGGCGCGCTACAAGCTCGGCATTTAGCTGAGTTTAGTTTTAGTAGTATTAACGCGATGTCTGACACATTGTTGCCACTAGATGAAGAGCTACTATTTGATCGTCTCATTAGTCAGCACCAAGGCGGGTACTGTTTTGAACACAATAAAGTGGCTGGGGTGGCATTATCTGCATTGGGATTTGAAGTGCGGCCTGTATTAGCGCGAGTCATGTTAAATGGGGCAAAAACAAACCCAAGAACACACCGTTTGACGCTTTTAACATTTGAAGACAATGAATACTTGGTGGATGTCGGGTTTGGGGTGAACACGCCAATTATACCTTTATTGATTAATCGTAATAATGTAATAAGACAAGAAAATAACGAATACGAAATCAAGCGGACTGAAAATGCTGTTACAGTCAAGATGCTTGCACCAGAACCCATTTCATTATATGAGGCTGATTTGTCAATCGTGTATGAAGGCGACTGTGATGTTGCGCACTTCTATAGTCACCAACATCCAAATGCAGGATTTGTAAACAACCTTGTTGTGTCGCGCATTGAACAGGGGGAGCGTTATTTAATTCGTAATAACAGTTATATATA
Source organism: Pseudoalteromonas sp. MMG005 (assembly GCF_018101015.1). Taxonomy (NCBI): domain Bacteria; kingdom Pseudomonadati; phylum Pseudomonadota; class Gammaproteobacteria; order Alteromonadales; family Pseudoalteromonadaceae; genus Pseudoalteromonas; species Pseudoalteromonas sp. MMG005. The sequence goes on along the minus strand of NZ_JAGJEK010000004.1, from coordinate 109,543 downwards.
CTGCAATGAAAATACTGATGAACATAGTGAGCAAATCATAGATAATGCCGGGCAACTCCACACACTGTTTACTGAGCAGTTTAAGTTAAAAATCAATGCCAAAAAAACAGAACAGGTGTTCAAAAAAATGCGCAATATGGTGGCGAAAGGCTTAAAGTAAAGGCGTAGATTTTGACCAAAAACTAAGGTAGAGTCTTGGCATATTAACTATCGATCATAGAAAACCAAAAGGATTGTGGAGCGATATGCGTAAACCGTTATATATTCTGACCTTAGCTCTGTGTTTGTCAGCATGCACGAGCTTAGTAGAAAAAGGCGATAAGCTGTATAAACAAGGACTTTACCAACAAGCCGCAGAGTTGTATGAGCAAGCATTAGATGAAGACTCTGAAGATATAAAAGCAAGACAGGGCCTTGCAGTTGCACGGAATAAAATTATAGACCGAGGGTTAATTGAAGTAAGAATGCTACGTCTTGCTAGCAACTTTACCGGTGCCGCGCAAAAGTTAGAAACCATTTTGCGAAATCAGTCTCTCTGGAATTTACAGACGTATGGTGCTCAAGCTGCGACTCAAAGTGAAGAACTCGGTCATATGCAAGTATGGCTGCGTCGTGAAGCTGAGAACTTAGCACATGCTCAACAGCCAGATCGCTTTCGTTGGTTCGAAAGCCAATACGCTTATTTATTGAATAATGCTCAGATCACATCTGAATTATCGCGTTATCGGTCAATTTTGGCTAAAGATGGTAAAGCACGGTGTTTGTCTCTCGCGGAGCATGTATATGGTCAACGCTTTTTCTTAAGGCAGTTTGTCCATAAATATTGCCTAGCTTGGCAGCAACCTGTTTCTTTACAGCTTGATAATTATGATCAAAGTCGCTTTAGAAACGTGAAGATCAGGGAAAATTTAAAACTAGGTACATATGACAGTACCGCACAACGCTATTTAGTTGAAAACACAACATCTCAGCTACGCAATGTCTTTCAAGCAAGCTTATGGTACACATCACAAGCCAAACAAACGGCACGCTTTGAATTTAACACAGATATTAGTTACGAACGTCAAGCGCGTCATAGCCAGCAAGAAAAGCGTTATATGGTAACTGAATATAGAGTGGACCCAGCTGATCAGGAAAAGCGTGTTGAGGTCGACATTGAACGTGTTTATATTTACCCAGTTACAGAGTATCAAGAATATTACTCAGCACGTTTGGGATATGAAGGCTTAATTTCTGGACAAATGTTAAGCCATCAGCAGTCGAGCAGTGAAGTAAATAGTACTAAAAGCCACTCAGCAAACTTTAAAGAAGCTGATTTAGAGCCGTTAGTTGCACAATTTTTGAATCTTACCGATTTACTAAAAAGTCAGTTGGATCCCATTCAAGGAAAATTTGAGGAAGATCTTAATGCCCTTTGGCATCGACAGTATTGCCAACATTCTGCCGCTGAGTCTGTTGCTGAAAATGCGCTGCGCTGCGGTAAGGTTGACCCCCAAGAAGATTTTGTGAATCACTGGTTTAGACAAGAGTTTGGTGTTGATTATCGAGCAATGAAATCACTTTACGCATTATAGTGATATAGTGCGAATGACAAAAAGGCACCAACAGGTGCCTTTTTTGATAATACAGGCAGCTATTTTGGTACTACTGGCTTTCCAACCGAGAAACGATAAAGTAGGGGTTTAAATAACTGTCTTTTTGATTATAGGTCAATGGGGAGCCATCAATTTGAGTAATAGTTGCTCCTGCAATGGCTGCAACAGCATGACCTGCACCAGTATCCCATTCGCTCGTAGGTCCTAAACGAGGGTAAATGTCAGCGCTGCCTTCTGCTACTAGGCAAAGCTTAAGTGAACTACCTTTAGGGATCATCTCCACGTCTTCGAACTGCGCTAGGTAAGCTGCTAAGTCAGGGGATGGGTGCGAGCGAGAGCCAACCACGTTGATCCTACCTATGTTTGCTTTTTTAGTTACCTTGAGTTCGATACGGGCCTCACCACATTCTTTAAATGCTCCAATCGCATCTGCAGCTAAATAGCTCAGGTTGAGTGCTGGGGCATGAACGACACCTAAAACAGGCTTTCCATCTTTGATTAATGCAATATTAACGGTGAATTCACCATTTTTCTTAATAAACTCTTTAGTTCCATCAATCGGATCTACGAGCCAGTATTCATCCCAAGTTTGACGAGTTGCCCATGGGATATGTGCACTTTCTTCACTGAGAATCGGGGTGCTGGGGGTCAACTTCTGTAACCCTGCAACAATGACTTTATGTGCGGCGATGTCAGCTTCTGTAACAGGACTTTCATCTGCTTTATAATCAATCGCGAAGTCTCTCGCGTAGATAGGCATTATCGCTTCACCTGCCGTACGGCTTAGATGCAAAATTTCTTCGAGCAGGTCAGTTTGGTTCATGACTTATCCTATGATGTTTCTTTCTTTTAGATACGCTATCAGTTGAAGCACTGATTGGTCTAGCGAATTTTTACTGGTATCTAAAATGACTTCAGGCTTGAGTGGAATTTGATAGTCCGAATCAATACCTGTGAAGTGCTTGATCTCTCCTGCTCGGGCCTTTTTGTATAACCCTTTTGGATCTCGTTGCTCACAGATATCAAGTGGGGTATCTAAAAACACTTCGATAAACTCACCGTCATCAAGTAAATCACGCACCATGTCTCGTTCCGCTTGAAAAGGGGATATAAAAGCAGTGAGTACCACTAAACCAGCATCGGCCATAAGTTTGCTTAATTCACCAACACGGCGGATGTTTTCAATCCGATCGACGTCATTGAACCCCAAATCTTTACATAACCCATGGCGAACATTATCACCATCGAGTAAGTAAGTATGAATGCCTTGTTGATGTAAAGCACTTTCGAGTGCGCCCGCTACAGTACTTTTTCCAGAGCCAGAAAAACCAGTAAACCATAAAACACAAGGTTTATGACCTTTGTGCTCGTTACGCTGTGCTTTATCAACAGCATAGTTATGCCAAACTACATTTTCGTCCATTATATACGCCTACTAAAACGGAAAGACCATGGGGATGAGAGTCAGAACCGTGATTGAATAAATTATCGATAGGGGGAGGCCCATCGCGACATAATCTTTGATGCGGTAATTGCCCGCACTATAAACCATTAGGTTTGTTTGATAACCAAATGGAGAAATAAAACTGGCTGACGCACCAAATGCAACGGCCATGACAAAAGGTAAAGGGTTTACTCCAAACCCGGCAGCAAGCGCATAGGCGACAGGGAAGGATAAAGCGGCGGCGGCATTATTGGTGATGAGTTCAGTGAACACAACAGTCATCACAAATATGGCGATAAACGCCCCATATGGCCCAAAGTCTCCCAATAGAAAAAAGAGGGCATCGGAGATTTGCGCAGCGAGGCCAGTGCCAATCATTAGTTTTGCTAAGCCGATGGCACTGCCAACAATGGCAATGAGCTCGATAGGGAAACGACGCTTGAGCTCATTAACTTTGATAGTACCCATAAATACCAGCGCGACGAGCAATACCAATAGACCCTTCACTAACGGCACAATGTCTAAAATACTGAGTCCTAAAACCGCCACGAAGCTTATGAGTACAAGATTAGATTGTTTCGGTTTTAGGTGGGTTTGTAAGTCCAATCCCGAGATATAAACAAACTCGCGTTTTAAATTTGGCAGTGCATAAAATTGGTTACCAGGGGCCAATATAAGAGAGTCACCAGCTTGCAGTTGTACCTGCCCTAAGCCGCCCTGTAAACGGTCATGTCCGCGACGTATAGCGATAACGGCAGCGTGAAACTGCTCACGAAAGCGGACTTCTTTAACTGTTTTGCCAATGTACTTTGATGATTGACTTACCACCACTTCTACGAGGTGCTCAACGTCTTTTTCATGTTTGTCATGGACGATTTTTAAACCATCAAATCGAGTTAGCAATGGTACTGACTTAATATCGCCTACAAACAACAAGACGTCACCACTAAGAATTTCTTGCTGAGGAGTAACAGCACAAATGCGGCGCTCACCACGGATTATTTCGGCTAAGAAGAGATCTTTCAAATCACGTAATCCGTTCTCTTCTACTGTGCGGCCTACAAGTTTCGAATGAGCCTGCACTTTGCCTTCCAGATAAAATGGTACAACTTCTTGGTCGGCTTTTCCGTTGTCAGGTAAATATTTGAGCATGACCATAATTGTTAACAAACCAACAAACAACGCACCCAAGCCAACCAGCGTAAAATCAAAAAAACCAAGGGGTTGCATACCTGCATCAACGGCAAAACCATTCACAATGAGGTTGGTTGAAGTACCTATGAGTGTTAACGTTCCCCCTAGAATTGCGGTATATGACAGCGGTAATAATAGCTTTGAAGGGGAGTGAGTTGGGCTGTCTTTGATTGCAGAAATCAACGAGGCAACTACGGCGGTATTGTTCGTAAATGATGATAAAAAGGCGGTAGATAAGCCGAGTTTCATCACGGATTTTGATAAACTGCCTTTCGCCAATGATTGCGCGAGCTTTTGTACTAAGGTGGTTTTTTCAATCGCAACGGATACCAGAATTAACAAAATAAGCGTGATTAAAGATGGATTAGCATAATTAACGAGCATGCTCTCAAGGTCGATTAATCCCGTTAAGTAGCTGGTGCCGATGGCACCAACAAATAACCACGCAGGCTTTAGGCGAGTGCCAAATAGGCACCCTACTAAAGTCAGCATTATACCTGTTAAAATGATTTGCTCGTACATCCTAGAATGCTCCTAATAACAGGTATATCGACATTACTTTAACTTTGAAATGTCTAGGGCTTGCCAATGTGGGAAGTGCTTACGTACCAGCCCATTAAACTCGATCTCAAATTCACTGAATTGTGATTGATTTGCGGCTTGTTCACTCAGTAGCGTTTCTATCATACCAGCACCCACTGTTAAGTTAGACAATCGGTCGATAAGGATAAATGCGCCTGTTTCACGATTGTTACGATAGCTATCAGCGACAATACTCTCGGTTAACTCAAGTGTAACAACCGCAATTTCATTGAGTTGTAGGTTATCGGCTGCGCCATGCTCTAATGTATTTACATCGATGGTGTAATCAATCTTCTTAACAATAGCAGCAGTATTTTTACTACCCAGCTTAAAGTTATAGCTTTTGCCTAACACTAATGGCGCTTCATGCATCCACACAAGTTTTGCTTGAACTTGGTTAGTTGCTATCGCGGTCGCGTCAGCAGCAACGATCACATCGCCACGGCTCACATCGACTTCGTCATTAAGTGTGATGGTAAATGCTTGACCAGCTTCTGCTTTATCTAGATTGCCATCGAATGTAACAAGTTCTTTAATTGTAGATTTTTTACCTGACGGTAATACCTTTATCGCTTGTCCAGCTTTTAATGTACCTGAAGTAAGAGTACCTTGAAAGCCACGGAAATCTAAATTTGGGCGTACCACGTATTGTACTGGGAAGCGAGCTTCAAATTCATTGTTAGCCGCTGCAGCTGGTGAGTCTTCTAATAACTCTAGCAACGGTTTATCAGTATAATATGGCGTATGCTCAGAGCGTGTTACAACGTTATCACCCTTAAGTGCTGACATTGGTACAAATTTGATATCTGTGACATTTAGTTGTTCCGCAAATTTTAAATATTGCGCTTTAATGCGTTCGAAGACGGCTTCATCAAAGTCACAAATATCCATCTTATTAATAGCGACAACAAATTGCTTTATACCTAAAGAGTCACAGATGAAGCTATGACGTTTAGTTTGTATTTGCACTCCATAGCGGGCATCTACCAAGATAATAGCCAAGTCGCTGGTTGACGCTCCTGTTACCATATTTCGGGTATATTGTTCATGCCCTGGCGTGTCAGCAATGATAAATTTACGTTTGGTTGTTGAAAAGTAACGATATGCAACGTCGATTGTGATCCCTTGCTCTCGTTCAGCTTGGAGGCCATCAACCAGCAAAGCTAAATCAAGATCTTCACCAGCATTACCGACTTTTTCGTTATCTTTATGCAGAGCAGCTAACTGATCTTCATAAATTTGGTGGCTATCATGCAGTAGCCGGCCAATCAGGGTCGACTTACCATCATCGACGCTGCCACAAGTCATCATACGTAATAAACTTTTGTCTTGCTGGCGTGCTAGATAAGCGTCAATGCCTAGCTCTTTTACTTCATTTGCAGTCGTCATTTAGAAATACCCCTCACGTTTTTTCTTCTCCATTGACCCTGACGAGTCATGATCAATCACGCGGCCTTCTCGCTCAGATGAGGTAGATAGCAGCATTTCTTCGATAATTTCAGTTAAAGTGCTTGCCGTTGATTCGACCGCACCTGTGAGTGGGTAGCAGCCTAGAGTCCGAAATCGAACCGATTTCATTTCAGGCACTTCGCCTTCTTCGAGCGGCATACGTTCATCATCTACCATGATTAATGTACCGTCACGCTCTACGACAGGACGTTTTTTCGCAAGATATAATGGCACCATATCAATGTTTTCTTGATAGATATATTGCCAAATATCTAGTTCAGTCCAGTTAGACAATGGAAAAACACGGATACTTTCACCAGGGTTTACTTGGCTGTTGTATGTATTCCAAAGTTCAGGGCGTTGATTTTTCGGGTCCCAGCGATGGTGTTTGTCACGGAATGAATAAACACGCTCTTTAGCTCGCGATTTTTCTTCGTCACGACGAGCACCACCAAAAGCGGCGTCAAATCCATATTTATCTAACGCTTGTTTTAAACCTTGGGTTTTCATGACGTCGGTGTGTTTCGCTGAGCCGTGAGTAAATGGACCCATGCCCATTTCAATCCCTTCTGGGTTTTTATGGATTAATAAATCAAAGCCATACTCTTTAGCCAAACGATCGCGAAATTCAATCATCTCTCGGAATTTCCAATTCGTATCCACGTGTAATAAAGGGAACGGAATTTTAGCTGGATAAAACGCTTTACGCGCTAAATGCAAAAGCACCGAAGAGTCTTTACCAATAGAGTAAAGCATCACTGGGTTCTCAAACTCAGCGGCGACTTCGCGAATAATCTTTATACTCTCAGCTTCAAGCTGCTGAAGATGTGTTAAAGCCATTGTCGTCGTCCTACTTAAAAATAAAAAATCGTTATAAAAAGTAATTTATGCTACTTCTGTTAATGGCTGTGCATAACTACTCGTTTGAGCTGTGCTACCAAACCAAGCTAGTTGTTCATGTAATGCTGCAACTTCCCCTATAATGAGTAGTGCAGGTGATACAATTTTATGGTGCTCAATTTGCTCAGCTAATTGACTTAATTGAGTCCGTACCACACGTTGCTCTTTTCGTGTACCATTTTCAACAATCGCGACAGGTGTATCTCCACCGCGGCCGTATTTTATTAATTGTGCTTGTATATGTGGCGATTTTAGTACGCCCATATAGATTGCCAGGGTTTGATTTGGTTTAGCCAGAGATGGCCAATCTAGTTCTTGACCATCCTTCTTACAGTGACCAGTAACAAATTGAATTGCTTGAGCATGATCTCTATGCGTCAGAGGTATACCTGCATAGGCGCTGCATCCAGCGGCCGCGGTTATTCCTGGTACAATTTGGTACCTTACATTATGTTGTGCAAGTACTTGAACTTCTTCGCCACCTCGTCCATATATAAAAGGGTCTCCCCCCTTTATTCTACAGACTTTCTTACCTTGTTGTGCCAAATTGACCAATATTTGATTGGTGTCTTCTTGTTTCACACTGTGATTGCCGAGTCGCTTTCCAACACAAATCAAATCTGCATCACGGCGCACGAGATCCATAATCTCGTCAGAAACTAAATAGTCATAAACGACGACGTCTGCTTGTTGCATAAGCTGCAAGGCTTTTAAAGTAAGCAACTCAGGGTCACCAGGACCAGCCCCGACAACATATACCTCACCTTCAGGCTCTGCTTTAGCATCGAGCATATCGTGCAATTGTGCGGTCGCGCCTTGCGTATCGCCTACTTGCACTTTGCTAACAACACTTGAGTCGAACACACCTTCCCAGAATTGTCGTCTATCGGCAAAGTGTTTAAAGCGGGCTTTTACATTGTTTCTAAAGCTACCCACTAACGTCGCTAACGGACCTATATGCTGTGGAATAAGCGTTTCTAGCTTTTCACGCAGACGTCTTGCTAAGACGGGGGCGGTTCCCGCACTAGAAATAGCTACGGTGATTGGGTCTCTATCGACAATTGATGGGAAAATAAAGGTACATTTTGGTTGATCATCAACAACATTGACAAAAATATTGCGTCTATTAGCTAATTCGAAGACGGTGTTATTCACAGATTCGTTATCAGTTGCAGCAATGACGAGCATTTTTCCATCTAAATGAGACTCTTCAAAGTAAGCCGTGATTAAGTAGACTTCATTTTTGCTAGCGTGCTCTAATAATTCATCGCAAAACTCAGGCGCTACAAGTGTCACCTTTGCTCGGGCTTTTAAAAAAGCTCGGCATTTTCTTAGTGCAACGTCACCACCACCGACGACGAGCACCGGTTTATTATCAAGCTTGGTAAATATAGGTAAGTATTGCACGTTAGTAACCTCTTTCTTAATACGAATGCTTAAGCCAACATGACGGTTGTTGGTTGCGAGCAGATGAGCAGAATATAGCGGGGCTAGCATAAGAAAAAAGAATTTAAACTAAATTGTTATAACTAAAAGTTATATGGGGGGTGTAATTTTGACCTAAGGCTTAAGTTACAAGGGATTACCCGAATTTATGGTTTCTCATTTAAGGCTTAGAGTGTTTGGTTATGAGTTATGCTGAGGGTACGTTTGTGATTGCGTCTTAAAGTTTGTCACATTAAGGACAAATGTCCTGTAGCAATAAAGCAAGATGCATTTAACTGAACAGAGACACAATTGATGAATGGATATAACGTATGACACGACACTCGTCTGCTTTGCTGGCGCTTAGTTTAATGGATCTAACGTCGTTAAATGAGAGTGACTCAGAAAGTAGTATCTCAGACTTTATAAGTAGTATTGATGTGCAATATACGTTACCTGCTGCCATTTGTATTTATCCAGAATTTATTAAACATGCCCGTGCGACTTTAGAGTTGCAAAACTTGCAGCAAATTAAGATAGCAACAGTTACCAACTTTCCAAGTGGGGAAAATTCATTAGAGTCTGTTTTACACGCTACTGAACAGGCGTTGCAAGATGGTGCTTCTGAAATTGATTTAGTGCTACCGTATAAACAGCTTATCGCTGGGGACCCTGATACACCATGGGAATATGTGCATTCAAGTAAGCAATTGTGTGTGGGTAAAGCAACCTTAAAAGTGATTATTGAAAGCGGTCAGTTGGCTGATGCTGAGCTTATTGCTCAAGCGAGTGAAATTGCTATTTTAGCTGGAGCTGATTTTGTTAAAACCAGCACAGGAAAAGTACCAGTAAACGCAACACTTGAAGCTGCTGAAGTTATATTAAACACAATAAAAAAAATGGGCCGTGATGTGGGCTTTAAAGCCGCCGGTGGCGTAAAATCCGTACAAGATGCACAAGCATACTTATGCCTCGCAGAAAAAATTATGGGTACGGAATGGATTTGTAGTGAGCATTTTCGTTTTGGCGCATCCAGTTTACTGAAAGATGTTTATCATGTGTTGAAAATGGAGTGACGGTCTCGTATTGAGGTTTGTTTGTGGGAAAAATGCTCGGATAGCGTATTTTTACACAATGATTTTTGCTTTTGCATATCTTTTACTCTTGTTTTCAATTTGTTCGTCAGTATAATGGGCGTCCACTTTGCAGGGGCGTAGTTCCAATTGGTAGAACAGCGGTCTCCAAAACCGATGGTTGCGGGTTCGAGTCCTGCCGCCCCTGCCATTCATATTGATGAGTCCAAATCTAAAATAAGGTGTTGGTTTCTTACACATTAGCGCTTATTTATACATTTGGATTTAATGGATTAACCCTGTCTTGGTGCAGGGTTGTTGTGTCTGTATTTAAGGTAAATTATTATGAGCACTAATGTTGAAACGCCGTCAAGCTCGATGGACATGGTTAAATGGCTAGTTGCAATTTCGTTGTTGACTGGCGCAGTGGTATTTAATTACCTCTACGCTGATATGTCAGTATTGATACGTGCAGTTGGCGTTGTGGTCGCAGTTGCAGTGGCATTAGGTATCGCTGCTACAACAGGAAAAGGGAGCATCTTCATTGCGTTTGCAAAAGAAGCTCGCATTGAAGTTCGTAAGGTTGTTTGGCCAACGCGTCAAGAAACGACTCACACAACATTTATTGTTATGATTGCGACTGTAATAATGGCGTTAATCCTTTGGGGTTTAGACGGCCTGTTATTCCGAGTTGTTGGCTTTTTAACTGGATTGGAGATCTGATCCCATGTCGGATGAGAACAAAGAAAAGAAATTACGTTGGTACGTAATTCAAGCGTTTTCAGGATATGAAAAACGTGTAGCTCAAACCATTAATGAGCATATTAAAATCGAAGGCTTGGAAGATAGCTTCGGTGAAGTGTTAGTACCAACGGAAGAAGTTGTAGAAATGCGTGCAGGTCAAAAGCGCAAATCTGAACGCAAATTCTTCCCAGGTTATGTGCTAGTTGAAATGGACATGAATGATGCTAGCTGGCACTTGGTGAATAGTACGCCTCGTGTAATGGGCTTTATTGGTGGTACATCTGATCGCCCTGCACCTATTAGCAAAAAAGAAGCGGATCGTATTCTTAATCGTTTACAAGAAAATGCAGAAGCGCCTAAGCCGGCTACGTTGTTTGAAGTGGGTGAAGTGGTTCGTGTTACAGATGGTCCATTTGCTGATTTCAGCGGTGTTGTTGAAGAAGTGGATTATGAAAAGAGCCGCGTAAAAGTATCGGTTCTGATCTTTGGCCGTTCAACGCCGGTGGATCTAGATTTTGGTCAAGTAGAGAAAGATAAGTAATTTTTCTTTTACTGACTTGAAAAAGGCCGCTGGTTAACTTATAATCAGCGGCCTTTTTGTATTCGCTCCTTTACTATTTTGTAAATGTAAGTGGCAAAAAGCTTTTTATTAATTTGGGAAGCCGTTTGAGTACGCGTCCTCGCGCGCACAAGGCTAAGACCCACCTAATGAGGTATTATCATGGCTAAAAAAGTTGAAGCTCTAATCAAGCTACAAGTTGCTGCTGGTATGGCTAATCCAAGTCCTCCAGTAGGTCCTGCACTAGGTCAACACGGTGTTAACATCATGGAATTCTGTAAAGCGTTCAACGCACGTACAGAGTCTATTGAGAAAGGCGCACCAGTTCCTGTTGTAATCTCAGTTTACAATGATCGTTCTTTCACGTTCGACATGAAAACTCCACCAGCTTCTTATTTGCTTAAGAAAGCGGCTGGCATCAAGTCTGGTTCAGGCCGTCCTAACACTGAAAAAGTGGGTACAGTTACACGTGCTCAACTTGAAGAGATTGTTGAGACTAAACGTCCTGACCTTACAGCTGCCGATTTAGATGCAGCGGTTCGCACTATCGCAGGTTCTGCGCGTGCGATGGGCTTGGATGTAGAGGGATAATATAATGGCTAAACTTACTAAACGTATGCGTACTATCCGCGAAAAAGTGGAAGTATCTAAAGATTACGAAATCAACGAAGCAGTTGCGCTTCTAAAAGAGCTAGCGACAGCTAAGTTCGTTGAAAGTGTTGACGTTGCAGTTAATCTTGGTATCGATGCACGTAAATCTGACCAAAACGTTCGTGGTGCTACGGTACTACCACACGGTACTGGTCGTGAAGTGCGCGTTGCTGTATTCACTCAGGGTGCAAACGCTGATGCTGCTAAAGAAGCTGGTGCTGATTTAGTGGGCATGGAAGAACTTGCTGAGCAAGTTAAAAAAGGCGAAATGAACTTTGACGTTGTTGTTGCTTCTCCAGATGCAATGCGCGTTGTTGGTCAACTAGGTCAAATCCTAGGTCCACGTGGTCTTATGCCTAACCCTAAAACTGGTACTGTTACGCCTAACGTTGCAGAAGCAGTTAAAAATGCTAAAGCTGGTCAGGTTCGCTACCGTAACGATAAGAACGGCATCATCCACACTACTATCGGTAAAGTGGATTTCACAGCTGTTCAGTTACAAGAAAACCTTGAGTCTTTACTTGTAGCGCTTAAGAAGGCGAAGCCTTCACAAGCAAAAGGTGCTTACCTTAAGAAGGTAACTATCTCTACAACTATGGGCGCAGGTGTTGCTCTAGATCAAGCTACTCTAAATACTGTAGTATAAGTTTTTAGAAAATAGCATTTACATGGCGTAAAATTTGTACTATAATTTCGCGCCATTTTGTTGAGAAATTTACTTGTAAATTGACCAATAATGTAAAGAATTCGGGTTGAAGCATATAATTTCGTTAAGCTTTAATAGCAAGACGATAAATTGTGCTTCCGTCCAAGACCGTAGGAGGCTTTCGGGTCTTAATATTATTCCTACGTAGACGGTGTGAATCCCAGCTAGATTTTTCCTAATCTTCTGGCTCTCGCCGTAAAAAGCATCTCTGTCGTATTAGCGACAGGGTAGAGTAGAACTGAAAAACATTACGTTTTTCAATAAACCAGGAGTAACACCCATGGCTTTAAATCTTCAAGACAAAAAGGCAATTGTTGCTGAAGTCAACGAAGCTGCCAAAGGTGCTCTATCAGCAGTTGTTGCTGATTCTCGTGGTGTAACAGTAGGTGCAATCACTGCTCTTCGTAAAGAAGCTCGTGAAGCTGGTGTATGGATGAAAGTAGTCCGTAACACGCTAGCTAAACGTGCTGTTGAAGGCACTGATTACGAATGCCTAAACGAATCACTAGTTGGTCCAAGCCTTATCGCTTTCTCTTCAGAGCACCCAGGTGCTGCTGCGCGTATCTTTGCTGATTTCGCGAAAAAGAACGAAGAATTTGAGCTTAAGACTGCTGCATTCGAAGGTAAAGTTGTAGACGTAGATATGCTTGCTAAGCTACCTACATACGACGAAGCTGTTGCACGCTTAATGAGCGCTATGAAAGAAGCGTCTGCTGGCAAATTGTGTAAAACAATTGAAGCAGTACGTGTACAGAAAGCTGAGCAAGCTGCTTAATTTAAGCCCGCTCCTTTCGTTAATAAATTTTTTTGAACCACATGGGTTCGTAAATAATTAGGAAATTTGAAATGTCTGTAACTAAAGACCAAATCCTTGACGCAATTGCTGAAATGTCAGTAATGGACGTTGTTGAACTAGTAGAAGCAATGGAAGAGAAGTTCGGTGTAACTGCAGCAGCTGCTGTTGTTGCTGGTCCTGCTGCTGAAGCTGCTGAAGAGAAAACTGAATTTGACGTTATTCTTACAGCTGCTGGCGCTAACAAAGTTGCTTCTATCAAAGCAGTACGTGGCGCAACTGGTCTAGGCCTTAAAGAAGCTAAAGCACTTGTTGAAGCTGCTCCAACTCCAGTGAAAGAAGCTGTTTCTAAAGAAGAAGCTGAAGCACTTAAAACTGATCTTGAAGCAGCTGGTGCTGAAGTTGAGATCAAGTAATCTAGCTTTTGCTAGGTTCGCTGTCTGAGAAATCAGGCAAGGGCTGGTGATTTTTTAATCACCGGCCCTTTTGCGCTATAGCGTGAGTATTCGTTTAGCGCAAAACCTCTATGTTTTTTCATTATTTTCAATGGCTTATATTTTTGTTAATGAAGTTAAAATGTAGAGTGACAATTAGATGTTGTTATCCTGGCTTAGATGCCAGTTAAGTCTGTTCATACAAGAACAGGTTGGGTCAAAGATCAGCAAGCTGAGGAACCCCATGGCTTACTCTTATTCTGAAAAGAAACGTATCCGTAAGGATTTTGGTAAACGTCCACAAGTTTTGGACATACCTTTCTTACTGTCTACGCAGTTAGAATCGTTCAAAAAGTTCTTGAATCCGGACGCCGATGGTGATCATGGTTTGGAAGCAGCATTTCGTTCTGTTTTTCCAATCAAAAGCTACTCGGGAAATTCTGAGCTTCAATACGTAAGTTATCGTATTGGTGAGCCAGTATTCGATGTAAAAGAATGTCAAATTCGCGGTGTGACTTTTTCTGCTCCACTTCGCGTAAAACTTCGTCTTGTGCTAATGGATAAAGAAGCGCCAGGCACAGTAAAAGACATTAAAGAGCAAGAAGTATATATGGGCGAAATCCCGCTCATGACAGACACTGGTACGTTTGTTATAAATGGTACTGAGCGTGTAATCGTTTCTCAGCTACACCGTTCACCTGGTGTATTCTTTGATAACGACCGTGGTAAGTCTCATTCGTCTGGCAAAGTGCTTTATAATGCACGTGTTATTCCTTACCGTGGTTCATGGTTAGACTTCGAATTCGACGTAAAAGATAATCTTTATGTTCGTATTGACCGTCGCCGTAAATTACCTGCATCAATCATCTTACGTGCGCTTGAGTACACGACCGAAGAAATTCTAGGAATGTTCTTCGAGACGACTGCATTTGAAGTGTCTAACGGTAAAGTATTAATGGAGCTAGTACCATCGCGTCTTCGTGGTGAAACAGCGGCTTTTGATATTAAAGATGATGAAGGCGAAGTGTTGGTTGAATCTGGCCGTCGTGTTACAGCGCGCCACATCAAAACACTTGAAAAGAAAGAAATCAAACACCTTGAAGTACCACATGAGTACATTATAGGTCGCGTTGTTGCTAAGAACTACGTTGATACATCTACAGGCGAAGTAATTGTTGAGGCAAATGCTGAGTTATCTCTTGAGTTGATGGCAGAGCTTGTAAAAGCCGGCCACACTAAGATCGATACCCTGTACATCAATGATGTAGACAGCGGTGCTTACATTTCTGATACTGTGCGCATTGACTCTACTAGCAACCGCCTAGAAGCATTGGTAGAAATCTACCGTATGATGCGCCCAGGTGAGCCGCCAACGAAAGATGCTGCTGAAGCATTATTCGATAACCTATTCTTCTCTGAAGAGCGTTATGACTTATCGACTGTTGGTCGTATGAAGTTTAACAGCCGTGTAGGTTACGATACAGATACAGGCCCTGGTACATTAAACAAAACTGATATTGTTTCTGTGATGAAGGTATTAATCGACATCAGAAATGGTAAAGGTGAAGTAGATGATATCGACCACCTTGGTAACCGTCGTATTCGCTCTGTTGGCGAAATGGCTGAAAACCAATTCCGTGTTGGTCTTGTGCGTGTTGAGCGTGCTGTACGTGAACGCCTAAGTCTTGGTGACCTTGATGCAATTATGCCTCAAGATCTTATTAATGCTAAGCCTATTTCTGCAGCAGTTAAAGAGTTCTTCGGTTCTTCACAGCTCTCTCAGTTTATGGACCAAAACAACCCGCTTTCAGAAGTAACGCACAAGCGTCGTATTTCTGCATTAGGTCCGGGTGGTTTGACACGTGAACGTGCTGGCTTCGAAGTGCGAGATGTACACGTAACGCACTATGGTCGTGTTTGTCCAATCGAAACGCCGGAAGGCCCGAACATCGGTCTAATCAATTCATTGTCAACGTATGCACGTACAAATGATTACGGTTTCTTAGAAACACCATACCGTAAAGTTGTCGATAGCGTTGTAACCGATGAAGTTGATTACCTTTCTGCTATTGAGGAAGGTCAGTTTGTAATCGCACAGGCGAACTCAAACTTAGACGAAAATAACGAATTTATTGATGAGCAGATCCCGTGTCGTCACAAAGGTGAATCAACCTTTATGGGTCGTGCTGACATTCAATATATGGACGTATCTCCACAGCAGGTTATCTCTGTGGCAGCTGCGCTTATCCCGTTCCTTGAACACGATGATGCTAACCGTGCATTGATGGGTTCAAACATGCAACGTCAAGCAGTTCCGACGTTAAAAGCAGATAAGCCGTTAGTTGGTACTGGTATTGAACTTACACTTGCGAAAGATTCAGGTGTAACCATCGTTGCAAAACGTGGCGGTGTAGTGAAATACGCTGATGCAAGCCGTATCGTTGTAAACGTTAATGAAGATGAGCGAGTGCCTGGCGAAGCCGGTATCGACATTTATAACTTAACGAAATACACACGTTCAAACCAAAACACGTGTATTAACCAAAAACCAACTTGTATGGTTGGTGAGCCGGTTGTACGTGGTGATGTACTTGCAGATGGTCCATCAACAGATTTAGGTGATTTGGCACTAGGTCAAAACTTACGTGTGGCATTCATGCCTTGGAATGGTTACAACTTCGAAGACTCGATTTTATTATCTGAGCGCGTTGTTGAAGAAGATCGTCTAACGACTATCCACATTCAAGAGCTACAGTGTATTGCCCGTGATACTAAGTTAGGTCCAGAAGAAATCACTGCTGATATTCCAAACGTAGGTGAGTCTGCGTTAGGTAAGCTTGATGAGTCAGGTGTTGTATATATTGGTGCAGAAGTGAAAGGCGGCGATATTTTAGTTGGTAAAGTAACCCCTAAAGGTGAAACACAACTAACACCTGAAGAGAAGCTACTGCGTGCGATCTTCGGTGAGAAAGCATCTGATGTAAAAGATAGCTCTCTGCGTGTTCCAAACTCTGTTACTGGTACTGTAATCGATGTACAAGTATTCACTCGAGATGGCGTTGAAAAAGATAAACGTGCACTTGAAGTAGAAGATATGCAGCTTCGCGAAGCGAAAAAAGACTTCAACGAAGAGTTTAAGATTCTGGAAGGTGGTGTACTAAATCGTGCTCGTAACCTACTTGTTCAAGCAGGCTTTAGTGAAGACAACATTGCAGAGCTAAGCACTGAGAGATTGCTAACGCAAAGTCTTGCTGATGAAGGTCAACAATCTGAACTTGAGCAGTTAGCTGCACAGTACGATGAGCTTAAAGCTGAGTACGACAAAAAGTTTGAGAACAAGCGTCGCAAGATCACCCAAGGTGATGACTTAGCGCCGGGCGTACTTAAGATTGTTAAGGTTTACCTTGCCGTTAAACGTCGTATCCAGCCTGGTGATAAAATGGCTGGTCGTCACGGTAACAAAGGTGTTATCTCGACTATCGTACCTGTTGAAGACATGCCTTATGATGACAAAGGCCGTACTGTAGATATCGTGTTGAACCCGCTAGGTGTACCATCACGGATGAACATCGGTCAGATCCTTGAAACACATATGGGTCTTGCTGCTCGTGGTATTGGTGAGCGCATCGAAGAAATGATGAAAGAGCAACGTGAACTTCACGAATTGCGCGAATTCATCAAAAAAGCATACGAAGTCGGTGATTGTCGTCAGAAGGTAGATATTGCTAGTTTCTCTGATGATGAAGTCCAACGCTTAGCTGTAAACCTTAAAGGTGGTTTACCAATTGCAACACCTGCATTTGATGGTGCAAAAGAAAGCGAAATCAAAGAGCTACTTGAGCTAGGTGGATACCCATCAAGCGGTCAGGTTACGCTTTATGATGGTCGTACTGGTGATGCATTTGAACGTCAAGTAACCGTAGGTTACATGTACATGTTAAAACTTAACCACTTGGTTGATGACAAGATGCACGCACGTTCAACAGGTTCTTACAGCTTAGTAACTCAGCAGCCACTAGGTGGTAAAGCTCAGTTCGGTGGACAGCGATTCGGTGAGATGGAGGTATGGGCATTAGAAGCATACGGTGCTGCCTATACACTTCAGGAAATGTTGACAGTTAAGTCGGATGACGTAAACGGTCGTACTAAGATGTATAAAAACATCGTTGACGGTAACCATAAAATGGAACCGGGTATGCCAGAGTCATTCAACGTATTGCTCAAAGAGATCCGCTCACTCGGTATCAACATCGAGTTGGAAGAACACTAATCCGATTGCCGCATCATTAAGGTGCGGCAGTGACTCTTAATTGAGTAACCGGATTAAAAGAATGTAGGGGTGAGCAATGCTTGCCCTCAAGATTAACCTCCGACAGGAGAGCTAAGGTGAAAGACTTACTTAAGTTTCTGAAGCAACAAAATAAGACCGAAGAGTTCGATGCGATTCGAATTGGTCTTGCTTCACCAGACATGGTTCGTTCATGGTCTTACGGCGAAGTAAAGAAACCTGAGACAATCAACTACCGTACTTTCAAGCCTGAGCGTGATGGCTTATTCTGTGCCCGTATTTTCGGCCCAGTGAAAGATTATGAGTGTTTATGTGGTAAATATAAGCGCTTAAAACACCGTGGTGTGATCTGTGAAAAATGTGGCGTTGAAGTAACGCTAACTAAAGTACGCCGTGACCGTATGGGTCACATTGAACTAGCGAGCCCAGTAGCGCATATTTGGTTCCTTAAATCACTTCCGTCTCGTATTGGCTTAATGCTAGATATGACGTTACGTGATATCGAACGTGTACTTTATTTCGAATCATTCGTGGTAACTGAGCCTGGTATGACAACGCTTGAACGTAGTCAGCTATTAGGTGAAGAAGAATACCTAGATGCATTAGAAGAGCACGGTGATGAGTTCGAAGCTAAGATGGGTGCTGAAGCAGTACTAGACTTACTTCGTGAACTTGATCTTGGTCAGTTAATCGCAGAAATGCGTGAAGAGTTACCAACAATTAACTCTGAGACTAAGCGTAAGAAAATCACTAAGCGTCTTAAGCTTATGGAATCTTTCCACCAATCAGGTAACAACCCTGAGTGGATGATCATGAGTGTACTTCCGGTTCTTCCACCAGATCTTCGTCCTCTAGTACCACTAGATGGCGGTCGTTTTGCGACGTCTGATCTGAATGATTTATACCGTCGTGTTATTAACCGTAATAACCGTTTGAAGCGTCTATTAGACTTAGCGGCACCAGATATTATCGTACGTAACGAAAAGCGTATGTTGCAAGAAGCGGTTGATGCGCTCCTTGATAATGGTCGTCGTGGTCGTGCAATTACCGGTTCTAACAAGCGTCCACTTAAGTCGCTTGCTGATATGATCAAAGGTAAGCAGGGTCGTTTCCGTCAAAACTTACTAGGTAAGCGTGTAGATTACTCTGGTCGTTCTGTAATCACAGTAGGTCCTACGCTTAAACTTCACCAGTGTGGTCTTCCTAAGAAGATGGCATTAGAGCTATTCAAGCCATTTATCTACGGTAAACTTGAGCGTCGCGGCATGGCTACGACTATCAAAGCTGCGAAGAAGATGGTTGAGCGTGAAGTTCCTGAGGTTTGGGACGTACTTGATGAAGTGATCCGTGAACACCCGGTATTACTTAACCGTGCACCAACACTTCACCGTCTTGGTATTCAGGCATTTGAGCCGGTACTGATCGAAGGTAAAGCAATCCATTTACATCCATTAGTATGTGCGGCCTATAACGCCGACTTCGATGGTGACCAAATGGCGGTACACGTACCGTTGACAATCGAAGCTCAAATTGAAGCGCGTGCGCTGATGATGTCTACAAACAACATCTTATCTCCAGCGAACGGCGAACCAATCATCGTACCTTCACAGGACGTTGTATTGGGTCTTTACTATATGACGCGTGATCGCATCAATGGTAAAGGTGAAGGCATTGTCTTTAAAGATCAGAAAGAAGCTGAAAAAGCATACCGTACAGGTACTGCTGAACTTCATGCTCGTGTAAAAGTACGTATTACTGAAACACGCATAGATGAAGAAACTGGTGAGCGTTCTGAAGTAACAGAAATCATTGATACGACGGTTGGTCGTGCAATACTTTCTTTGGTATTACCTGAAGGCTTACCGTTTGAGCTTATCAACAAAGCATTAGGTAAAAAGCAGATTTCAAATCTTCTAAACGAGTGTTATCGCCGTTTAGGTCTAAAAGATACTGTAATCTTTGCTGACCAAGTAATGTATACCGGTTTCCATTACGCGATGAAATCTGGTGTTTCTATCGGTATTAATGACTTGGTTATTCCACCAGTTAAAGCCGAAATCATTGACAATGCAGAAGCAGAAGTGAATGAAATCAACCAACAGTTCCAATCAGGTCTTGTAACTGCGGGTGAGAAATACAACAAAGTAATCGATATCTGGTCACGTGTTAACGAAAACTTATCACGTGAAATGATGGCGAACTTGTCAAAAGACACCGTTATCAATGCCAAAGGCGAAGAAGAAGAGCAACCGTCATTTAACTCCGTGTTTATGATGGCAGACTCTGGTGCTCGTGGTAGTGCCGCTCAGATCCGTCAGCTAGCAGGTATGCGTGGTCTGATGGCACGTCCAGATGGTTCAATCATCGAAACACCAATCACGGCTAACTTCCGTGAAGGTCTAAACGTACTACAGTACTTCATCTCAACGCACGGTGC
Source organism: Pseudoalteromonas sp. MMG005 (assembly GCF_018101015.1). Taxonomy (NCBI): domain Bacteria; kingdom Pseudomonadati; phylum Pseudomonadota; class Gammaproteobacteria; order Alteromonadales; family Pseudoalteromonadaceae; genus Pseudoalteromonas; species Pseudoalteromonas sp. MMG005. The sequence goes on along the minus strand of NZ_JAGJEK010000004.1, from coordinate 89,269 downwards.
GCGTAAAGGTCTAGCCGATACAGCACTTAAGACAGCGAACTCGGGTTACCTAACTCGTCGTCTAGTAGATGTTGCACAAGATTTGGTTATCAATGATGATGACTGTGGCACATTAGACGGTCTAACGATGAAACCGCTTATCGAAGGTGGTGATGTTGTTGAACCACTACGCGAACGTGTATTAGGTCGTGTAGTTGCAGAAGATGTTGTTATACCAGGTACGAATGACGTGTTGGTTGAGCGTAATATTATGCTTGACGAGAAACTGTGTGACCTTCTAGAAGAGCACTCAGTTGATGAAGTACGCGTACGTTCAGTTATCACATGTGATAACGACTTTGGTGTATGTGCTAAGTGTTATGGTCGTGACCTTGCACGTGGACACATCATTAATGCAGGTGAATCTGTGGGTGTTATCGCTGCTCAATCAATCGGTGAGCCTGGTACACAGCTTACGATGCGTACATTCCACATCGGTGGTGCGGCATCAAGAGCATCTGCGGAAAACAGCGTACAAGTTAAAAATAACGGTAGCATGAAGCTACACAATGCTAAGTATGTACTTAATACTGATGGCAAAATCGTTATTACTTCACGTTCAACAGAAATAACAGTTATCGATGAACATGGTCGTGAGAAAGAGCGTTATAAAGTACCTTACGGTGCGGTATTAACAATCCAAGACGGTGCAGACGTTCAAGGTAATGATGTTGTTGCAACATGGGACCCGCATAGTCACCCAATCATTCTTGAGCATGAATCAAAAGTGTCTTTCTCAGACATTGATGATAGCAACACAGAAGCGCAAACAGATGACCTTACCGGTTTAACACGGGTTGTTGTTAAGGACCTTTCTAAAGTAAATGCGAAAGAGCCTAAACTAATCGTTGAAAGTAAGAAGCGTGGACTACAAGAGATACGCTTACCATCGTTCACGACAATTGAAATTTCTGATGGTGCAACAGCTGCACCGGGTCAAGCGCTTGCGCGTATCCCACAAGAAGGTTCAAAAACTCGAGATATCACCGGTGGTCTACCGCGCGTTGCGGACTTATTTGAAGCTCGTAAGCCTAAAGAGCCAGCAATTCTTGCTGAGATCACAGGTACAATTAGCTTCGGTAAAGAGACTAAAGGTAAGAAACGTCTAGTTATTACACCAGATGAAGGCGATCATTACGAAGAGATGATCCCGAAATGGCGTCAGCTTAACGTGTTTGAAGGGGAATCAGTGTCTAAAGGTGAAGTCATCGCCGATGGTCCTGAATCTCCACATGATATCTTGCGCCTACGTGGTGTAACGGATGTATCTAATTACATCGTAAACGAAGTACAAGAAGTATATCGTTTACAGGGTGTAAAGATTAACGATAAGCACATCGAAACAATCATCCGCCAGATGCTACGTAAATGTATCATTCTGCACGGTGGTGACACGGAGTTCTTAGCTGGTGAACAAGTTGAAGTGGCTCGAGTAAATATCTCGAACCGTGAACTTGAAAAGCAAGGTAAGATCCCTGCCAAGTTTGAAATACAACTTATGGGTATTACTAAAGCATCACTTGCCACTGAATCATTTATTTCAGCAGCATCGTTCCAGGAAACAACGCGAGTTCTGACTGAAGCCGCAGTAAATGGTAAGAGTGATGAACTTCGTGGTCTGAAAGAAAACGTAATCGTGGGTCGTTTGATCCCAGCGGGTACCGGTTTCTCTTATCACCAAGAACGTATGGCTCGTCGTAAGCAAGCTGAACAGCCTGTAGAGGAGCAAACAGTAAGCGCTGAAGAGGCAACTCAAGCACTAACTGATGCACTTAACGCTGACTTATTAGGCGGTAATGACTAAACGCATTATCAGCTAGGTAGTAAATACCATCAGCTTTAAAAGCCGCCGCAAGGCGGCTTTTTTGTGTATGATGTTCATGTGACAGCTAAAGTGTCTGGTGTGCGTTTAGGGTGTGTTATCGATACGTTTATGGATAGGTATTGTGAAGGTAAGAGGAAGTGAGGTTGGTTTTTATAAACCCTATGGGCTTTTTTATATGCAAACGTATCGCTGCCATCTTAAGTGTATTAATCTGGTATCAATTCACGAATAGTACTTCCCAACAAGCGGACTAATGTAGGCTGAGATGGTTTTAAACGTTTTATATCTCAAATTACTAAAATGTGATTTTTACGAGTGAATTTGACAAAAAAAGTATAAAAAAGGGCGAGTTTGCCCTTTTCTTATCATTCTTATTGCTTCAACAGATGCTTTTTGTTGACAGTTCAAACTTTGCTCATTAAAATTCGGCCACCCATTTATTCGTTCAAAGCTTAGAATGAAAAATAGGGTCAGATTTTTTTATTTTTTTCAGCAGTAATTTTAACTAATCAGGAGCTATTTAATGGCAACTATTAACCAGCTAGTGCGTAAGCCACGTCGTAGCAAAGTTACTAAAAGTAACTCAGCCGCGCTTAAAGCTTGTCCGCAAAAGCGTGGTGTATGTACTCGCGTATATACAACTACACCTAAGAAACCAAACTCAGCATTACGTAAAGTAGCGCGTGTACGTTTAACTAACGGTTTCGAAGTTACATCATACATCGGTGGTGAAGGTCACAACCTTCAAGAGCACAGTGTAATCCTAATCCGTGGTGGTCGTGTTAAAGATTTACCAGGTGTGCGTTTCCACACAGTACGTGGTGCACTTGACTGTGCAGGCGTAAACGACCGTAGACAGGCTCGTTCTAAATACGGTGCAAAACGCCCTAAGGGCTAATGGTTCTCCGTTAGTAAGGCCAAGCACTTAAGTTTTAATTTTTAAATAATTTGTTTTGGGGAATCGTTTTAAATAACGAACCTGAAGATACCGGAGATATAAAATGCCTAGAAGACGCGTAATAGGTCAACGTAAAATTCTTCCAGATCCTAAGTTCGGATCGGAACTTCTTGCTAAATTCGTTAACGTAGTAATGTTAGACGGCAAGAAATCTACTGCTGAAAAAATCGTATACGGTGCGTTAAACGTGGCTGCTGAGAAATCAGGTAAGTCGCACCTAGAAATCTTTGAGTCTGCACTTGAAAATGTACGTCCAACGGTAGAAGTTAAATCTCGCCGTGTTGGTGGTTCTACATACCAAGTACCAGTTGAAGTACGTCCAGTTCGTCGTAACGCATTAGGTATGCGTTGGTTAGTTGACGCTGCACGTAAGCGTGGCGAGAAGTCTATGGGCCTTCGTTTGGCTCAAGAAATCGTTGACGCTGCTGATAACAAAGGCACTGCGGTTAAGAAACGTGAAGACGTTCACCGTATGGCTGAAGCGAACAAAGCATTCGCTCATTACCGTTGGTAATCTGCTAAGACCCTTTAAGAGGATAATATGGCACGTACAACTCCTATTGAGCGCTACCGCAACATCGGTATTTGTGCTCACGTAGATGCAGGGAAAACCACCACAACAGAACGAGTTCTGTTCTACACAGGTCTGTCTCATAAGATCGGTGAAGTTCATGATGGTGCTGCAACTATGGACTGGATGGAGCAAGAGCAGGAGCGTGGTATTACCATTACTTCTGCTGCGACCACGTGTTTCTGGAAAGGCATGGAAAGTCAATTTGACGACCATCGTATCAATATTATTGATACTCCAGGGCACGTAGACTTCACCATTGAAGTAGAGCGTTCTTTACGCGTACTTGATGGTGCGGTTGTGGTGTTATGTGCTTCATCAGGTGTGCAGCCACAGACAGAAACTGTTTGGCGTCAGGCGAACAAATACGAAGTACCTCGCATGGTCTTCGTAAATAAAATGGATCGCACTGGTGCTGACTTTTTAGCTGTCGTGGAGCAGGTTGAAACGCGCCTTGGCGCGACACCTGTGCCTATTCAGTTACCAATTGGTGCTGAAGACGAATTTAAAGGCGTTATTGATCTCATCAAAATGAAAGCCATAAACTGGAATCAAGAAGACCAGGGTATGACATTTACATATGAAGAGATCCCAGCAGATCTTCAGGATTTAGCCGAAGAATGGCGTGCTCACATGATTGAGAGCGCTGCTGAAGCAACTGAAGAGCTAATGGACAAATATCTAGAAGACGGTGAGTTGACTGAAGAAGAGATTAAATCTGCACTTCGTCAACGTACATTGGCCAGTGAAATTGTGCCGATGACATGTGGTAGTGCGTTCAAGAACAAAGGTGTACAAGCTGTGCTTGATGCGGTTGTTGAATTCATGCCATCACCTACAGAGGTTAAAGAAATTCAAGGTGTGTTGGAGGATGAGTCTGAAGACACCCGTGCCGCAGATGATAATGCGCCGTTCTCGGCGTTGGCATTTAAAATTGCCACTGACCCATTTGTTGGTACTTTAACCTTTTTCCGTGTTTACTCTGGTACTATTAAACAGGGTGACGCGGTTTACAACCCAATTAAAGGCAAAAAAGAGCGTTTGGGCCGTATCGTCCAAATGCACGCGAATTCTCGTGAAGAGATCAAAGAAGTACGCGCTGGTGACATCGCGGCAGCTATTGGTCTTAAAGATGTCACTACCGGTGACACAATATGTTCACAAGAAGCTGTTATTACTTTAGAGCGCATGGAATTTCCTGAGCCAGTAATTTCAGTCGCGGTTGAGCCAAGAACGGTGGCAGACCAAGACAAAATGGGTCTCGCGCTAAATAAATTAGCCGCAGAAGATCCATCGTTCCGTGTAGAAACGGACGAAGAATCAGGGCAAACGATCATCTCTGGTATGGGTGAACTTCACCTTGATATCATTGTTGACCGTATGAAACGTGAATTCAACGTACAATGTAACGTTGGTAAGCCTCAAGTGGCATACAGAGAGACTATTCGTAACTCAGTAGAAGCAGAAGGTAAATTCGTACGTCAATCTGGTGGTCGCGGTCAATATGGTCACGTTAAGCTCAAGCTTGAACCAATGGATATTTCAGATGATGAAGCACCAATTTACGAATTCGTTAACGAAATTGTAGGTGGTGCAGTACCAAAAGAATATATTCCAGCGGTTGACAAAGGCATTCAAGAACAGATGCGTCAAGGTGTCCTTGCCGGTTATCCGTTATTGGGTGTTAAAGCGACATTGTTTGATGGCTCATTTCATGATGTAGACTCAAACGAAATGGCGTTTAAAATTGCCGGATCAATAGGTTTTAAAAACGGGGCGCTTGAAGCGAATCCTGTTATTATGGAACCTGTGATGAAGGTTGAGGTTATCACCCCTGATACAAACATGGGTGATGTAGTAGGTGACTTAAATCGTCGTCGTGGCATAATTGAAGGCATGGAAGAAGCATTTGGTGGCTTAAAGCAGGTTAATGCACAAGTCCCGCTTTCTGAAATGTTTGGTTATGCGACCGATCTTCGCTCCGCTACACAAGGCCGTGCTTCATACTCAATGGAATTTTCCAAGTATGCTGAAGCCGGAAAAAATGTAGCAGAAACAATAATTGCAGCTCGCGCTGTTAAGTAATTTTAGTTCGGTCCGGTCTCTAAGGGCTGGACTTTAATTTCTTTATAGGAATTTTTAAGATGGCAAAAGAAAAGTTTGAACGCGTAAAACCGCACGTAAACGTTGGTACAATCGGCCACGTTGACCACGGTAAAACAACCCTAACTGCAGCAATCACTAACGTACTTGCAAAAGTATACGGTGGTGAAGCAAAAGACTTCGCAGCAATCGATAACGCTCCAGAAGAGCGTGAGCGTGGTATCACAATCTCAACGTCTCACGTTGAGTACGATACACCGACTCGTCACTACGCACACGTAGATTGTCCAGGACACGCGGATTATGTTAAAAACATGATCACTGGTGCTGCACAAATGGACGGCGCAATCCTAGTAGTTGCTGCAACTGACGGCCCTATGCCACAAACACGTGAGCACATCCTACTTTCTCGTCAGGTTGGCGTACCTTACATCATCGTATTCATGAACAAATGTGACATGGTTGATGACGAAGAGCTACTTGAGCTAGTAGAGATGGAAGTTCGTGAACTTCTTTCTGAGTATGACTTCCCAGGTGATGACTTACCACTAATCGCAGGTTCAGCGCTTAAGGCGTTAGAAGGCGAGAAAGAGTGGGAAGACAAGATTGTAGAGCTTGCAGAAGCACTAGATTCTTACATTCCAGAGCCAGAGCGTGACATCGATAAGCCATTCATCATGCCTATCGAAGACGTATTCTCAATCCAGGGTCGTGGTACAGTAGTAACTGGCCGTGTTGAAGCTGGTATTGTAAACGTGAACGACGAAGTTGAAATCGTAGGTATGAAAGAAACTACGAAGACAACTTGTACGGGTGTTGAGATGTTCCGTAAGCTTCTAGACGAAGGTCGTGCGGGCGAGAACATTGGTGCACTTCTACGTGGTACTAAGCGTGAAGACGTTGAACGTGGTCAAGTACTAGCGAAGCCTGGTTCAATCACTCCACACACGAAGTTCACTTCAGAAGTATACGTACTTTCGAAAGATGAAGGTGGTCGTCATACTCCATTCTTCAAAGGTTACCGTCCACAGTTCTACTTCCGTACAACTGACGTAACAGGTAACGTTGAGTTACCAGAAGGCGTAGAAATGGTAATGCCTGGTGATAACATCAAGATGACTGTAGACCTAATCGTACCAATCGCGATGGACGAAGGCTTACGCTTCGCTATCCGTGAAGGTGGTCGTACAGTTGGTGCTGGTGTTGTTGCAACTATCGTTGAGTAATATCGACCATAGTTAATGCATAAGCATTCATAAGAAACCCAAGCTTAGGCTTGGGTTTTTTTATGCTTGCGATTTCAACCTTCGTAGATAATTGATTGTGCTCTCAATCACCTTAGGGAGTGATACACTTGATTTCCGCGTACAGATCAGGCTTATATGGTCTAGGCTCTGTAGGTAGCCTTTCAAAGCGCTGAATCCCCTTTCTGAGCGTCAGTTGTGGAACTAACTCTTTACATAACTGTCTACTATGTCTAAGTAAAAACACACTTTGTTGGGTAAATGCCTGATAGCTGTCTGCGAGGATCCTGATGGCAAACCGTCTCTCACTGTATTGTACTAGTCTATAGTGTACCTTATGGTCGAAGTCATATAGCTTTTGCACTTCACCTAACTTAGCTGGAGTGTGGTGGCACCCTGCTAGAAAAAGTAGCATGGCAATACTGGTACATTTTAATTGGGGTGATACATTGAGCGCAAACATGAATTTCCTTAAAAATATTGCTACTTTTAAGAATAACATATTGGAGAGTCCGGATTGTTTAAACAAATAAAAAAACTATTAAAGGAATTATCTGAGCAGCCAAGAGAAAAAAATACGATTGATTTTAATACTGCGCTGGCTGCGTTATTGATTGAGGTAATGCGTGCTGACGGCAAGGTACTTGAAATAGAATTAATTAAAGTCACTGAAGTGCTTGTGGAACGCTGTGAGCTCGATGATAAACAGGTAAATGCGCTGATCACGTTAGCACAGCAACTCGTTGAGCAGGCGATAGACCTCTATGCCTTCGTTAAACAAATTAATAATAATACATCGGATATCGAGCGTATTGAAATTGTGCAACTACTGTGGTTTGTTGCATATGCAGATAATGATATTGACCGTTATGAAGATCATATTATTCGTAAAATTGCAGGGCTATTATATGTCAGTCATGCTGATTTTATCGCGGCCAAATTGGCCGCTCAATGAATACTACGCGATAAAAATTAGGATTAAAAAGCAGGCTAGTGTGCTAATTCTGACTTACATGATTGCACCACTTCTTTGAGCATAAAGTTAACTAATGTAGGGCTGATCTGATACATTTTAGCGATGTCTTTTTGCTTCATTTTTCCACTTCTATAGAAACTCACCACATTTTGATGCCTGGTAGATAATTTATTGATTGTTTTATTTACTTGCTGTGACACTTGGCGTTGTAAGTAGCGCTTTTCAATATTTGAATTATCATCATTGAACTGTTCAGTTTGCACACATTCAATATCAACCCATGCTTCCCGTGTTTGTTTTCGCAACATATCAATCGCGATATTTCTTGCTACTTGGTATGCATAGCTTGTCGCATTTTTTACTTGGTAGTTTTGATTCTCAGACATACCAGATAACCGAATAAATGTATCTTGAAGGGCATCTTCTGCAAGATAAGGGCAGCGTAAAATATTACTTAAGTAAGCAAGCAACTTAGCTTGATTTTGTGCAATAACCTGAGACCACTTATTTGCGAACTGCGACACGAAATACTCCTTATTGTACTCAATATTATAACAATAGTGAAAATGCAAATGATTATCAGTTGTGTATTATTTATAAATTTCACTCTTTGTCAATGGTCATAGTAGACAAAGTTACATTTACTTAACCAGAACAGGTAAGCGATGTAGGCTTTTTGTCCACTAGGTGGTTTGAATGCCGCTTTTATTGAAAGAATTAGTAATTAAGGAAAGTAATGGCAACACATAAGGTTATGGTCAAAGTATTGAGTATATTGTTCTTATTTTTCGGTTTACAACTTGCTGTAGCATCCGAAAATACATCCTCAAAAGTATTATCCGAAACGGTGAATGTGATGCGTAGCCAATATGGCATGGCACATATTGAAGCGACGAGTTTGTACGGGTTAGCCTATGGTAATGCGTATGCTCAAGCTCAAGATCATATTTGTATTTTAGCCGATGGATATTTACGTAATAGAGGACAGCGCGCTGAGTATTTGGGTCCAGATCGACAGCTTAACGATAACGCACATGTTATTTCCGATTTTGGTTATCGTATTTTGGACGTCTACGGACGAACTCAACGACATTACTCTGAGCTTTCCGATGACACACAAGCTTTAGCTGAAGGATTTGCCGCTGGTTATAACCGTTTTTTAGCTGAGGTGAATTTAGGTCATGAAAAATTGGGAAAAGAGTGCTTAGGTGCACCATGGGTGATGCCGATTGACGCAGTGGATGTTGTGGCGGGTATATTATCGTTGGGGATACAAAGTAGCTCAGGACGCTTTGTTCCTGCTTTTGTTCAAGCCCATCCGGGGGAGCAAGATGAATGGCGGCCTTATCTGGTTAAAAATATGGTGAGAAATTCATGGGAAATGAATCTCGTCCAAGCTGACTTTTCAATACCAGAACATCAACAGGGCTCGAATGGTTGGGCACTCGGTAAAGAAAAAACTAAAAATAGTCGCGGGATTGTGATGGCGAACCCTCATTTTCCGTTTAACGGTAATTTTAGGTTCTGGGCGAATCAGGCAACGGTAACAGATCGGATAAATGCAATGGGGGCATCAATTATAGGATTTCCAGGCCCTGTTAATATAGGTTTCAATGACTCATTAGCTTGGACTCATACGTTTTCAGCAGCGAAACATGCGGTGTTTTATCGTTTGTCACTGAAGCCTAATGATAAGCTCAGTTATGAATTAGATGGACAATGGCAAACCATCGAATCACGCGATATTGATATTCAGGTAAAAATAGGTAATGGCACACAAACGCTCAGAAAAACAGTTTTTTACACAGATATCGGCATCGTTATTGAGGATAGTAAGCGCTTCCCTTGGGATGATCAGTTTGTGTATGTGTTAAAAGATGCCAACTTAGATAGCTTTGACTCAATAGACCATTGGTTAGCAATGAATGAAGCAGATGATTTGGCTGAGTTTAAACAAACATTTCAAGATCTTGATGGCATGATGTTTAATAACACATTGATGGCTGATAAGGATGGAAATACATTCTACATTGATGACTCCAACGTGCCTTTGTTGTCATCAAAGGCGATTACCTTTTTGAAAACGGATCCAATCAGCGCAAACACCTTTGCAAGATCGGGGTTAATTGTATTACCCGCAAAAGAGCGTAGCTTCATTTTTAATGCTGAGGTGGAGTTTGAACATGCTCCACAGTTAGAGCGAAATGATTACGTGCAAAACTCAAATGATTCCTATTGGTTAACCAATGCTTTAGAACCACTCGTGGAGCACTCACCGTTATATGGCAAGTTTGCTGTGATGCAATCAATGCGTACACGACTTAGCCTCGATATGTTGTCTAATCGAGCAGGCCAAGATGGCAAGTTCACTATTGCTGAAGTGGAGCATGCCCTATTGGACAATAGTACGTTCTTTTCGCGTTTTAAATCTGATTTGCAAACTGCTTGCATCCTATTTGCGGGTCAAGTCGCTGGGGATGTGGACGCTGCATGCCGTGCAGTGACCTTATGGGATGGAATGTTTAATTTAGACTCTAAAGCGGCGCATTTAATCAATGAATTAGTATATATGATTGATTTAGAGGCAGATTTTAATGTGAAATTTGATTCTAAAGATCCAATTAACACACCTAGAGATTTAGTGAAAAACAGTGATATTTTGAAACGTTTAGCGGTCGCAGCTGAATTGGTTACAAGTGCAGGTTTTGCGTTAGACGCTAAGTGGGGAGATGTGCAGTATTTACAAAAAGACGCACGTCGGATCCGCTGGCCTGGAGCTACCCATCATGTTGGAGGGTTTAATATTTATGCTGCAAGTAACCATATGGATATGACGTCATTTTCGCCATCTGTACGTGCGGGAGTTCATAACCCTTTAACCAAAGCACCAACTTGGTCAGGGTTAAATCAAGATGGTATTCCCGTACATTTTGGATCAAGTTGGATGATGGTGGTGGGGTTTGAAAGTACAGGTCCAAAAGCGCGAGGCTTATTGAGCTTTTCCCAATCAACTTTAGCAGGATCAAAGCACTTTAGTGATCAGAGTTTGCAGTACAGTCAAATGCAACAATTGGTTGATTTGCCTTATAGGAGAGAAGACTTAGCTAAGCAGCTAAAAAGTAAAATCACATTAAAGATAGAAAAAGACTAAAAATCTTTCATTGTCGAGCGTCACAAAGCCATTAGTCGCAAATGATTTTTAGGAAACACGATGAGTTTTGACAACGAGAATGGCACTTTTAAAGTACTTATGAATCACGAAGAGCAGTATTCACTTTGGCCGAGTTATAAAAGTGTTCCTGGTGGTTGGAAAGATGTCGGCATTGAAGGCAGTAAGGATACATGTTTAACGTATATTAATGAAAACTGGACCGATATGCGTCCAGCTAGCCTACGTGAAGCAATGGCTAAGTAAAGTCAAATTAGTAGTGATATAAAACGGTATGGTAGTCGTACGCTGTGTTTATATCGCTACTACATAAGACATAATCTATTGTTTTGTATTCAAATCTTACACATTCCTACCAATAACATAGCCAGTTAATTTTCTAATGGAGCCTGATATGTCAGCCATTACCATCATGGATTATTTAGCTCAGCATGCTGAGCAAACCCCCGATCGCGTTGCACTTATTTGTGTTGATCGGAAGCAACGTACTTCTTGGACATATCATGCTTTGTATCAACGCTGTATCTGGTTAGCTAACCACATTCACACACAAGCAAAAGCGGGAGATCGCGCATTAATATTAATGGATTCTGGTATTGACTATGTGTCGAGTTTTTTTGCATGTCAATACATAGGTGTAACCGCCATTCCGAGTTTTCCGCCAGAATCGACAAAAGAGCAGCATATTGCTCGAACCGTTGGCATTGCAGAAGATTCTCAAGCCGCTGTTGTATTAACGACAACACGCTTTGCTGAGACGGTGCATGCAATGGTAGAACAAACAAGCAATAGCACCATGTTAGTGGTTGATACATTGGATGAGTCGATCGCCCAAGTACAAAGGTATGACGCTTGTGAAAATGATATCTCATTTTTACAGTACACCTCAGGATCGACAGCGAAGCCAAAGGGGGTGATGGTCAGTCACCACAATTTAATAGCGAATGAACGAGCAATAGCGGAAGTCATTGAAACATCTGCTGAAGATGTATTCGTGAGTTGGTTGCCGTTGTTCCATGATATGGGCCTTATTGGTGGTTTATTACAACCTGTATTCTCGGGCTTTCCGTTAGTTTTGGCATCTCCGCGTTACTTTATGGAGAAGCCAGTACGCTGGTTAGAGTTAATCAGCGAGTATAAAGGCACTATCTCTGGTGGGCCCGATTTTGCCTTTCGGTTATGCCTGGAGCGTATTAAAGACAAGCAAAGAGCCGCGTTAGATTTATCCAGTTGGCGGGTTGCATTTTCAGGTGCAGAGCCGATCAGGCATGACACCTTGTATGACTTTGCGGACAGTTTTAGCGTTAATGGTTTTAAAGAAGAGGCATTGTATCCTTGCTATGGTTTAGCGGAAGGGACGCTTTTAGTGACGGGGAGTAAAGCGGGAGCTGGCGCACAAATTGAGGCATTTTGTAATAACGCGTTAAGTGCAGGGAAAGCGCGTCAGGTAGTACCACAAGATAATCGCAATAGTCATGAGTATAGTCACCAAGTGAGCTGTGGGTATACACCTTCGAAGCATACATTGAGAATTACCAATGTGAATACCCTTGCCAAGGTAGATGATGGAACTATTGGTGAAATTTGGGCCGCTGGACCAAGTATTGCTGTTGGATATTGGCAAAATGCACAAGCAACCGCGGATACTTTTGTTGAGTTAGATGGCAAGCGTTGGCTAAGAACTGGTGATGTGGGCTACATTTTCGAAGGGCAGCTGTATATTTCAGGTCGGCAAAAAGACTTGATCATTATGAATGGCCACAATATTTATCCGCAAGATATTGAACGAGCGATTGAGGATAGCCTGCAATTTGTACGCAAGGGTCGCGTATCTGCATTTCCAGTCAAAAGTAATGAAAGTGGAGAAGGGATAGGGCTGGCAATTGAAACCAGCAATAGTTATCGCAATGACACCGCAGAGCAAGTCACAGCACAAATCGTTCGTGATTTTATTATCAGTGAATTTAAGGTTGCTCCAGAATTATTACTGTTGCTTGATCAAGGAGGGTTACCAAAAACGTCGAGCGGCAAGCTACAGCGTAGTGCGTGTTTAAAATTACATTTACAAGACTCACTGCCAAGCTATGGTGTATTTGACCAACACCAGTTACAGATGTTAGAAAATGGGGCTCCAAGTGATATAACACTGTGGAATGAAGATGAGCAACGGCTGGTTGATATTTGGCAGCAAGTATTGCGTTATCCTGTGCGCAGCAACGACGCAGACTTCTTTGCATTGGGTGGTAACTCAATTAAAGCAACGCAATTGCTAGCGCAGGTTCAGCAGCAATTTAACTGTTACATCGAACCGGCAAGCGTTTTTGAAGCCACTCGATTTGGTGCCTTTTATGACCTAGTGACACATGCCAGACAACAAACATTACATGATATTACAGTGTTAAATGCTACCGAAGCCCCATTGAGTGCACAGCAGTTGAGACAGTGGTTCTTGTGGCAATTACAGCCTAAAAGTAACGCGTATCATATTGGTGGAATGTTTGATTTAGCAGGGCAGATAGATGTTTCACTGTTTCAAGCAAGCTGTGAAATGTTGTTGCTACAACACCCAATACTAACACACCGTTATTATAAGACGAGCGCCAGTCAAGTGGTGCAAACCCCGCAAAAGCAATCTCTAAATTGGCGTTATGTGGATTTAAGTGCCAGCGCTCAATCGGCCTTGCAATGGACAACAGAGTTTAATCAGCAGCCTTTTAATTTATCACAAGGTGAAAATTGCCGTATCGCTTTAATTAAAACGTCGGAACATACTTTTCACTGGGTAATTATTTTACACCATATCGCGGGCGATGCCTGGTCATTTGATCTAATGCTAGAAGGCGTCGTGCAAAATTATATTCGCTTAAGCGAAGGTGAGCATGAAAGTGCGATAACGAGTAATGCAATTACATATGGTGACTATGCAAGCTGGCAGCAAGGTTGGCTCGCATCAGATGAGGCGCAAGCTCAATTAGAGTATTGGCAAGCACAGTTAATGCAAACAGGAGATGAAGTATTACTTGTACCTGATAAACCGCGCTCAGGTAATCAAGCCTCTCCAATGCAGACAACCACATTGTCGTTAGGTCATGTGCAAGTTGAACAACTGCAAAAGCGTGCACATCAGCAAGGGGCAAGCTTGTTTATGTTGCTGTTGAGTGCATTACAAGTTCTGTTTTATCGACGTACAGGGTTGGCCGCACCGCGCATCGGAGTACCGATTGCTAATAGAAACCAAAATGCGTTACAGCGCTTGGTCGGTTACTTTATTAATACACAAGTTTATACTGCGCGATTACATTCTCAGATGTCATTTAATGATGTTTTACAGCAATGTAAGTCGACCTCAATTGCCGCGCAAAAAAACCAATTGTTACCGTTTGAACGATTAGTTGAAGTGATTAACCCAGTACGAAATCTCGGTGAAACCCCTTTATTCCAGGTGATGTTTAACCATGTAGAGCATGACTTTTCAATACTGTCGAGCTTGCCTGACGCTGAGTTGGTACAGGTGCAGCCATTGCAGTCCTTGGCACAATTTGATGTGAGCTTAGACTCAAGGTTAATGGCCAATGGACAGCTACATATCGAGTTTCAATATGCCGAAAATTTGTATCACCATGAAACAATAGAGAGTCTAAAAGAAAGCTTTGCGGTATTACTTGAACAGCTAAGTCAATCATCGGTGCCGTCAATTTCAGAGGTTACATTATTGTCGAAAGAGAAACATGCAGCTCTTTTAACACTAGGTAAAGGTGAAAAACAAGTAGCGCCAGATAGACACTGGTTGGTCACTGTAACTGACATTGCGCAACGAGAGCCAGAGCGAACTGCACTGGTATTTCAGGACGCACATTATAGCTATAGTTGGTTGGAGCGACACAGTAATGCGCTTGCCGATATTTTATTAAGCAATAATGTGAAAGCGGAATCGGTTGTGGGTGTGATGTTGGCACGGACACCAAATATGCTGGCGTCAATTTTAGCGATTTTAAAGGTGGGTGCTGCATACTTGCCTTTAGATAGGGCATTTCCCGCTGAAAAATTGCAACACATGCTTGATGATAGTGGTTGTGTCGCTATTTTTAGTGAGCACCAAGAATGTACACTGCAATTTGCGGGTACTTGGCTTGCGCCAACTGCGTTATTGGTAAATGGTGACTTGAACATGACCGCGCCAAATATCGCGGTGCACCCGCAGCAAACAGCGTATTTAAATTACACGTCGGGATCAACGGGTAAGGCTAAGGGAGTAGCGATCCCTCATGGACCTCTAGCACAGTATATTGAATCTGCTGTGGAGTTTATTCGATTACGAGAAAGTGATGTGGTACTGCAATTTGCCACCGCAAATTTTGACGCATTTGTTGAACAAGTTTTTCCTACCTGGTGCGTTGGTGGGGCCATTGTGTTGCGCGATGATAGTTTGTGGGACGCTAAAAAACTACTGACGCAGGCACAAAAACATCATATTAGCGTAATGGATTTGAGCGCAGCGTATTGGCGTACAGTGGCTAAATCATGGGCTCAAATGGCAACATCCCAAGGGCCGTTAACTTTACCTCAGTTGCGTCAAGTGCATTCTGGCGGAGAGGCAATGTCACTGGCTGCAATTCAAGATTGGCATGCTGCGGGGTTGAGTCACGTTAAGTTATTGAATACCTATGGGCCAACGGAGGCGCTCGTTGAGGTGGCGATTTATGATTGTGCGCAGTTACGTCATAACACCCGTGAACAAGAGGCGGTGCCGCTTGGTCGCCCACTTGCCGGACGCCAGCTATACGTCTTAGACGAACAATTGGATTTAGTGTGTGATGGACAAGTTGGAGAGCTTTACGTCGGAGGTGCGCAACTAGCACGAGGTTATTGGCAACGTGCAGCGCAAACAGCGCAGGTATTTGTTGCGGATCCATACGCAGATGAATTGGGTGCGAGAATGTATGCAACCGGAGATCTTGTGAGTTGGCGTGACGGACAACTTCACTACCATGGTCGTCGAGACCATCAAGTCAAAGTGCGCGGCTTTAGAGTTGAACTGAGCGAGATAGAACATGTACTAGCAACGCTTCCAGACGTTGAATTTGCGGTTGTTGTACCACGAGAGAGTGAGCACGGTACTCGTCTTTGTGCATATGTTGCAAATGCACAAGGGAATGTGACGAGCAAGCAAATTAAACATGTATTGAAAAACCAATTACCTAGTTACATGGTACCTGAGCATATTGAGGTTGTGGCTGAGCTGCCGATCAATTCGAGTGGTAAAGTTGATCGTCAAAACTTACCAGTGCTGACAGACCTATCAACAGGACACACCATCACGCCAGCCAGTAATGCAATGGAACAGTATATTCATGAGATCTGGGCGAAACAATTACGTCAGACTCAAATAGACCGCAATGCTAACTTTTTTGATATTGGTGGGCATTCTTTATTGTTATTGGCGGTACATGGGGACTTACAGGTCGATTACCCCAATTTAGAAGTAACAGAATTGTTTACCTATCCAACGATAGCAGGTTTAGCTGAAGCACTTCAGAGCACTAACACACAGATAAAATCACAGCAGCAACCTAACAGAGAAAAACAACGACGCGGTATGGGCGCAATTGCTGCACGTCGTCGTAAAGTGACAGGATCTTAATAATGAATGATATGACCCAAGAGCAGCAAATAGAATATAGCAGCGTAGATATTGCCATTGTAGGCATGGCGGGACGTTTTCCTGATGCAAGTAATGTTGATGAGTTATGGCGCAATGTGGCGAACCAGCACTGCAGTATTACGCCATATAGTGATGCACAGTTGCGAGAGGCGGGTGTAGACTCGGACGTCCTTTCAGACCCTGACTATGTGAAAGCCGGCATCCCATTTTCAGGTATGAGAGAGTTCGATGCTGGTTTTTTTGGTTATAGCCCAAAAGAAGCAGAGCAACTTGATCCACAACAGCGCATATTTCTGCAAACATGTTGGCATGCACTTGAAAATGCAGGTGTCATGCCAAGCTCAGATAATTTGACCGGCGTGTTTGCTGGATGTGGTGTACCCAGTTATTTGTTGCAAAACTTATTATCAAATAACACCCAAAATGATATTACCAGCTTATTAGCATTGACCAATGGTAATGACAAAGATTCATTGGCAACTCGCGTAAGTTATGAATTAAATCTTAAAGGTCCATCTGTAACAGTACAAACTGCGTGTTCTACGTCACTTGTCGCGGTTCACATGGCATGTCGTTCGTTACAGAACTTTGAAAGTGATGCCGCACTGGCTGGCGGTGTTTGGTTAAATCTTGCTGCAGATCAAGGCTATCATGCTCCTGTAGGGGGGAGTTTATCACCGACTGGACAGTTAAGTGCATTTTCAGAAAAGGCGGATGGCATTTTAATCGGCAGTGGCAGCGCTGCGGTGGTGCTAAAGCGTATGGAAGATGCATTGCACGCAGACGATAATATTTTGGCTGTGATCAGAGGGTCGGCGATCAATAATGATGGCAAAGATAAAATAGGATATACCGCGCCGAGTGTAACCGGGCAAGCCAATGCTGTAAGCGCTGCGCTGGCGTTCGCTGACGTAGAGCCGGATTCAATTGGATACATTGAAGCGCATGGTACAGGCACAAAGTTAGGAGATCCGATTGAGATAGCTGCATTACGTCAAGCCTACCAGTCAAATGCGACGCAATATTGTGCCATTGGATCGATTAAAGCCAATATTGGCCATTTAGATTCGGCCGCAGGGGTCACAGGCTTGATCAAGGCGGTGCAAGCTTTACGGCACAAGCAGCTACCACCGAGTATTCATAGCGAGCCTGCCAACCCTGCAATTAATTTCGCTGACAGTCCATTTTACGTTAATACCGCTTTAAAAGCATGGGATAGCAATGGACCTCGCAGAGCCGCCGTAAGTTCTTTAGGGATGGGTGGCACCAATGCGCATGTGATTTTAGAAGAGTACGAGTCTACATCACAGACCAAAGATGACGATAATAAAGTGCGCACGCCTTGGTATATATTACCCATTAGCAGTACTACCCGTGAGGGGTTGGAAGCACAAGTGGCTGCCGTTCAAAAAACGTTAGTTGCTCAGCCTAGTCGTTTGCGTGAAACAGCTGCACAATTGCAGCATAAACGTGCAGCACTTGCTTATCGAAAAGCATTTGTAGTACGAGATCATGAGCAAGCAGTATCTTTATTGAGCCGCGAAGTGGTTGCTAAGAAAGTTTCAGATGTTCGTGTTGGTTTGATGTTTTCAGGGCAAGGTTCGCAATATGTGACAATGGCGCAACCATTACTACAGCACAACCCTACTTTTAAAGCCGCATTCGATGCAGTTGTGGGCTGCTTTTCTGCCACTTTGCAAGCACAACTATTGACCGTCTTCATGCCTGAAGATGATCAAGTACTAGCGGCTAATCAGTTATTAAATCAAACACGTGTAACGCAACCAGCCTTGTTTGTTGTTGGGTATGCGATGGCAAAAACGTATCAAGATATCGGGTTAAAAATTACGACAATGCTTGGCCACAGCATTGGTGAGTATGTGGCTGCATGTTTGGCAAATGTTATGTCGTTAAAAACAGCTGTAACATTGGTTACTGCCAGAGGTGAAACGTTACAAAGCATGGCACCTGGCACCATGCTATCAGTCGTAGGCGATGAGCAATCACTCAGACCATATTTGACTGACGCGTTAGATATTGCGGCATTGAATAGCCCAACAAATACCGTTGTATCAGGAACAAAAGAAGCGATTAAAGCACTCCAAACGCAATTGAAGGCACAGCAAATTAGTTGTACGCGCTTACATGTTTCTCATGCTTTTCATAGTCATTTGACTGATGCGGTATTACCGGAATTTAGGGTGGCATTAGAGCAGGTACAATTGAATGCGCCAGAAATACCATTTGTGAGTAACGTAACAGGGCAATTGATCTCAGATGAGCAGGCAACTTCAGTACAATATTGGTTAGACCATATCCGTCAGCCCGTTAATTTTGTGGCGGGCGTAGAAACGTTGGCAAACCATTGTGATGTATTTATTGAGGCTGGACCTGGGGATACACTACAAAAATTAGCACGGCAGTGTACTATTTCTGATGAACTTACTGTATTACATTCAATTGCGCATGTCAGAGAGGTTAAAGAGCCTATAGCGCCTTTTGCAAAAACTGTCGCTACATTATGGCAGTTAGGTATGACACTTGATTGGCAGCGCTGTGGTGAGCTTATCCCCAGAGGGGAAAATATTTTACCTGAATATCAATTTAGTAATAATGAATATTGGGTAGAAGCAAAATCTACGGATCACTCTATCAACGTCAATAACGTGGAATTATCCCTACATAAGCCGCAGCTATTGCAGCCAGTTTGGCAGCAAAAACCTTTGATTGCGGATACTGGTAACTTAGCTGAACAACACTTTTTACTCTTGGCTTCTGACTCAGAGGTCTGTAGTACGATTAGTCATGGTTTGGTGGAACGAGGTGCTCAGGTAACCACCCTTTGGTATTTGGAACACGGGAGTGAACAAGGTGTGAGTGTGCAAGAAAATGGGCATGTTCATTTCGACTATAGTAACGCTGAACATTGGATTCAGCTACAAACATTGCTATCACAGCAGCCTGTCGTGACACACTTTATTGATGCGCGCTTTCTGGATGTAGCAAAGCCGCACGATGCGCTGGGGTATCATCGGTTATTACCCTTAGTACAAAATTTGGTGAATACCTTTAATATTCGGTTAAGTGTATTGGCGACAGAGTTATTTTCGGTGTTAGCTGATGAAACTTTATCACCAGAGAAATCAACGTTACTGGGGTTAACTCGGGGCTTGCCACTCGAGCATCAAATATCGACTCGAGTGTTTGAATTTAGCGCGGCAAATTTATCTCTTTCAGATAATCTATTGAGCCAGGTGGTTGAAGATTTAGTCGATGCGACTGGTGATGAACACAATGAGGTGGCTTATCGTGGTAAGCAGCGTTTTGTACTCAATGAATGTGAAGTGCCAGCTATGGCAAATGCGTCGATAGATGCGGGTGTCACATTCATTACGGGAGGGTTAGGAGGTGTTGGCTTACATTTAGCACAGTTTCTTGCAAGCCAAGGGCATGCTTTAGTATTGCAAACGCGTAGTGATTTTGCCCCGGCTTCACAATGGCAGGCATTGGCAGAAAACAGTGACACAGATGATAAATTACGTGCTCAGCTAACTACATTACTTGCCTTACAAACACAAGTTGAGGTTGTGGTTGTTACCGCTGATGTACTTGATATTGCACAATTAACACAATCAGTGAAAAAAGCAGAACAGCAAGTTGGTGCAATTACTCATGTGATCCATAGTGCGGGTTTACCTGGTGGTGGTTTTATTCGTACGATGCATTTAGATCAAGCCCAACTGACTTTATCGGCGAAGGTGGAAGGTACGCAAAACCTATTAACCATTTTCAATCATCATAACTTGCAGCAATTTGCGGTGTGTTCTTCTTTAGCCTCGGTGTTAGGCGCATACGGCCAAAGTGACTACTGTGCTGCGAATGTTTATCTAGATACTTTGGCACATCAATCCCACCGTTTTCCCGTGGTGAGTATCAATTGGGATGCGTGGGCTAAAACTGGGATGGCTGCGAAGTTCCAATTACCCGAAGGTTTAGGGCTACAAGGAGACGCTGGAGCAGCGATGTTAGTTGACATATTCACAAGTGCTCAACCACAAGTTTATGCTGCTAGTATGAATTGGGCGCAATTGGTTCGTGTCACACGAGAAGCCGAGCAGGCTATATTAAATGCGCCAGCCAAACCAACTGGTCATGGCCGTCCAGATTTAGACACCGAATACGAAGCACCAGAGAGTGAACTAGAGCATAAGCTGGTGGCTGTATGGCGTGAATTTCTAGGTTTTGATGAAATAGGTGTATTTGATAGCTTGTTTGCGCTAGGTGGAGATTCACTGATTGCCATTCAGATGTTGGCTAAGGTGAAGCAGCAGTTTTCAATTGAATTAGAGCCCGCTGAATTTTTTGAAGACCCGAGCATAGATAATTTGGCGTACATCATAGAAGGGAAGTTAATCGAGCAACTTTCGGAATAAGCGTACCCCGTAAGCCCAAGCCAAATCGGTTTGGGCTTTTTGTAACATCAACTCAGAGGTGAAAATGAAAAAACAACGGCCTATGAATTTAGCAATACAGACCATGGCTCTGCCGATTACTGCTTATGCATCAATCCTACATAGGATCAGTGCCGTGGTGATGTGGGTTGGCTTTGCTTTTTATTTACCAACTTTATGGTATTCACTACGATCTCCAGAAAATTTTGCTTTATTGCATGCATTACGTGATGAAAGTACGATTATCCAGCTATTCTTATGGGCTTTTTTGACCGCAATGGGATATTACTTATGCGGCGGTGTTAAGCACTTAATTCAAGAGGCAGGGCATTTTGAGAGCTTAGAAGGTGGGGCGCAAATTTCATGGGCATGTATTGCTATCGGCGTATTACTGAGTATGTTATCAGGGGTATGGATATGGCTATGATAAATTTATCCGGCACACAGCAATGGATCTTACAGCGCATTTGTAACGTGATCATTATTTTGTTTGTGGCGGCGATGATCGGGTATTTGGTGTTATGTGGGCCAATTACATTTTTGATGTGGTCATCCCTGCACGGTGCACTGTGGTTTAAAATGATCGCGACAGTGGTACTTACGGCAACCATGATGAATGGTATTTTAGCCGCTTGGCAAATCGCTGGAGACTACATCAAAGGGGGTTTTAACACACTTTTTAATATCATTTTGGTTGCGCTTAACCTCGGATTATGGGGTTTTGGCCTAGGCTTGCTCTGGGGTGGTATTACGATGTAATTTAATCAGCTGCATAGGTGTAATGTCAAAGTGCTTTTTAAAGGCGGTAATAAAATTGCCCACATGCGTATATTTTGCTAAATATGCAGCTTCTCCTATCGTTAAACCTTCTATGAGTAATGCTTTTCTGGCTTTTTCTAAGCGCTTTATTTTGACGTATTGTTTTAACGTGGTGTTGAAACTGCGTTTAAAATTTCGCTGTAATGTACTGATGCTAACGCCTAACTGATCGGCAATGTCAGAGAGGGTAAAGTCTTGCTCTAAAAGTAATAATAATGCGCTCAGCTTAGCCTCACTGGCTTGAACAGGTGCGTGTGAATAGTGTGCTTGATTTGGTTTTGAATCAGGGTGATAAAATTGGCTAATCACATTATACAATAATGCGAGAGCGTGTTGCTCTAACAATAGCGGGGCCAAAAATGGTGTGCTGTCATCATGATTAGCAATGGTTTTGGCTTGTTGGAGTAGCAAGGGAGTGAGTGGTGTAATATAGACATGTTGAGAATGAAAAAGCTGCTTGTCTATTTGCTGACAGGCTTGTTCACTGGCCATCTTTTGTAAAAACCAGCTGCGCTCACAGCTGAGGGTGATTTTTTCTACAGGCTGCCCATCCTGCATAAAACGGGTAAAAATATCTTGTTTGTTGACTATATTAACAAAGGCAACAGGCCCCTTATCAGCACTAAAGTGATAACGTTTTTGTGCCACTCTAAACGACACAGCTCCCGCTAATAATACTGTTATATGGCAGCCTGCGGGTAAGATAGCACTGCTACTGGTATTACTATTTTCTACGATATTAGCGCGGTGTAAATAACACCCTTTTTGTAACTCTATGAAGCTTAAATGACCCTGTGCTACGCGTGTTTGCTGAGATGGCGAGTGTTGACGGGACTCTAAGCCAATTTTTTGTAAGGCATAAGATAGATCATCGGCATAAATACAAGTTGTCACAACGTCAATCCTTATTGATGTTTTTGCAAATAAGTTAGACGATTTTGCAAAATAGAACAGCAAATATCAACCTGTAATCTATGTACAATATTGATATTAATTCTTATTTACATTTAAGGGATGTTGTATGTTGATTTTAGCGGCTCAACAAATGGGTTTTCGCAAAACGGGCCTAACGTTAGCTTTAGCAAGTGTATTTATCGCGCCATCAGTGTACGCAACGGCTGATAATATAGAGAAAATCGCCGTGTGGAGTACGCAAGTTAAAACGTCAGCGCTTTACTTGCAAGAGCAAGATATTGCCGATAAACAAGCAGATCATATTTCTGATTTACTGCGCAGCATCCCAGGTATTGATGTGGGCGGCGCACACTCTTTAAATCAACGTATTACGATTCGTAGTATGGATGATAAAGATCTGAAAATTTCCATTGATGGTGCAGCGCAAAATTCTTATATGTACCATCACATGGGGAATTTACAGATCCATGCAGATATTCTTAAATCAGTGGATATTGAAACAGGCACAAATTCGGTTATAAATGGTGGCTTAGGTGGCGCTGTACGGTTTGAAACAAAAGAAGCCGCCGATTTGTTAGCACCTGGGGCTTCTGTAGGTGGGCGAGTATCGGCTGGTGTGGCAAATAATGCAGGGCATAATTTTTCTTTGACAGGTTATGGGGTCTTGACTGAACAGCTAGATTTCTTGGCGTATTATAATCAAGTCACACGAGACAACTACGATGTGGGTGGCGGAGAAATTACCGATCAAACTGGTGGGGCCATAGCGGGCACCGATGGCACTGTCCGAGGTCTTGAGGGGGATGTGAATGATGCATTACTTAAGGTCGGCTGGAACATCGATGTTAATCAGCGACTGGCGTTGAGCTATGAGACCTATGAGGACAAAGGTCACTATAGCTACCGCCCTGATATGGGGCTGGCAACTGACCTTGTGTTTGAGAAAGGGTTAGGTACGCCTTTGTTATGGCCTACCGAGTTTACTCGTGACACGCTTACTTTAAGCTATGATCTAGAGTGGGGCCAAGGTTCTGCCTTAACTGCGAGTATATTTAGCAATGTCAGCGAACTTTACCGAGATGAAGCTGGTTGGGCACTTTCACCGAGTCCGAGTTTTAGGGGGAATGCGGGTCAAGTCACTGGGGAGGCAAAAAATAGTGGGTTGAATCTCATAGCTCAGACGCCGTTTGAGGCGCTTTTTTCACGTGAAAGCCATCTCATCACTTATGGGGCTGATTATCTTAAACATGAAACGGATTTCCATAAATTGGCCCCAGATAACACGGTCAGTCAATCACAAGAAGAAGCTAAAAATTTAGCGCTGTTTGTGCAGGATCGCATTGAGTTCGATAGTGGCTTGGTGCTCATGCCAGGTATACGCCATGATAGTTATAAGATTGATTCAAAAGTGATCACCAACGACTTTACCGAGTTGTCTTTGTCGCTTGCCGCGGAATACCATCTAACCGAGAATTTCTTGATAAAGATCAGTAGCACGGAACTATTTAAAGGACCTGAGATTGGCGAGGTGTTCGCTGGCGCAGGCCTTAGGGATAGTGAAAATAATGACATTGAAGCTGAAACGGGGCTTAACACAGAACTGGCGATTGCTTATCAACGGACGATAGGTGACTCAATCACTTGGTCGGCAGGGGTGACTGCTTTTTCAACGCATATAGACAACTATATTTACGATAGTGCAATGAAACCACAGCCAAAGCATCGCTGGGATCAATGGAAGGATAATATCGGTGATATGCAGATTGATGGCTTTGAAGCGTATTCTGAATTTACTCATAGACGGCTATCAATTCAATTTACCTATGCTCAATCGAATAGTGATTTGTCGGCATTTTCGCATTATGAAGTATTAGATGGATCATGATTAGAGCGAGAGCAAGGCGATACAATTACGACGCGTGTGGCTTACCAATTCGAGCGTTATGACCTTGATGTTGCTTGGGAAGGTATGATGGTTGGCGGTGTGGCTGAAGGGCAATTTTTAGGTGGCCCTAGTATTAACAGTGAAAAGCGCAGTTATACGGTACACAATTTGTCGGTGCATTGGACGCCACAGACGATAAGTGCACTGCACCTTCGAGTTGGCATTGACAATGTATTTGATGAATTTTATGCCTCTCAGTCATCTAAAACAGGCGTGACTGGCCACCCATTAGCGGGCGAAAAGGGGCTGTTTTTAATGGATTACGAACCTGGGCGTAATATAAAAGCCAGTGTTGCTTATCAGTTTTAAGGGGTTGTAAGTTGTTTAACTAGGGGCTGTTGATCTTTGCTGTTCTATTTTTGTTCTCTTTGAGCGTGCTTTTATCGCGGCGCTTAATGTGTGGCTCAGTGATCTAAGCGAATATTAAGCAACAAAGAGAAAAGGGCGCTCAAAAGAATCAGTAGGCAGCGCTTGATTGGCTTTTCTACTATGTTATCGGCTGACTCATATGGAATAACCATGCTACGCAGCCTCTGCCTTGTATAAAAGGCCAATCAAACTGCTGCAAAAATGAACCTGAAAGATCAACAGCTCCTAAAAGTGTTTCCTACAATAACCCATGCATTGAGCGCCCGTCTTGATGCATGGGTTTTATCTTATCCAAGTTACCTATTATGCCGTCGAGCTGGTGATCAATATTGATAATGAGTAACAAAATAACACACAGATTGGCACACATCGCAGATTTTATGCCTGTATTGGTCTAGTGAGATTGATGTGTAGAGCGTATCAATAGAGCACAGAGTAGGTAACCTCAGCTCTGGATAAGCGAATTTGCCCAATAAAGCTATTTTTCTCACTCTCGGCGTTGCTTTCATTTGTAATAGCCCGCTATTACTGCATAAAAACGCCTTGATATTGAACAAAATATTATCATTGGATTGTACGTAAGTTTGTTTTCAAAACACTTTTTATTCTAAAACCCTTATCCAAATCTGAGGTTAAGTAAATATTTACCTGAGTACAGCGTCTGATGATGGGATAGTGTAATTCGTAACATGTGAGTTATGGGTTTAAAGAAGTACAAAAAAAATGGGTGATGAGACTATGGGTAGATTAAAACTAGTATATGTGTGCTCCTTGCGTAATGCTGCGGCAGATATGGCGGGTAGAATGATTGCATACAAAGATGAAACACGTTACATGACTTCACCATTAGAGCATCTAGTGATGCAGCTAAATAGCAGTGACTTGGGGGAGCTGTATGAGTTGAGCGGCGTTATTTTTGACGACGATTTAACACACTCGCTTGATAGTCAAAAATTGCAAGACTACGGAACATCGAGGGTGGCTTGTAACGGTGAATGGATTTATCCTGAAACGCTCAAAGTGGGTAATACGCCTGTTGATGAGCTGTTATGTTGCGTACCTTCAAGTTACCGTAAGTTGCCAAAAGGGTCACAACTATGGCGAGAAGGAAAGCGAGATTTTGAGCAGCGCTTAGAAAGCAAGCTGGATGAGTTGGATGCTGATGTGGTGTTGTTAGATGGACTGATTGTTATTTTGGATCAATTGGCGAGTGAAGAGAGTGCTTACGCAAAGCGTATTGTTAATATTCACCCAGGGATCACAAAAGAGGACTCTGTTTATCAGCGCAGAGGTGCAACTGCTACACTGGATGCCCTGTATGGTGCGCAAGGTCAACAGGTTATTAATTGGCAGACAATGGAAATGGTTGACACAGAAGTGATTGATAAAACGGGTGCCTCACTGCATTATGTTGATCAGGGGATTGATTCAGGTCCAGTTATTCATGATGTTCTAAATACCAAGATCACACCTACCGATACAATTTTTGAACTACGTTGGAATAACTTTCAGCAGAGTCTATTCCCTGCCATGATTCAAGGGCTTCATGTATTAGCTAAGACCAAGATAACCTCAGAAGAAAAAGTGTAACCTCATTCAAATGCCAATTTGGTGAATATAGGACCGTAACAGGCATTAATTGTTGCATCATGAACACTAAATGGTGCAATTTCCACTCAGACAACGCAGTATTGTATTTGTGCATTTATGGTTGCTTTTCTACACAATATGGAGTGCTGTCCATAGTGAGACTTTAATGTTACATGTTGAATTGTAATGATAAATGAAATTAGTTCCTATTATTCTTAAATTTCTCTTCATTTAGTTCGTCTGTTGGTCGGCTAACTATAATTTAGGATGAAATAATGAATAAACTGGCATTTTGTATGGTTCCGGTTGCCTTGGCAGTATCGGCAGCTGTTTCAGCGGATGAAAAAGAACAAATTACGTCGATAGAGAATATTGTTGTTTATGGTGAGAAAGCAGGTCGCTCTTTAAAAGACACCACATCTTCGGTTGCGGTAATTACGAGTGAAGAGCTGGCCAATGGGCAGTCAGATTCATACGTCGATATTTTATCGGATATTGCAAATGTAGTTTTTTCAGATAGTTTGCCAAGTATTCGGGGGGTGAAAGGGGAAGGTATTGCTACAGGGTCATATTCTTTCACTTCAGGCGCTAAAGCACGTGTTGCGGTGATGACAGATGGTGTAGCGGAACCGTTTGTAGCCACGTTAACCGGTGATCTTGGTTTGTGGGATGTACAGCAAATTGAAGTGTTACGTGGACCTCAGTCGTCTAATAGTGGTCGAAACAGCATGGGAGGGATCATTTACGTCACGACAAATACGCCTTCCATGGATAGACTAGAAGCATCGGTAAGAGCAGGATACGCCAATAAAACGCAAAGCAAAGAGCTTTCAGCCATGGTGTCTGCGCCGATTATAGAGAATGAACTCGCATATCGTTTCACGGTACAAAATGTGGATAGAGAACACCATTCTCAGTTTCAGTTGGCTGACGGTGACGCATACCCTTTTGATCCAAAGCCGATTGGCATGACGCGTATTAATGCTAAGTTACAATGGACACCATCACAAGTTGATGGGTTAGACATGTTATTGAGTTATGTTGATACACAAGAAGAGGGATTCCGTTACTGGTATTTAGATGGTCCGGATCTTGCGAATCGTACTATCTCAACACCTTGGGACAGTGATACATCATATGCCCGTGACAAAGACGTAGACAGTCAGCATACCTCATTAAAAACGTCTTATGAAATAAATGATAACTTTGACATTGAGTTATTGGTATCTGACGTTGATTATAGTTATGAATTTCATCAATACCCACTCGTGTGGCACGTTCGTATGGACGATGAAAGTCAAACTATCGATGGTAAATTTGGCTTTGCTTTTGATGATGGGTTGAGTGGACACTTTGGTGTGTATAAGTATGATCGTGAGCAAGCTTTCTTTAATAAAGGTGTATATGAAGGGGATGATGACTCGTCATCTGATGCGATTTACGGTGAGGTTACTGTTAGTGTTTCCGAGCAAGGCCAAGTTATAGCTGGTGGTCGAATTGAGAAAGAGAAGCAACATCGCGAATTTAGAGCGGCATCAGGTGCATCATTTATCATTGCCAATGATGAGACGCTTTACTTACCAAAAATCGCTTATTTACATACTATTGATGAAGAACTCACGCTTGGCGTGAGCTTCAGAAAAGGGTACAACTCGGGTGGCGGTGATTTTAGCTGGGCTTCTTCTACTGTATATAGCTATGATCCAGAATATGTTGATACGTTCGAGGTCAGTGTACGTAAATCATGGGGAGACGCGTTAAATCTCGCAGCAAATGTTTTCTATAACAATTACTCGGATTACCAAGTGCTTGCAACTGGTGCATCAGGTCAGCCATGGGATACAATTATTCATAACATTGATGAAGTGGACAGTTATGGATTTGAAGCTGAGTTAAGCTATGCAGCCACAGACTCGCTGATCTTGTCAGGTAGTTTCGGCTCATTACATACGAGTGTTGAAAATGCAGATAGCAATAATCAGCACTTGCTAGGTCAAGAGTTACCTATGGCACCGAGCGTGACGGCAAGTATTGGCGCTGATTATTGGTTAACAGATAATGTTCAATTCAGTTTAAATACGCGTTATACAAGTGACTATCAAAGCAAATTACTACGCAGTCATTTGGCAAATAACCCTCAGGTCCAAATTAGTCAGGCTGATTTATATCAAACGGATAGTTACACAGAAACTCGTGTTTCAGTTGCTTATATTGCGGAAGATTGGCGAGTAGATGCGTATGTTAATAATGCATTTGACCAAGTGAATGAAACAGCAATTGAGCGTGCACCAGTGACAGGTGTAATTACCTCTGGTCAATTAACAGAGCCGCGAACAGTTGGTTTTTCTGTAACATATAATCTGTAATTCTCTATAATTAATGTACGCTGTGAGGCCAATAACCACAGCGTACATCTTGCGCGCCAACTCACATTGCTTTTGTATTACTCATCAATAAAATAAAGCACTGCAATGCTTGATTTTTCAGGTTTCTATTCGTCTAGCTCACATATTAAATTTGAACCAATTTATGTTGAGTGGAGCCAGAATGTCACGGCAAAGACGTACCAGAAAAAACAGACAACTTTCTTCTTTATCGGAAGCTGATAAAAATAAGTTACAACAAATGATCAGCGGTGCAAACTCTGGCGTCGGCACACATATTTCAGAGCATATCGCAGACGGTGAGTTAGTTCCTTTAACACCAGCTCAAAAAATTCTTTGGTATGCTTGGAAGTTAGATCCTGAAAATACAACATATAACTTGGGTGGAGCATTACATTTTGAAGGCTTACTTGATACCCATCGCGTAAACAGTGCGTTTGAACAGCTTTGTCAGCGGCATGATGCTTTGCGCATTAAATTTGTAGAGGGTGATTTACAAGATGTTTGGCAAATCGATGGTGGTGATCAAACCTTCACTTTTTTTGAAACAACCGCGGTTGATTTAGCGCAACGAGATGCACAGTTAAGGCAAATAGTTGTCCAGCCCTTTGACTTGGTTGAAGGACCATTGTTGCGAGTGGGTGTGGTCAACCAAGGTAATGATAGTAGTTTGGTGGTCACGTTACACCATATTATTGCTGATGGTACTTCAATGCAGCAGCTGCTGGATGAATTCGTTGCTATTTACGTCGCATTGAGTGAAGGGAAAGCGTCTAGGGAAACGGTTGAAAAAGTGGGTTATCTGGGCTTTGCAAAATGGTTAAACAAGCAAGACCAACAAGATTTATATGCGAAACAGTTAGAGGTTTGGCAGAAGTTATTGCAAGCCGATGAGCCGCTACGCCTACCCGCTAATAATCAAGCGCGTCATTCTGGGCAATATAGTGTTAAGACCCAGATCCAAGTATTAGATGAACCAGTATGGCATAAAGTATCTATGCTCGCTAAAGCAAACAATGTGACGCCATATCTGGTGTTACTGACTGCTTGGCAAGTGCTCTTATCTCGTTTTGCTAATGCAACGCGTATTCAAGTTGGGGTACCGGTTGCGAATCGTCATCTCAGTGAAACATTTAATCTTGTTGGCTTTTTCGTTAATACCCAAGCTTACCCACTCACCATTGAACATCATGAGAGCTTTAGTTCGTTACTTGAACAAGCGTCACATGTGTCAAAAATAGGGCAGGGTAATCAGGATTTACCATTTGAGCATTTGCTTAAAGCCTTAAAGCCTGAGCGTCAAACGGGTGTTCACCCTATTTTTCAAGTGATGTTTAATTATTTGCGTCGCAACAAAAAGAGTTTGCAGCAACTGGGTGGTGTAGCACTACTGGACTTTGAGTTTTACCGCTTTGGTATGCCGTTTGATTTACAGCTAGATGTCATTGAAGAAGTGGGTCAAGAAACAACGTTAAATTTGATGTACGCAAATGAGTTATATGCCCCTGAATTTGCAACCCAGTGCTTGAATACATTCCACATGGTTTTGACTGAAGTATTAGAGCACATTAATGTGCCTATGGCCCACTTACCTTTACTTGCAGAACAAGATCTTCAGAGACTGGCTGTTTGGAATGTGGGAAGTTCACCTCATAGCTTCATCACACCTGTGCAGCAAATCATACATGACCAAAGTCAAAAAACACCTACAAGGATAGCTGTTAGTTTTAAGGACGAAACGGTGACTTATGAACAGCTTGATATTCGTGCTAATCGCTTGGCACATTGTTTATTAGCTAAAGGTGTTCGTGCAGAAGATAAAGTGGGGGTGGTATTCGAACGAAGCGTGGGTATGGTCGTTAGCTTATTGGCTGTGTTAAAAGCTGGGGCTGCTTATGTGCCGATTGACCCTACTTTACCATTAGAACGCATTGATTACATAGCGCAAAGTAGTGCTTTAGCATTGTTCCTCACAGACGACTCGCACAAGTCGTTGTCTCAACTTGCAGAGATAGCGCCAATGGTGCCAGTTGATACACTGGAGTTAGATCAATATGAGTCGAGTGTACCTAATTTAATAACGCATGCTACCCAATTGGCTTACGTGATTTACACATCAGGTTCCACCGGTAACCCAAAAGGTGTGGGAAACACGCATGAAGCAATTTACAACCGAATTGCTTGGCAGCAGTCGGCGTATCCCTTATCAGTAGATGATGTGGTATTACAAAAAACCCCATTTGGCTTTGATGTGTCTGTATGGGAATTTTTCTGGCCGCTGATGTATGGGGCTAAATTGGTTGTAGCACAGCCTGAAGCGCACAAAGATAGCTCACGGTTACTTGAAGTCATTACCAAAGAGCGTGTTACGACTGTGCACTTTGTACCCTCAATGCTTCAAGCGTTTATTAATCACGAAGGTGTTAGCAGTGCGAGTAGTATTAAGCGCATTTTGTGCAGTGGTGAAGCGTTACCCAGCGAAGTGCAGGCAAAGGCGCTACAGCTATTACCAAATACTGAGATTTATAATCTATACGGCCCGACAGAAGCCGCGGTTGATGTGAGTCATTTCACATGTCATGGAGATGCCAATGTGTCAGTGCCAATCGGGAGTCCGATTGATGGTATAAAGTTACTTGTATTAGATAGCGGATTACGATTGAGCCCTATCGGGGTTGCCGGCGAATTGTATATTGGCGGTATTGGCTTGGCTCGAGGCTATTTGCATCGTGCAGACCTAACAGCCGAACGTTTTATAGCTAATCCGTTTTCTAACGATGGTGAGCGGTTATATCGTACTGGTGATTTGGTGCATTGGAATGTGCAAGGGCAACTTGAGTACTTAGGCAGAACTGACCATCAAGTAAAAATTCGCGGCTTCCGTATCGAACTGGGGGAAATTGAAGCGTGTTTGCATGCGATTGATGAAGTGAATGAAGCGGTTGTTATTGCCGATAAAGGCCCTTCAGGCCAGCGTTTGGTCGCTTATGTCTCTGCTGCAGAAAGTATTGAACTTGACTCAGAGCAAATACAAAACCAATTGGCTGAAGCGTTACCAGATTACATGGTACCAAGTCTATTGATGGTGTTACCAGCGCTGCCGTTAAACAGCAACGGAAAAATAGATCGAAATGCGTTGCCACAAGCATCATTAACGAGTTCACAAATCTATCAAGCACCACAATCGGATAACGAAGCAATGTTGGCCAATATTTGGCAGGAGACATTAGGTGTTGATAAGGTCGGGCGATTAGATAATTTTTTTGAGCTGGGAGGCGACTCGATCATCAGTCTGCAGATTGTCGCTAAAGTCCGCCAAGTAGGTTATGTAGTAACGCCGAAGCAAATGTTTGAGCAGCAAGATATTGCGCGTTTAGCCTTGCAATTGGAAGCGCTTGATGTATCGTCAATTCCGGAACAAACGGTCACAGGGACTGCTAAGTTATTACCCATCCAAGCAGAGTTTTTTGCTAAACCAATGATTGAGTATAATCACTGGAATCAGGCAATTATGCTGCGTTCTGAACAGCATTTTAATGAACTAGCATTGCAAAATGCGGTCTCTGCAATATTACTTTACCATGACGCATTACGTTTACGATATACGCGCTCTGAGTGTGACCAATGGCAGCAGAACTATAGTGCTTTTGATGAGTTGCTGCTTGAAAGTAGCTACTGGTCGCGTTCGGTACAAGAAAAAGATGTCACGGCATTAGCAGAAGAAGCGCAGCGCAGCCTCGATATTGAGTCTGGGCCGATAGCACGGTTTGTGAATATGCAGCTTGATGATGGCAGTGCGAGACTCTTAATTGTTATACATCATTTGGCGGTAGATGGCGTGTCTTGGCGTACATTAATTAATGACTTTATGACAGCCTATGAGGCAGCTCAGCGCAATGAAGAGATAGCATTGGGGCTGAAAAGCCATAGCTATCAATATTGGGCAGAGCAAATTAGTCAGTATCCTCAGCTTTTTGAGGGCGAATTCTCATATTGGCAATCACACTCAGTAAAGCCTTTACAATTGCCTAATTTAAATGCGCAAGGTAGTCAGGCTATGTCTGAGAGTGGCGTAATCAGTGTGGTATTGGAGCAGGCCACAACGCAAGCACTCTTGCAAAATTCATCACACGCATATCGAACTCAAATTAATGAGTTATTATTGAGTGCGCTGAGTGAGGCAGTTTATGGATGGACCGAAGACACACACATATGTGTTAACTTAGAAGGGCACGGTCGAGAGACATGGGAAGACACTTCAGATTTAAGTCGTTCTGTTGGTTGGTATACGTCTTTGTTTCCTGTTTCTCTTACCCGAGCAAAAGCGCTATCAGGTACCATTAAAAACACGAAGGAGCAGTTACGCTCGGTGCCAAATAAAGGCATAGGCTATGGGGCGTTTAAATATTACGGAAGCCCACAGGAGCAAGCGGAACTACAACAGCAACCGATGGGTCAAATCGAGTTTAACTATTTAGGTCAAACCGATAATACATTTGAAAAAACGGAGCAAGGACTGTCATTAACATTGGCTGATGAATCCGTTGGCGCTTCTTTTAGCCCTAAGTATCCTCAACAGACAGAGTTAGTGATAAATGGCAAAGTATTTGCCGGTCAATTGCAATTTGATATTAGTTTTTCAACGGCCCGCTTATTACATCATGATGTTCAGGTATTTGCTGATAAATTATATCAGTCTTTGTGTGCCGTGGTTGAGCATTGCCAACAAGCAAGACCTACACTCACGCCATCAGATGCCCCACTGGCGAAAATGAGTCAAGCAGAACTTGACGAGCTCCCAATTGAACTCAGTCAATTACAGACGTTATATCCATTGTCACCCATGCAAGAGGGGATGTTGTTTCATAGCCTTTATGATGAAGGTGAAGCTTACATAAACCAAACTTGCTTAGAAATCGAAAATTTAGATGTGGAGCGCTTTAAGCATGCTTGGCAGCAAGTAGTGTCACGCCATGATGCATTGAGAACCGGTTTTTTGACCGAGCGACAACAAACATTGCAGTATGTAATGCGTAGCCTTATACCGCAGTGGCATGAATTAGATTGGCAATCTTACGACGAACATGAACTCCCTCAGCTGTTAACTCAGCAAGCGCAGTCAGACAGTAAAGCTGGATTCGATTTAACTAATGATCCAGGTTTAACACGTTTAACGTTGGTGAAATTAGCGGCTCAGAAATACCATTTCATATGGACTACGCATCATTTGCTTACCGACGGGTGGAGTAGCTCAGCCATGATGGGTGAGGTACTACAGGCGTATGAAGGTAAGACACTCCCTGTCGCACAAGGTCAATACGAACAGTATATTGCTTACTTAATGAAGCAAGATCAGGTGAGTAATCTTGCTTTCTGGGCGAAAGAAACAGGCCGCCTATCAGAGCCAAGCTATCTTACATCGGTCATTGGTGATGAACATACGGATGGGGAATATAATGCATATGCTATTGAATTTGACGAGCCGCAAACACAGAAACTAATTGAGTTTAGTCAACAAAACCGAGTCACACTGAATACGTTGATCCAAGGTAGCTGGTCGTTCTTACTGAGCCGTTATTTAAATCGCGCCAGTGTATGTTTTGGTGCAACGACTTCGGGTAGGCCCACTGATTTATTTGCTTCTGAATCAAGCCAGGGGATGTTTATTAATACAGTTCCTGTTGTTGCTACGGTTGATCCTGCCATGACTGTTTCTGCATGGTTACAAGCTTTACAAAACGATAATTTACAAGCTCGAGAACATGAATTCACTCCACTTTACGATATTCAGAAGCAAGCTGGGCAGTATTTAGAGCTAAATAAAGAAGGTTTGTTTGATACCTTAATGGTATTTGAAAACTATCCAATATCAAAAGCTGTACAAACCCGCGATGAACAAGACACTCAGTTTTCAGTACTCGCAGCGCGCGAAGAAACAACCTATCCACTCACCCTTGGCGTTTTAGTTGATTCTAGCTTAAGCATAACGTTTACCTATCAGGGCTGGAAAATATCAGCAGCAGGGGTTGAAACAATTGCTAAGCAGCTAAAAGGGCTGCTTCTAGCGTTCATAGCGAATAACACTCAATTATTATCAGCGCTATCACTTGTCACGCCAGCTCAAGCAGAGTCGTTACGCACACAAGGCTTTGGAGATGAGTTTGTCCCGTATATATCGGGCACAGAAACTCCGATATATATTCCCAATGGTGCAGCACCGACTTTACGAGCTGAGCAATATCAAGATGTTGTTTCAACATTAAACCAGCTGGCAGAGCAGACACCGGATGCAGAAGCCGTTGCGTGTGATGGTCTCAGTTATACGTTTAAAGAGCTGTATGAGAAATCATCGCAATTGGCGTATTACTTGCGTGAGCAAGGGGTGGTTGCAGAGCAAAAAGTGGGGGTTGCACTAGAGCGTAGCCGCGACTTACCAGTGGCCTTTTTGGCGATATTAAAGGCGGGAGCGGTGTATGTGCCAATGGACTTGAGCTATCCAGAGCAACGCTTAGCCTACATGATAAAAGACAGTCAGATGCAGCATATACTGGTGTCAGATAACCGCATTGCTGAATTGGCAGGAGAGGCGCAGTTACATTGTTTGCCAGAGATAACGCTCAATGATAGTTGGCAAATGGAAACGGTCTACCCAGCACAAGGGGCGTATGTTATTTATACCTCGGGCTCGACAGGCAATCCGAAAGGGGTGTTGGTAAGCCGGGGGTCCATTGGAATGCACTGTCGTTCAATAGGGCGTCGTTATGGTTTAAGCGCGTCAGACAGAGAATTGATATTCATGTCATTCTGTTTTGATGGGGCACATGAGCGTTGGTTATCAGCCGTGACACATGGCGGTACAGTGGTCATTAGGCCAGAAAAGCAGTGGGACTTACAAGAGACGTATGAAAACATGCACGCACAGCGCGTGAGTGTGGTGGTATTCCCACCGGTATTTTTACGAGAGTTGGCTGCGTATGTTGAACAAATAGGTAATCCTCCACCGGTTCGAGTGTATTGCTTTGGTGGAGATGCGATGCCACAAGCGTCTTTTGAATTAGCCCAACGGGTTTTAAAACCGGCATTCTTTATTAATGGCTATGGTCCAACAGAGACGGTTGTGACGCCGTTGACGTGGAAAGCGTTACCAGGAAGCAGCTTTGACAGTGTGTATGCGCCGATAGGTGAGGTGTTAGGACAACGTCAAGCATGGATATTGGATGACCAATTGAATCTAGTACTGCCGGGTATGATAGGTGAGTTATACATGGCGGAAGAGGTCGGGTTAGCAAGAGGGTATTTGAATCGTCCCGATTTAACCGCGGAGCGCTTTGTGGCGGACCCGTTTAAAGAAGATGGCTCACGCTTATATCGCACCGGAGATTTGGTGCGCTGGAATGCGGATAATCAAATGGAATATTTAGGTCGTACTGACCATCAGGTGAAAATCCGAGGTTTCCGCATAGAGCTAGGTGAGATAGAGTCCTTGTTACGTAAATCAGCGGGGGTGAATGAAGCGGTTGTCATAGCGGATGATACGCCGTCGGGCAAGCGTTTAGTGGGGTATGTATCAGGGCATGACGAAGGCTTATTAGATGTGGCTGCTCTAAAAGCGACGCTAGCACAGCAATTACCAGATTATATGGTACCCAGTGTGTTGATGGCACTGGCGGAGCTGCCAACGAATAGTAACGGTAAGATAGATAGAAAAGCGTTGCCAAAGGCACAATTAGAAAGCGAGAAAGCTTATGTTGCGCCAGAAGGGGAGCTTGAAACATTACTGGCTGAAATTTGGCGTGAGGTGTTAGGTGTTGAGCAAGTAGGACGTTTTGATAATTTCTTTGCACTAGGTGGGGATTCAATTAACAGCTTACGCTTAATTGCATTAGCAAAAAGTCATGATATTACATTGAGTGTGCAGGATATTTTCACCAGTACTGACTTATACTCACTTGCACTACAAAGCCTGAGTTCGGGCGAGAACACTATATCGCCTTTACTTAGGGCTGAGCGTGCACAGCAAACGTTATCTTATGCGCAAGAGCGTCAATGGTTCTTGTGGAAGTTAGCACCCGAAAGTGATGCTTACCACATTACCGGTGGTTTGATCTTAGAGGGCACACTGGACTTTACTGCACTGCAAACGGCATTTGACTATGTTCTTGAGAAACACGATGCATTGCGTACAAGGTTTGTTGAGCATCAAGATGCCAGTGTGACACAAGTAGTCGAACAGGGTGTGAAAGCAAATATTCAACGTTTAGATGGTTCTACTAAAAATGTAGAGTCAGATACATTTAAGTCTGATTTAGTGAAAAAGCCGTTTGATTTAACGACAGATAAATTGTTACGCGTTGGCTTAATTACGCATGCGCAAGATAAGCATGAGTTGATTGTGGTAATGCATCATATTGTGTCTGATGGTTGGTCGTTAAATTTGATTATTGCCGATTTTGTAGCTGGTTACTCAGCGGCGTTAAAAGGGGATTCACTGGCAGTCGAATTGCAACCACGATACAGCGACTATGCTCAGTGGCAAAAACAGTGGCTGGAAGAAGGAGAAGATGCACGACAGTTGGCATATTGGAAAACAAACTTAGGTGATTCTCACCCAGTTCTGGAATTACCTGCCGATTTGCAAAGTGATCAACAAGAATATAGTAATGGTATTGCTATTCACGCTATTCCAAAGGCATTGAAAGCACAATTAAGTCATTACGCCAAAGACCAAGGCAGTACTTTATTTGCTTTGCTTATGAGTGCGTGGCATGTCTTACTTCATCGTTACTCTGGTCAATCAGATATTCGAGTTGGTATGCCTATAGCGAATAGGCAGCATATTGAAAGTCAGAGCATTGTTGGCTTTTTTGTCAATACGCAAGTGATCCGCAGTGTGTTATCAGCAGATATGGCACTGGGACAAGTCGTGAATGTTATTACGGAAAGTTTACAAGGGGCTCAGGCGAATCAAGACCTCCCTTTTGAAAAGCTGGTTGATGGGCTTGAATTAGAGCGTAATTTAAACCGCTCTCCGTTGTTTCAAGTGATGCTAAATTATCAGCGTCAAGAAGATAACTTGTTGTCACAATTACCTGAATTGACGATTAGTGAAGCAAAGTTACCGACCAATAGTGCACAATTTGAATTGTTACTTGAAGCTATTGAAGATACTGAAGGCGAAGTGACGTTATACTTAAATTACGCTATTGAACTTTATAGTGACAACCGAGTTCAAGAGCTTCTTGATGGCTTTATGTCGATACTCACAGATATTGCATTACGTCCAGAGCAAACTGTGAGTAGTGTCGAGCTACTATTAGAGCACACGGTTGGTCATCTTATTGCCTTTGGCCGTGGTAATGAATGCAATAAGCCTAAAATGTTATTACATGAAAGCATCGAATACCATAGTGTGAATACACCGAACCAGATTGCTTTGAGGGATGAAGAAGAGTCTATTACTTATGGGCAGCTGGCACTAAAAGTGAGTCGGCTATGCGCTTATTTACAGGCGAATGATGTGCTTGTGGAAGACCAAGTTGGGGTGATTTTTAATCGTAATATCGATATGGTTGTGAGTTTACTCGCTATCCATCAGGCGGGTGCAGCATATGTGCCTATTGATCCTAATTTGCCGAGTGATCGTGTTAAATATATTGTTAGCAGCAGTACTTTAAAGCTTATTCTAACTGATGGTTCAGCAGCTAACTTTACTGAGTTAGCGCAATTGTCTGAAATACACGAGTTACAGGATATCGTTTATTCGTCGGATGAGCCTCACCACTATCCGCACATGTCAAAAGATAACTTAGCATATGTGATTTATACCTCAGGTTCTACTGGGCAGCCTAAAGGCGTTGCGGTAACGCATCAAGGGTTATCTAACTATTTGTCCTATGCGCAGGCAGCCTATTTACCAAATGTATCATCGAGTTTAGTGAGTTCAACACTCTCTTTTGATGCCACAGTAACGAGCTTGTTAGTGCCGTTATATAGCGGTAAAACAGTGACATTGCTGGCATCGGGGGACGAAGAACTCAGTAATTTAATTGCGCATTTACAACAAAGTAATGATGCGACGTTATATAAAATAACCCCTGCCCATATCGATGCGATGCTTGCCAGTGATTTACTCACCACAAATGAGCAAGCGCATTGCTTTGTCGTAGGGGGAGACAAGCTATTGAGCTCAACGGTTGCTCAATTGAAAGCCTTGTTCCCTTATGCACAGATCATTAATGAATATGGACCGACAGAAACTGTCGTTGGATGTTCAGTATTTAACATTGGTAATGAGACTAATGAGCGCTGGGATGTGATCCCTATCACAGATGCAATTGAAAATACTCAGCTTTACGTATTAAGTGATGCGTTAACACTGATGCCAATAGGTGTGCCAGGTGAATTATATATCGCCGGAGAAGGACTTGCACGTGGCTACTTAAACCAAGGAGCTTTGACCTCAGAAAGGTTTATAGCAAACCCCTTTAGCGACGATGGTGCGCGTTTATATCGAACGGGAGATTTGGTGCGCTGGAGCTTTGATGGAGAGCTTGAGTATTTAGGACGCACAGACCATCAAGTGAAAGTACGAGGTTTTAGAATTGAATTGGGTGAGATAGAGGCCAATTTATGTAATATCCCAACCGTAAATGAAGCCATTGTCGTCGCAGATGAAACCGAAAATGGGACACAATTAGTTGCTTATATTGTGGCTGATGATGACATCGAGTATGACGCATTAAAAGAGATATTGCGGAACAATTTACCGAGTTACATGATCCCCGATATATTTGTCACACTAGCGAGCTTTCCTTTGACTCATAACGGTAAAGTTAATCGAAGTGCCTTACCTAAAGTGGACCGAGCCGCGGAGCTTGATTTTGTTGCCCCCGAGGGGGAACTAGAGATTATGTTAGCCGCTATTTGGCGCTCAATCCTGGGTGTTGAACAAGTGGGTCGTCATGACAATTTCTTTGAATTAGGTGGGGACTCCATAGTCAGCTTACAAATAATTGCAAAACTTCGTCAGGCTGGGTACTTGGTAACCCCTAAACAAGTGTTCGAGCAGCAAAGCATAGCGCGCCTAGTTAACTGTTTGATTGTTATGGAAGATGAAGATTTAATTGAGCAAAGTGTTTTTGGGGAAGTTGAGTTACTGCCGATTCAATCCAGCTTCTTTAAAAATGAGATGGTCGATCGCTCTCATTGGAACCAAGCTGTAATGCTACACAGTGATCAAGCGCTAGATGATGTTGCACTTAATGCGGCGATAAGCCAGTTGGTTGAAAGTCACGATGCGTTGCGAATGCGATACTATCAAGATGAAATGGGGGGATGGAGTCAAGAATATACAGAGTATCGAGAGGATTTTGTTGAACAAAATATGTGGTTACATGATGTTGATGTGGCCGATATAGAGCAATTAGCACAACAGGCTCAAGAAAGTTTAGATATTACCCATGGCTCAATGATGAGAGTCGTGCAAATGCGAGTGAATGATGGCACATATAGGCTGTTATTCGTTATTCATCATTTGGTTGTTGATGGTGTATCTTGGCGGGTTTTATTAGATGATTTAGCCGTTGCATATGAGCAAGCTATTGAAGGTAAAAGCCTTACATTGGCGTTAAAAAGTCACAGCTATCAATACTGGGCTGACCGTGTACGTGAGTACCCGAGTCAATTTAAAGACGAGTTTGCGTATTGGTCTGAGCAAGTCACTCAGCCATTACAATTACCTAACTTAAATGCGCAGGGCAGTGCACTTGCATTGCATCGTGCAGCAGTCAGTGTCAATTTAGATAAAGTGCGTACTGAGTCATTATTACATGATGCGCCAAAAGTATATCGTACACAGATAAATGACTTGTTACTGAGTGCATTAAGTGAAGCTTTGTATCAATGGTTAGGTCAATCTGAAGTGTCTATAAACTTGGAAGGTCATGGGCGAGAACCATGGGAGCAAGGCGTAGATTTAAGCCGGACTGTGGGTTGGTTTACCACACTCTATCCAATTGTATTGCAGCGTATGCCCTCGTTGGCACACACAATCATCGCCAATAAAGAAAACTTACGGGCTATTCCAAACAAGGGGATAGGGTATAGTGCATTTAAATTTAATGGCACAGATGAAGAACAAGCGCAGTTACAGCAGAGCTCACTCAGTCAAATAGAATTCAACTATTTGGGGCAATTCGACAATGGCACAGTGCACGATAGTACCTCGGTTTGGCGTTTAGCATCTGAAAGCTCTGGGAAAGCAACGAGTGACAATATCGCTATGAATAGTGAGTTGGCGATTAATGGACAAGTATTAAATGGGGCACTGTCTTTTGAGATAAGTTTCTCACAAGCGCGTTTGAATAATGAAGATGTGGCACAGTTTGCCGCACATTTTGAGGCTGCATTACAGCAGGTTGTGGCGCATTGCCAAACGACGCAAGGCACATTAACCCCATCAGATGTGCCACTAACTAAATTATCGCAAACACAACTAGATGCGTTACCACTTAATCTGAGTAATGTGGATGATCTGTATCCATTGTCACCCATGCAAGAAGGCATGCTATTTCACAGTATGTTTGAACAAAGCAGTGCGTATATAAATCAAACCTGTTTTGAGGTGAAAGGGCTAGATGTAGCGCGCTTTAAACAGGCTTGGCAATCAGTGATTGCGCGTCATGATGTATTGCGAACTGGCTTTGTGTGTACTGATAACTTTAATTTGCAGTTTGTTGCGAAAGAAACAGATCAATCTTGGCAGGAACTGGATTGGCAAAATAGCAAGTTAGATAAGGCAGCCGTTATCACACAAGCACAAGCGGATCGAGAGCGAGGGTTTGATTTCATTAACGACCCCGGCTTAACGCGGTTAACACTGATACATACAGGAGCGACAGAGCATTATTTAATATGGACAAGTCACCATTTATTAACAGATGGTTGGAGTACATCTGTAATGATGGGGGAGATACTACAAGCATACGAAGGAATGAGTCTGCCGAAAGATACAGTGCAATATAAAGACTATATTACTTACCTAAAAGAGCAAGATGCTTCTACTAACCTGGCTTATTGGCAGCATGAAACAAATCGACTGACTGGCCCAAGTTACCTGACTTCGGTATTAAATGGGGATTCTGAGTTTAGGCAGTATGGTAAGCAGTATATTCATTTTGATGAAACACAAACTGTTAGCTTAACAGCGTTTGCAAAGCAAAATCATGTAACAATAAATACCGTTATTCAAGGTGCATGGGCATTACTGCTGTCGCGATACTTAAATCGGGATACAGTATGCTTTGGTGCAACCACCTCAGGTAGGCCAACCGATATGGCTGGTAGTAGTGCATGCTTGGGGATGTTTATCAATACCATTCCTGTGATTGCTGAAATAGATCCGGCACAGTCGTTAAGTAC
The DNA here is from genome assembly GCF_018101015.1 of Pseudoalteromonas sp. MMG005. Classification (NCBI taxonomy): domain Bacteria; kingdom Pseudomonadati; phylum Pseudomonadota; class Gammaproteobacteria; order Alteromonadales; family Pseudoalteromonadaceae; genus Pseudoalteromonas; species Pseudoalteromonas sp. MMG005. The sequence goes on along the minus strand of NZ_JAGJEK010000004.1, from coordinate 46,830 downwards.
TTGGTTACAGTCAATTCAAACCGCGAGTGTTCGTTCTAGAGAATTTGAGTTTACGCCGCTTTATGATATTCAGAAGCAAGCTGGGGAACGTTTAGATCTGAATATAGAAGGTTTGTTTGATACCTTAATGGTATTTGAAAACTACCCGATCTCTGAGACACTCCAAAATGGAGAAGGAAAAGACACTGCATTCGATGTTGTTAATTCAGCTGAGGAAACCAACTATCCGGTATCTCTCGGGGTTGAAATCGAAGCATTATTGAAAATCACATTGACTTATCAACATGACAAAGTAAGTACGGTAAGTGCAAACATGCTTTCAAAGCAGTTGGAGTCTTTGATTTTAGCAATGGTATCTAACCAAAACCAATTATTATCAGCGCTATCACTTGTCACGCCAGCTCAAGCAGAGTCGTTACGCACACAAGGCTTTGGAGATGAGTTTGTCCCGTATATATCGGGCACAGAAACTCCGATATATATTCCCAATGGTGCAGCACCGACTTTACGAGCTGAGCAATATCAAGATGTTGTTTCAACATTAAACCAGCTGGCAGAGCAGACACCGGATGCAGAAGCCGTTGCGTGTGATGGTCTCAGTTATACGTTTAAAGAGCTGTATGAGAAATCATCGCAATTGGCGTATTACTTGCGTGAGCAAGGGGTGGTTGCAGAGCAAAAAGTGGGGGTTGCACTAGAGCGTAGCCGCGACTTACCAGTGGCCTTTTTGGCGATATTAAAGGCGGGAGCGGTGTATGTGCCAATGGACTTGAGCTATCCAGAGCAACGCTTAGCCTACATGATAAAAGACAGTCAGATGCAGCATATACTGGTGTCAGATAACCGCATTGCTGAATTGGCAGGAGAGGCGCAGTTACATTGTTTGCCAGAGATAACGCTCAATGATAGTTGGCAAATGGAAACGGTCTACCCAGCACAAGGGGCGTATGTTATTTATACCTCGGGCTCGACAGGCAATCCGAAAGGGGTGTTGGTAAGCCGGGGGTCCATTGGAATGCACTGTCGTTCAATAGGGCGTCGTTATGGTTTAAGCGCGTCAGACAGAGAATTGATATTCATGTCATTCTGTTTTGATGGGGCACATGAGCGTTGGTTATCAGCCGTGACACATGGCGGTACAGTGGTCATTAGGCCAGAAAAGCAGTGGGACTTACAAGAGACGTATGAAAACATGCACGCACAGCGCGTGAGTGTGGTGGTATTCCCACCGGTATTTTTACGAGAGTTGGCTGCGTATGTTGAACAAATAGGTAATCCTCCACCGGTTCGAGTGTATTGCTTTGGTGGAGATGCGATGCCACAAGCGTCTTTTGAATTAGCCCAACGGGTTTTAAAACCGGCATTCTTTATTAATGGCTATGGTCCAACAGAGACGGTTGTGACGCCGTTGACGTGGAAAGCGTTACCAGGAAGCAGCTTTGACAGTGTGTATGCGCCGATAGGTGAGGTGTTAGGACAACGTCAAGCATGGATATTGGATGACCAATTGAATCTAGTACTGCCGGGTATGATAGGTGAGTTATACATGGCGGAAGAGGTCGGGTTAGCAAGAGGGTATTTGAATCGTCCCGATTTAACCGCGGAGCGCTTTGTGGCGGACCCGTTTAAAGAAGATGGCTCACGCTTATATCGCACCGGAGATTTGGTGCGCTGGAATGCGGATAATCAAATGGAATATTTAGGTCGTACTGACCATCAGGTGAAAATCCGAGGTTTCCGCATAGAGCTAGGTGAGATAGAGTCCTTGTTACGTAAATCAGCGGGGGTGAATGAAGCGGTTGTCATAGCGGATGATACGCCGTCGGGCAAGCGTTTAGTGGGGTATGTATCAGGGCATGACGAAGGCTTATTAGATGTGGTTGCTCTAAAAGCGACGCTAGCACAGCAATTACCAGATTATATGGTACCCAGTGTGTTGATGGCGCTAGCGGAGTTGCCAACGAATAGTAACGGTAAGATAGATAGAAAAGCGTTACCAAAGGCACAATTAGAAAGCGAGAAAGCTTATGTTGCGCCAGAAGGGGAGCTTGAAACATTACTGGCTGAAATTTGGCGTGAGGTGTTAGGTGTTGAGCAAGTAGGACGTTTTGATAATTTCTTTGCACTAGGTGGGGATTCAATTAATGGATTAAAGGTGACCAGTCAATGGCAGCAGCGTCATCACTTACCATTCAATATTAGATTATTGTGGCAAGCGCCAGATCTGAGCTCATTAGTAAACGCCTTATTGAGTGATGCGATCCCCAGTGTACATAGTTTGAATTCGCTTATTGCGACGGGGCCAAATCTTTTTTGCTTACATGAAGGAAGTGGACTCACCATAGCTTACCGACCACTGGCGCAGCGTTTAGACGGGCGAGTAAACTGCATTGGTATTGCACCTGATGATGCTTTTGATATGCAATCTGATCTGCAACAGTTGGCAAACCACTACGCGAGTGAAATTTTACGGTATCAGCAATCAGGGCCTTATTATTTAGCTGGTTGGTCAATGGGGGCACCAATCGCTTTGTTGGTAGCAAATACACTTTCAGATTTGGGCCATACAGTTTCAATGGTGCAACTTATCGATAGTTGGAATCCATTTGAGTATCAAAATAGCGAGATTTTAATGTGGCACCAATGGATCTCAAAGTGGGTTATGCAACATGTTATTGCACGAGAAGATGAGGTTGAAGCTGTTGTCGAAACTTATATTGCAACTAATACTGAAGCGGTTATGCCATTGGTTGACTTATTGATGCAGTATAAAGAGAGCTTTAGCGAAGAGGTTACTAATTTACCTGCGACAGAATTGGTAACATTAATTCAAGTTGCATATCATTTGTACACTACCTCACGTCGACCGATAAATTACAAAGTGGTGAACTCTGCAGGCATACACTGTTGGTGGTCGAGTGACACATCCACAGAGAGTACTGCCAATTATTACTGTGGGTTGGGTCAATCTCTCCCTGAAACGAGGTTGGAGTATGATCACCAAGGCATAGTAATGAGTTCTGAAGTACTGGATGGCATTGAACAAGCGATGGAAAAATTTTTATAGGCGTACATTACTATTAAAAATAGCTGGGTAAAAAGTGCCGCTTTCTTATAGAAAACGGCACTTTTTATTGTCCTCTTTTTACTCTTTGCAAGCGATGACTAGAAGATGCTGAAAGTGGTATCAATGACCATAAATATTACAGGGCTGAAAAGGCGCACTATATCAAGATGTACAATAAGGAAAAGAGTGACGGGTGAAGTGAGAGAGGTTAAGTAACCCAATACTGACGATCGGGTTACTGTTGAGGTGTTGTTAGCTTAGATTGAGTGCATCCGCAATTTCAGCGGAGCGAATCGCTAAGATCGATAAAAGAGAATCGCTGATCCCATGTGTCGCTTCATTAATTCCTTGCGTAAATATTTTCGGTTTAAAGGTATCGGCAGTACGTAATTGATAGTCGCGAGCAATATCATTTTCCAGCCATTGAGTTACTGACTCTAATAAAGGTGGACGCGAGGAATAATGATAGCCTGTTGCAAGTATCATGTGGTCATACTTTTCAAGCTGACTATTGTGCTGGCCGTGACGAAGGGTTAAACAGATCTGATCCCCAGAGAGAGTCGCAGCGTCAATATGGGTATTATTTTTGAGGGAAAAACGGGTTTCGTTTTTTAGCCTTTGTGTGTATAAGCGGCCGTATATGTCATCTAATAATGGCTCATCGACAACCGCATAATTGGTATTTCTGAATTCAGTTAAAAAAGCACTGCGTTGCTCAGGTGTGTTTTGATACATTAAATCGGTGTAGCGTGGGTCAAAGATTTCATTGACAAAGGGACTTGAGTCAGCAGGCTTCATAGCGCCAGCGCGAAAGATAAGATCAACTTTTGGTTGATGCAAAATATTTTGCACATCGACAAATATTTCAGCGGCACTTTGACCCGCACCAATAACGGCGACCTTATCACCTGCTTTAATTTTATGTTTATTCATCAAGTATTGAGAAGAATGCCACACATTTTCATGTGTAAAGGCATCACTAAATACCTCAGGGACCTTTGCATTACCACCAGGGCTTAAAATGATATTTTTAGCATGACGAGTGTGCTCTAAACCTTCTTGATTTCTCGTTGTTATTGCAAGATATTCAACATGATTTTGCTCCACTACAGGCGTAATCTCAACGACTTGCTCATCGTAATGGCAATGTTCATTGAAGTGTGATGCGGCCCAGCTTAAGTAACTATTGAACTCTAATCGAGATGGATAAAATGTTTTTAAGTTAATATAGCTGTCTAGTCTGTTTTGATGATGCAAGTAGTTGACGAAGCTAAAGTGACTGGTTGGGTTCCTTTGGGTAACAAGATCTTTCAGGTAAGAAATTTGCATTGTCGTATCATCAAGTAACATCCCACCATGCCATAAGAAATTGGGTTGTTTCTCAATGAAGCAAACCTTGTCGGTGAGTTTACCTTGCTCTTGTAACGCAATGGCTAAAGCTAAATTAGCAGGGCCAAATCCTATCCCGATAACGTCGTATAATTTCATGTTTGCCTCAACAGAGCGCGTATGTGTGGCGCTTTAACGATTAGTATTCATCCTGAGACGAAAGCTTATGATAATTATTTAGGTTTTCCTTAGTTTCTTTGTGGTTTATTGCAAGTAACGGGCGAGTACAGGTATGTACGACAGATTGGTTATATAGAAATGCAGTAATCAAGTCTGCGATCGCTAACTTTATGCTCTGTTGCTTCGTCTAGAGGATCTAAGCAAATAAAGCCATGCAAATTATCAAGTGACTTGTGTGCTTTAAACTCTTTACTAGTGATTAGCGAAATAATTATGACAAGCGTGCGAGATACTGAGTTAAATGATGTGTCACTCAAAGAAAAAGCCATTGAACTTACGCAAAACTTAGTTCGATTCCCGTCCATTACACCAGATGACGCTGGCAGTTTTGACTATATATGTAGATATTTAGAACAGCTGGGATTCACGTGCAAAGAAGTAACACGACAGGGGGTTAGAAACCTCATTGCGTCAAAATCTTTTGGGGCAGGTAAAACCTTTGCTTTTGCAGGGCATTTAGATGTTGTGCCAGCAGGTCCTCTAGAGTTGTGGACCAGTCCCCCCTTCGCTGCAGAAATCATTTCAGAACGTGTGTATGGGCGTGGGGTTGCAGATATGAAAGGCGGTATTGCGTGTTTTATTGCCGCGGTAGAATCTCTGTTGACACGCTGTGATACGGGGACTCTCATGTTACTAATTACCTGTGATGAAGAGGGGGAAGCAGAGCATGGTACCGCCTCTATTATGGACACACTTAATGCGTTAGGGGATGAGCATTTGCCGGACTATTGCTTAGTTGGTGAGCCATCGAGTAAAGCCCGTTTAGGGGATACGGTGAAAATCGGTCGACGAGGTTCGCTGTCAGGTCATGTGCGTGTATTTGGTCAACAAGGCCATGTTGCGTATCCGCATAATTGCCAAAATGCCGCCCATGGTGCCATTGTATTAAGTCGCCGTTTAGTCGCGTTACAGTGGGACAGTGGTACTGTAACAATGCCCGGCACAAGTTTACAAATCACGCAGTTAAATAGCGGAGAGTTTGTCGATAACACAGTCCCTGGTACCACAGATATTTGCTTCAATATTAGATACAGTAGTCGACACACAGAGCAGTCGTTGAAAAAGCTCATAAGTGACACATTACACTCAGATGAGATCCGCTGTGAAATAGAATGGCAGCGTCCTTGTGCCCCTTACTTTAATGAAGCAAATAAATTTGTTGATACATTGAACTTGGCCATTGAAAACACGGTGGGTATTCGCCCGATATTGACCACAGATGGCGGCACATCGGATGGTCGATTTATCGCCTCAGCACGAACTGAAGTCATTGAATTCGGGCTGCGTAATGAAAACATTCATCAAGTTAATGAATCTGCATCTTTAAGCGATATTGGCGATTTAGCATTAATTTACAAACACATGATTGCAGCATTTTGTGTGAGCGATATGCGCGCTAATATACCGTTTGAGTCTATTGATGAAGCGTTGATACTGTGAGTGAAATTTACGTATTTGGTAGAGTTTTATTCACGCCTTATTTGGTATTCCAAACAGGGCTTTTGTAAAGAGAGTTGCTCAGATTATGAGTTAAAAGATAAGGAGGCTACGGCCTCCTTGAGTATGCTTATAGTGTTTAAAAAGTTGCGCCACCATCAATGGTGATGACTTGCATTGTGGTATGTGAAGACAAGTTGGAGGCAATAAAGACAATACTGTGTGCCACTTCATCTGGGGTAGCTATTTTTTGTAAAGGGATCCCTAACTTGTACTCTTTAGCAAATCCATCAATGACATTTTTAGCTCCGCTATCATCTTGCCACATACAGGTTTGCATCGGGGTTAATGTAGATCCGGGGGCAATAACATTACAGCGGATACCATAATTTGCAAGTTCTAAGCCTGCGGTTAGTGTTAGTTGGGTTACCGCTGCTTTTGACGCACAATAAGCGGCCATCTTTTGTCGCGGCGTCTGTGCTGCATTGGAACCCACGGTAACAATGCTACCGGCTTTATTCTGCTTGAAATTGTTGTAGCACGCCTGCAAGAACAGAAACACAGCACTGCAATTAACGGTATGACAATGTAACCACTGGTCAGTGGTTATGGCATCGATGGAGTCGTATTCTAAAACCCCTGCAATATTGATTAAGTTATACGGCGCCAAACCAGACGATATAAGCTCTGCTAATATCTGCTCAAGTTCTAATAAGTTGGATAAATCGCATTGAACACTTTTGTATAATACAGATGCGTCACTGAAATGTTTGTCAAAGCCAATCACTTTAGCGCCCAGAGCCGAAAATTGTTTTGCGGTGCTAAGGCCAATACCTTGCCCGACGCCGGTGATCCATACAATTTTGTCTTGATATTCAGCTTTAAGCTGCTTATCTAGCGACATGGTGTGCTCCTTGCTCTAATTCATGAATTAGTTGATTCAGTGATATCAGGGGATGATCAGCCCAGTAGGTTGCAGCAAAGAAGACATGTGATTGTATTGTATGTACCTGCTCAGGCAGATACCTTGCTTGATTCACATCAAAATCTATTTTGGCGGGCGTATCACCCAGCAAATGAATTTGCAGCATAATATCGTCAGTGGTCCCTGCACTTAAAATATGGCTGTGTGTTTCGACGCCGGCATATTTAGGGTTACTTGAAAAGGGCAGTAGGTTAATCGTTGGGCCAAATACGGTGAGTGACTTTCCTTGTTTTTGTCTGTCACGTTTTAATGATTCAACACGGTAGCTTTGTAGGTTTTTTAATGCCCTAATTTGTTGGTTGATCAAAACAGTGAGATCTTGCAAGGTCATATTCTCACACAGTTGTAGTGGCAGCGGTAGCACATTGCTTTGCACACAAGGGGTCGACAGCTCAGCCATCGATTGGCGATTCATCATGATCAACCCTAAAGTGACATGATAGTGTTTCGTTTTTGCCACTAACGACGCCGCAATCGCAGCGAGTAATACCTCAGAACTACTCGCACTTACTTGCGCAGCGGCTGATTGAATCGTGTGCCATTGGGTACGAGAGAACTGTTCGGTTAAACGCGTATTCGCCATGCTTACATCGGCTTTGCTGTCGCTAAAACTATGTATAACGTCTATGTCATCTAACCATCGATTCAAAGTCACCCCCGCGGCGGCTTGGGCCGTAAGGTATGATGTTTCTTGCTGGGCTTGTAGTAATGTTTGTTGATTGGAAAAGCGCAAATTTGGTAAGGGTTTACCTTTCATAAGCGCATTGTAGGTACGATTTAATGCTTGGCTAAATAAACCAAAACCATAACCATCAAGTAATAAGTGGTGGGCCAAAATCATCAAGTAATCTTGTGACGTGCCACGGAGTAAATATAACTGCATCAATGGCTGCGCGGATAAGTCGAATGATTGACCTAATTTAGGAGCCATAAACTGCTGAGCGTACTGAGCGACATCGTCTATATCGCAGTCGAGCTGAATAAATTCAATCGCCGGGGTATTGTCAGTCGGTTGAAGCTGGGGTGTATAAGCATCATCATGTGGAAAGTAGCAGCTTAATGTATTACTTGCGAGCCAGACATGATCGAATGCTTGTTGCAGCACCGAAGCTGCAACTTTTCCTTGAAATGCCAAGCATTCAGCAACATTGAATAACTCACCTCGACCGCTGATGGTGTGTAATAACCACATCGCGTGCTGAGACGCACTCAATGGCAGAGAATCTGCTATATGGTGCGTCATTAGTCGTCCTTTCGCTCTTCTAGTAATTCAACCCAAGCTGATAGAGTCGGGATCTGTGCCAGTTCGATGAAGTTAGTTTCAATACCTTGCTGTTGCCATAATGCAATTAAATTCATGACTTGCACCGAATCTAGTCCATAATCGATGAGACTTTCAAATTCATCAAACTCCTCAGGTTCACAATCTATGAGCGGGACAATATGTGCTTTTAAGCCTTCTAAAGTGGTTATGTCGAGGCTCTCGCTGCCTAAAACTTCGGCTGTGTTTATCACTTTACCGCAGCGCTTTGCAACAAAGTTTAATGCCATTGTATGCTCGTCATAGCTAAAATCAGCAACAGCATCACCGATGACAAATGGTTGTATGTCTCGCATGAACGCATCAACAGCGGTTGTCATCACGCCAATATGCGCATAAATCCCGACAATGAGTAATTGATCTCGACCTGAATCGCTCAAGCGGGTTTCAAAATCACATTTTTGAAAGGCACTATAGCGCCATTTGGTCAATACAATGTCTTTCTCGGTAGGTTGTAGCGCATCCATCACAGGCTGCTGGGCTGGGTCTTGTAAACCATCGCCCCACATATCACGCAGTAGTCCACGCTCGTTAAATCCCTGCTTAATTGGTTGGGCAGTATAGTAAACTGGAATGTTGTTTTCATAACAATGGCTTTTGAGTGCTTGTATATTGGCAACAACCGCGTCAATAAGCGGGTTGTTATCACCATAAAAGCCAATGAAGTAATTTTGCATGTCATGAATTAACAATGCAGCACGCTCTGGTTCTATTTGCCAATCAACACGATTTTCTGGCAGTTGTGCTGTGCGTGGTAGTGGGTAGTGACTTAGCTTTGGAATACTCATAATTTATCTTTTTATTATTGCTCAAATGTAGCACGGAGTGCTTTTTTATCGACTTTACCGACAGCAGTCAGTGGTAATGCTGCAACGAATTGAAACTTATCAGGCACCTTGAAATCGGCGATGCCAAGCTGGCGTAAATATTTACGTAATATTAATGCGGTTAGTTTGGTTGTCGCTGCGTCTTGAATAACAATGAATGCACAGCTTTTCTCACCTAAGGTACTATCTGGCATAGACACAATAGCAACGTGGGCAATGTCATTGTGCCCCAACAGTAAGTTCTCTACTTCCTCAGCGGCAATTTTTTCTCCGCCTCGGTTGATTTGATCTTTATCTCTACCTTCAACAATTAAATGCCCAGAAGGGAGCTGCTTAACGAGATCCCCCGAACTGTAGAAACCAGCCTCATCAAAGGCGTCAGCATTGTGTACGGGAGATTTATAGTACCCCCTAAACGTATAAGGACCACGGGTTAGGAGTCTACCTACGGTATTAGGCGGAACTTCATTGCCCGCTTCGTCGACAATTTTTATCTCATCATGGGGGCTAATTGGCTTGCCCTGTGTGTTGATCACAGACCATCTGTCGTCATCGTGTCGAGTGTAATTTACAAGGCCCTCAGCCATACCGAAAACTTGTTGTAATTCACAGTCTAAAATAGGCTTAACTTGCTCTGCAACTGTAATGCTGAGTTTTGCACCACCGACTTGAATCAGCTGTAAACTGCTTAAATCATACGCTGCGTGAGGCGCATGACTCAGCCACAATTGCAGTGCTGGCGGTACTAAAGCTGTGTGAGTAATTTGATAATGCTCAATGAGTGCAAAGCACGTTGTTGGACTGGGGTCTGATGCCAATACAACGCTTCCGCCGGCATGAAAAACCCCAAGTGCGCCGGGGGAACTTAACGGGAAATTATGGGGAGCTGGTAATGCACATAAATACCGAGTTTCTCCCGTTAGCTGACAAATATCGGCACTGGCAACCACGCTATATAAATAGTCATTATGTGTGCGTGGGATCAATTTTGGAGTCCCTGTACTCCCACCACTTAGTTGAAAAAATGCAACGTCTTCAGGATTTAGCGGCTGTGCTTCGAAGGGTTGCGCTGATAAGTAGCCTTGTTTTAATTCACTGTTCCCTTTGTGGTGGTCAACGATTAATGTATTTAGGCAGTTGAAGCGATTGAATAATTCGTTGCTGAATTGTTCATCAGCGAACAGATCATGCATCGATGAGGCAATGATGAGCTTGGGCTGTAAAATTTCACAGTAGCTTTGCAATTCTGTTTTTTGGTGGTTAAATAAGGCGCAAACCGGTGCGACACCTAACTTGAGCAGCGCAAAATAGCTAATGTAGAATTCAATACAATTAGGTAATTGAATTAACGCGGTATCATATTTTTTCAGCCCTTTTAACGCCAAATTAGCGGCTAAGTTATCACTGTATTGCGACAGTTGTAGATAGCTAATTGAGCGTTTTCCATCCGCAAGTGCAATACCGTTGCTATTGTTTGTCAGTTGTTCACTTAATAAGCTGGTTAATGGCTTGTCTTGCCAATACCCTTGTTCACGGTATAGTTTTGCTAAGTCGGCCGGCCAAGGCGTATATTCAATGCTCATAATTCAGCCTTTTCTATAGGGTTCGAAAGTTGTTGAATGTCATCTAAAGTTAAACCCAATGCATTCAGCATCGTTTTTAATTTTGCGTTTGTTTCTTGCCATTCCAATGTTGGATCTGAAGCTGCAACAATACCAGCACCTGCAAATAGCCTTGCTTGATTGTGCTCAAGTTGACCACATCGAATTACCACAACCCACTCACCGTTACCGTGTTTGTCACACCAGCCAATAATGCCTGAGAACAAAGCTCGACTATGTTTCTCTAAAGATTGAATATGCTGGTAGGCTGGATTAGTTGGTTTTCCACACAACGCAGGAGAAGGGTGTAATTGATTTGCAATCTCTAAGATATGGGTCTGTGCATTTTTAAGGGTGCCTTTTAACTCAGTGGATAAATGCCACATAGTGGCCGTACTAAGTAAAGAAGGTTGCGCAGGTACCTCTAAAGTTGTACAAAATGGCGCAAGTACTTTTTCCATATCTTCAATGACAACAGCATGCTCAAATCGGTCTTTTCCTGAGTTAAATAGTGCCTGTTTATTTGCCGCTTCTAATTCTTCTGTAGGTGCTCTGGGGATAGAACCGGCTAACGGGTTAGTCATAATATGTTGGTGGTGTTTTGCCAGTAATAATTCAGGGCTGACGCCCATTAAAGTTGCACTATCAGTAACAGGAAAAGAGAAGTGATAGCCACTGCGGCTTTGCTGTAATAACTGACACAGCACCCGCTCTTTTTGAATGGTATTTTCAAAGGTCATATCAACCTGTTTACTCAATACAATTTTCTCAAGATGTTGGGCATCAAAGAGTTTTTTTGCAGCATTCACAGATGATTCAAATTGTGTTTGACCTTGTAGATATTCGACAGACTGTAAAGGGTTCGGCTGCTTTGTGAGTGTACTTAGCTCGGCATTGAGCCAACTGCTGATAGCTGGCTTTTCCCAATATGTGGTTTTACTTGGGATGATAAAGTGTGCTTGTTGGGTTTTGCAAAAAGGCAGTACACCAAACGCGATAGCTTCATCGGGTTGATTGGCCAGTTCAGACTGTACCCGAGTGACCAGCTGTGTTGTTTGTGTAATAGAAGAAGAGAAGCGTTTCTTAATACCGTGAGTGACGATACATCGTTCACCAGACATAAATAAACAATCTCGATTACTCTGAAAGTTTAATGCTTTACTGGGTTCTGGCATTTCAAAAGCATGCTTCATATACATAAGTCACCTTGTCGTGATGGTACAGCTGTGCGCAGATTAACCGTGGTAATCTGACGCAAATATTATTTTTTCAAGACGAGGGTCATTGCAAAAGATTTAGTCTCTTACACACGATTTGCACTGTAATGGGCAATATGTTTTGGCAATTTAGGGCAGTCACTGCAGTGAGATTTATTCGGTACATCATGTAATAGGCAGCAGTGATCACGGATCCGATAGGTGTTGAGAGAGTCTGTGAGCATAATGGGTTTACTATACAGTGGGTTAGTTTGGTCGTTTATATGGCATTCGTTCAGCAATATGCGTCTTTCGTTTTTTAAATGTTCGGAATGACCAAGTGCGTGCTCGATAGCATGTAAAAACTGGTTGATCCTGAAAGTACAATTACTCCAAAGTACTTTGCTTGAGATCCCAAATTGCTGATTTAACCATGCATGCAATGGCGCTAGATGCTTGAAAATAAGGTCGTAATATCGAATTTCTGTTGGGCATCCAGATAAATTTATGCCCTGATTTGGCAGTTGTAGTTGCTGTAATTTTGTGTGCCAAAGGACATCTTTTAACGATAAAGGCAGCGATTGCTGTAAAACACTCTGTGCGACAATAATACTGGGGAGTATTTGCAAAGTGTAATGCATATGCCAAACCGAGGCTTGGCTTCTTGATTTCCCCACTCCTTTACGCTGCGAAAAAGTACTAATTTCATGACGTAACATGCCATTTTTCATCTGTTCATCCAGTGTGAGCGAGGTATGTTCAGTGTGTAAGCCGACCCCTTTACCATAGTTGGCAAAAGGACCGCTTAAATAAGGGGATAGAATGGGCAGCATATGACGGTATTGGGCCTTTAGTTTAAGTGGATAAGTGAACTTTCTACGACAAAGACGAATTGGCCCTGAATTTTTTTACTGGATCCTCGTCTTGTATCTAATTGAACTAAGTTAGGGTTAATTGTGTTAGGGCATTTAATAAAAAAAACGCGTTGGCGTTTTCTCGCTACCGCAACCAGCAGTGTGCTGTTTGGTTTGATCAGTGTGTCACTTGTCGCATTGATTAATGAGATCATTAATAGTGAAAGTGACCAGCTAGATCAAAAGTTTATTTATTTTGCTATTTTGGCGATATCAGGGGTGTGCTTACAATTACTTTCTAAACTTATTTCTGAGCAATTGAGTGAACAAAGTCAGGCAGTGATAAGAAGCCAGGTGGCAGAGCTGGTTATTTCCGCTAAATTAGAGAGCATGGAAAGGCAAGGTGGCGCTAAAATTAAATCATGTCTCACGGAACATAGTTTAAAAGTAGCTACCTTCTTTAAAAATTTACCTAACATACTTACGAATGCAATGATTGTGCTGGGCAGCCTGGGATATATGGCTTGGCTAGATTGGCAGGTATTTTTATTCGCCTTATTAACGTTATTTTTGGGCTCGGCAGGTTACAGTCTGGCAAATGCCAAAGCGTATAAGAAGGTTTCAGAAGCCGCAAAGTTGCAGGATGAACTCTTCGTGCACTTTGATGCGATTGTTGAAGGCGCAAAAGAGCTTAAATTGAACCAGAGTAAACGACAGGTATTTTTGAATGATGTATTGGACCAAGCCATTGAAAAACTGAAAACGCGTAGAGTAGCAGGCGCGAGTATTTATCATTTAGCCGCTTCGTGGGGTGGGTTCAGTATTTTTGCTTTCATTGGTGGGACACTTTATTACTTGTCAGGCGTTGACTCAGATAGTGGCAAGATAATGTCTGGATTTGCGTTGTTATTTTTGTATATGCTAACGCCATTGGAGGTGATGTTGGAAGCGATCCCACGTGCTTTTGAAGCCAAAGCATCGGCGAAGACCATTGCGGAGTTTCAAGATGACCTTGAACAAATAGAGCAAAATTCGCATCAGCAAATAGACAGTTTCACTCAGCTGCATATTAAAGATTTGAGCCATAGCTATTATCATGAACAAAGTGATGAAGTCTTTGCGCTTTCGCCCATTAATTTGACGATTAATGCCGGTGAGTTGATTTACTTAGTGGGTGGCAATGGCAGCGGAAAAACCACTTTTGCGAAAGTATTTAGTGGCTTGTATGCTGCTAACGATGGCCATATTGTTGTTGATAACACTATTATAGAAGCGCCAAGTTTAGATAACTATCGTCAACTATTTAGCACGGTATTTACCGACTTTTATTTGTTTGACCGTTTGTTGGGCGTTGCCAACCAAGCATTAGAAGACAAAGGCAACGCGCTGATCAAAAAACTGAATTTGCATCATAAAGTGGCTATTAAAGATGGCGCATTCACCACACGAGCGCTTTCGCAAGGGCAAAGAAAACGTTTGGCTTTGGTAGTGGCTTATTTGGAAGATCGTGCATTTTACTTATTTGATGAATGGGCCGCTGACCAAGACCCGTTATTTAAAGATGTATTCTATACGGAGTTATTGCCAGAACTGACAGCCAGAGGAAAAACCGTTTTAGTGATCACCCATGATGATAAGTACTTTCATATGGCTGATAGATTGTTACGAATGGAGAATGGCCACTTAAGTGAAGTTGCCGTGGGCAAAGAGCAGCAAAGTATTGCGTAGTTAATGTGCAGACGTTACGTAACAGCCCACTGAATCCAGTGGGCTTTTTTAATGCATTAACTGCTTAGATGACCCGTGAAAAGCGGGTTTGTTGTAATTGCTTCTGTAAATAGGCATCAAAACACATACAAATAATACGAATGAATAAATTGCCTTTGCTGGTAATGGTGATGTGTGTGTTAGACAGTTGTACCAAGCCATCATCAACAAGTGGCTGTAGAGCGAGTAGTTCATTAGAGAAATAGTCTGGGAAATGAATGTTGTAACGACTTTCTATGGTATTGATGTTCAGCTCAAAGTGGCAAATAAGCTGTTTTATCACATCAGCTCTGAGTGTATCGTCGTGGTTTAATTGCATGCCTTTCGTTATTGCACTGCCTGTATCAGAGACCGCGTGATAATACGCTTTTAGTTCTTTATGGTTTTGCAAAATCGCATGCCCTATTTGAGAAATAGAGGATACGCCCAGCCCTAGTAGGTCGCACGATCCATGCGTTGTATATCCTTGAAAATTGCGATGCAGCTTGCCTTGGCGTTGTGCAATCGCCAGCGCGTCATCTTTTTTAGCAAAATGGTCCATGCCAATAAATTGATAACCGGCTTGGGTCATTTGTGACAGGGTATTTTTGAATATTTGCAGCTTTTGCTGAGGCGTTGGCATATCTTCCTCTTTGAGTTTGCGCTGTGCAGCAAATCGTTCTGGTAAATGCGCATAATTAAACACAGAGACCCTATCAGGGTTAAGAGCAATGAGTTGTTCTATGCTCTGCGCAAAGCTGTCAGGAGTTTGGTGTGGTAAACCATAAATCATGTCTGCATTAATTGATTTAAACCCCAGCGCACGCGCTTGGCGTACTAAGGCTATGACTTTATCAACATCTTGAGGGCGGTTGACAGCGGCTTGGACTTGGTCATTAAAGTCTTGAATACCGAATGAGACCCGGTTGAAGCTCAGCGACTTTAAAGTACAAAGCATGGTGTCAGCCAATGAACGCGGGTCGATTTCAATACTGCGTTGTGCGTTTGTTGCAAAGGTAAAGTGATGCTCAAGTAGGGCAATGAGTCGGGTCATTTGCGCCTCATCTAAAAAGGTGGGTGTGCCTCCGCCAAGATGAAGTTGCTCTATGGTGTACTGTTTAAACAGGTTTGATTGAGCGTGGACTTCTTGTTCCAGCTTATCGAGATAAAGGTCAGCCTTAGATTGATGGCGGGTCACTATTTTATTACAGCCGCAGTAATAACAGAGCTGATGACAAAATGGAATATGAATATATAAGGACAAAGACCGGTTGTTCGATTGCGTAATGGCAGACTCAAGATTGGCTTGTTGATAGCCTGTTTGCAGCGACAATGCGGTGGGGTAGGACGTATATCTTGGACCAGAGACATTGTATTTTTTGATCAGGGAATCATCCCATGTAGGTAAATTTATCACGACGGCACTCACTCTTACTAGAAGAGGGTAGTGTAAAAGGGAATGTAGGTGGAGGCTTTGATCTATCGCAAACCAACACATGCCAATGTTCGGCACGTGTTGGTCATTTTCATTAGAGCTTAAATTGGTTGACCGTACTATTAAGTGCTCGGGCTAAATCATTCAGATCTTTCGCTTCATCGGCTAAGGTATGTGCGTGATGAGCGGTACTGTTTACCAAATCATTGATGGCACTTAAACTGCTATTGATATCCTCAGCAACGACGGTTTGTTGCTCTGTTGAGGTGGCAATCTGGTGGCTTTGTTCCTGCACCGTCGTTACCGAGCTGGTAATATCACGCAGTGAGTCAAGTACACCTTGAGTTTGTGATACCGAGCCTTCAGCTTGTTCTTGGCCTTGTTGCATCATGGTAGAAGCTTGTTGCGCAATTTGCTGTAACCGTGAAATCATTTTTTGGATGTCGTCCGTTGACTCTTGGGTGCGACTGGCTAAAGAGCGGACTTCGTCAGCAACAACAGCAAAACCACGGCCTTGTTCGCCGGCCCGAGCGGCTTCAATCGCGGCATTTAATGCCAGTAAGTTAGTTTGTTCTGCAATACTATTGATAACATCAATCACGGCACCGATATTACTGGTTTCTTGCTCTAATCCGGCCACCACTTTGGCGGCTTCTCCAATATGACCCGCCAGCTCAGTCATGTCGGCTTGAGCACGGGTTGAGCGGGTGGTGCCATCGGTGGTTATACGTTGGACAAGCTCAGCAGCTTGATTGGTTTCTTGGGCATTACGCGATATCTCAGTGACCGTGGCGGCCATTTCGGTCACTGCTGCACTCACACTATCCACTTGCTCTTTTTCTTGTTGTATTTCATTGTTGGTACTTGAAGATACCGCGCTGAGTTGTTCAGAGGCATTACCCAGTTGGGATGCCTGCGCAGCCGTATCTAGCATCATGGCGCGCAACTTATCAATAAAGGTATTCATGTGTTCCGCCAGCTGGCCCACTTCATCTTTACTGTGAATATCGATGCGACGAGTGAGGTCACCATCCCCAGAGGCTATTTCTCTCATGGTTTCAGCCAGTGTTTCTATTGGCTTGGTGATTAACTGCGTTGCCCACAAAATCATTAAAATTATAATTGAAATGATCACAAGCACCGCAATGATGGTGGTCATAACTGCTGCTTCTACCGGCTCTTCGATTAAACTAACAGGGATCATAATGCCCACATGCCAATCGAGAATGGGGCTGTCGAGTTTGACGCTATTGAAAATAACGTAATACTGCCGGCCTTTTAAGGTCACGTAGGCGGTGCCCGCTTGCGTACTTTTGATTGCACGGTTAAGTGCTTGGAAGCCTGATGTATCGTTAAATTGTGTCTCTAATCCATCTAAGCCTTCTTTTCCTTTGGGGCCTTCATCTGTAATAGAGAGCTTATGACTGGTTTGCGCCGATAAATGGACAACTTTTAAGTCACTGTCTAATAAGAATCCATAACCTTGATTATTGAAGCGAATATCTTCAACTAAATCATTAACCTTGTTCATTTGCAAGTCGATACCTGCGATACCAATGAGGGTGCGCTCTGCATTATAGATGGGCTCTTTGATAACCGCAGAAACATCCCCCGTATTGGCATCAACCGACACTGGGCTCACATGTAAGCCGCCTTTTTTCATGGCCTCTGGCCACCACCCGCGTTTATAAGCATAGTATTCTCGGCCATCAGCAAAACGCGATGTCCGTTCATTTTCCTTGAAATACTCTCCGGTAATGGCTGAGGCAAAGAATGTAGACAGGACATTTTCATCGTTCTCGGTCAGATTGACAAAATCTTGGTTGACTTCTTGATAGCCTAGTTGGTTATCAAGAGCGCTTTCTCGTTGGTTATAGTCACTGAAAAAATTGACCAAGTGGGTGCTGTTGGCAAAAGTGCTCACCAGTTTGCCATATTGTGCAAAGAAGCCTTCCATTGAGAGCTTTTCAGAATAAAGATAGCTTTGTGCTTCTCGCTGGATGCTATCCCGTGACAAAGTGGCAATATGATTAACAAAATAACTAGAGGCGATGACAAGTAAAATGGAAATGGTGCCGCCAATCAGTAAGAGGATCTTCTTCCTCAAAGATAAATTCTTAAGCATGACATATTCTTTTTATTAGGGTTGAGCAAACCTTAATCAAAGCATAACTGAGGTTGCTTTACCACTTTTTAGGCATGGATGACGAACAATATAGGGACACGTTTTGTCAGTATTTGTTCACAGTTGTAACTGTTTATTGCATTATTTACAGTGAAATAAAGAGCTTACCCGCTTTCAAATGACAATTAGGTATTAAACCACAGAATCGAGAGTCACTTTTTGACTATTTCCACCACCATCTATGACGACAGCGAAGTTTGTTCCTTTTTAAGGTTGAAGATTTAAATTGTATACAATATACTTTTGTGCGTTGTTAAAATGAGTACAAATCATGGAGCAGATTGAAGCTCAAGGAGTTAACAACATCAATAGAGAATCATCATTCAAAAGGATTAATAGTAAAATAATAAGAAAAGTGTGATGTGTGCATTGATACCATATGAAAGCTAGCACGCAACTATAAATTATAGACAAAGTGAATCAGCACTGTCGCCAATAGGGATATGGAACATGGTGAGTAAAAAATTACAGCTCGGGATCGCGATATTTTGCCTTTTTTTATATGAGCTAAATAGCGAAGAAAGTACTCATATGGCACCTGAAAGGACCGAAAGAAAAATAATAGAAGAAAAGCAGCCAGAAACACTTTTAGAGCATGAAGAAACACACAATCAGCGCATCAATATGTTAAAAATAAAAGCAGACACGATACGTACTTCGGCACTTGAACTTGGCGGGTTATCTGAGCCCAAAATTTTTAACTATGAAGGTGATTGGTGTGTGTTTAATCAAGATCTCTCTATAGAAGATCAAATATATGCACAGAGTCAACGGGAAGATTGGTATAAGAAGCAGTCACATGCTGAGCGAATTTCAATAGGACATAGGAATATTGGAGAGGACATGCTCAATTACTTGGATATGGACTTAGAGACACTTGAGCAATATGCTCAGCAAGATGATGTTGTCGCCTTACGTATGCTGGCGGAGCAAGTACAAGCACAGACTGAACTTCCTGCGGTTTACAAAGCTGCGGAGCGTTTGGCTGTACTGGGTGACTGGGAAACAGCGATCCCTACTTTGGTGATAAGAAAATTAATGGAAGCTGACTATATTGCTGACTCAGAGCCGCAAAAAGCCAAACGTCTCGTGATACAGGCGTTGGCTTATGCAGAAGTTGGGTTTCAGCATGCGCAAAGTGGGAGTATATATGCCATTTTAAATATTTTAAAAAGCAGACACGTGCTACTTCCATTTGTAAGAGACGTTGAGGCTCAAGAAGTCTCTGAACATGTTGAGAAGATATCCCACAAAATAGCAAAAGAGAGAAGAGCACAAGGGATAGACCTAGCTGCGATTCCTCGGATAGCCCTTTATGATTTTCAAACGTCTATTGCGATGATGTATGACAGAGGGGAAGACATTGAGAGCGTAGCGCTAATGGAAGACAATACTTTATTTCCTGAGCATTGGAAAAGCCAATATTTAAACACACCATGCATTAAGCGCCGTATTGCCACACGAGAGGCTAATTTTCACTTAATTCCCGCGATACAGCGAGAAATCAGCAGTTTACAAAAGCAGACCAGCAGTATGCCGTAACGACATGGTTGTGTAATGCAACCATTTGAATATAAAGTAAATAACTGAGTATTAAGTATGAGTAGAAAACAAGTCGGTATTATCGTTTTTTATACGCTTTTAGGCATATTACTTTATTTGAGTTACACGCCTGTGGTTGGGCTTATGCAGCTTAGCAACGACGATGTACTTCTTATAGAGAGCAAAGATAACGGCAGTGCGCTTGTTACAAAGAGCGAAGATATAGAGCTCAAAGAAACACGCAATCAGCGCATCAATCTGTTAAAAATAAAAGCAGACACGATACGTACTTCGGCACTTGAACTTGGCGGTTTATCTGAGCCCAAAATTTTTAACTATGAGGGCAACTGGTGTATTGAGCACCAAGATCTTTCAGAAGAAGATCAAAAATATGCACGTAATCAGCGTGAGAAGTGGTTTAAAGAGGAGGAAGTCAAAAAATTGCTCATCGAAAACAATAAAATGATAAACGCTGATATGCTGAATTATGTTGACATGAATATCAAGACGTTGAAGCAGCATGCCAAAAATGATGACATAGTTGCACTCAGAATGTTAGCAATGAAGGTGAATAAAGAAGTAGATAATACAACGGTTTATCGTGCAGCAAAGCGTTTGGTAGAACTTGGGGAGTTTGGAGAAGGCACTCGTGTCTTGGTTGTAAGATATCTTTTTGATGCTGAATCTAAAATTGATGTTAACCCCGATGAAGCAAAAAAAATAGCGATAAAAGCGTTAAGTTATGCAGAATTAGGCTTTCAGCATGCGAGTATATCAGGCTTGTATCTTATCCAAGATATGTTGAGTAGCAATCCGAAACTGCATGCGTTAATCGCTGGTATTCAGGACGGTGCGGTGTCAGAACACGTACAGCAATTGAGGCAGCAAATCACGAGCAAGCGTTTAGCAGAAGGGCTGAACGGTTTAGATGAAATTGACACTCCTAGAATTGCCTATAGCTATTTCCAAAGCTCTTTAGTAATGCTCCGTGAAAGATTCGAACAATTAAATATGTTACTGGACGATGAGTCGCTTTTCCCAAAGCATTGGAAGGTTCAGTATTTAGATACGCCTTGTATTAAACGTCTCATTGCCAATCGCGAAGCGCATTTTCATACAATCCCTGAAATTCAGCAACAAATCGCCAGTTTGCAAAGTGAACTCACAGCGCAGCCTTAGCAATATATATTGATATATTTCAAATGGTTGAATTTTGAATGGGCGAGTTTAAAGCATGAGTAGAAAACAAGTTGGTATTATCGTTGTTTCCGCGGTTTTAGGCACATTACTTTATTTGAGTTACACGCCTTTGGTCGAGCTTATGCAGCTTAGCAACGACGATGTGCTTCTTATAGAGAGCAAAGATAACGACAGTACGCTTGTTACAAAGAGCGAAGATATAGAGCTCAAAGAAACACGCAATCAGCGTATCAATTTGTTAAAAATAAAAGCAGACACGATACGTACTTCGGCACTTGAGCTTGGCGGTTTATCTAAACCTAAAATTTTTAATTACGAGGGCAACTGGTGTATTGCGGCGCAAGACCTGTCAAAAGAGGATCAAGCGTATGCTTACAATCAATATCAAGATTGGTTAGAAAAGAAAGAAATGGGGCCTCTTTCACATGTGAATAACAACCTTGTCTCTGACAATATGCAGAATTATCTAAAAATGGATGTTAAAGCGCTGCAGGACGCGGCATTTGGCGGTGACCTAGGTGCGTTACGCGCGTTGGCTTCAGGAGTAACTGATGAAATAAGCCGAGCGTTGTCGTATAAAGCAGCACAAAGGCTAACGGCAATTGGCGAGTGGGATGCAGGAATAAGTATATTAATTATTGATGATCTTTCTGAAGCCGAATTTATCATGGACGAAGATGCGACCAAAGCACAGCAGCATATCGTTCGTGCACTCAGCTATGCCGAAATAGCGTTTCAACAAGCCAGTACCGCAGGGTTATCTTCTTTACTGATTGTTCTTAAAGATAGCCCGCAGCTACAGAGGTTGATGAGTCGAATTGATGAGAGTCTGGTTGAGGGGTCAGTAAGCCGTTTAATTGCTGAACTTGATAAGACCAGACTGGCTGAGGGGTTAAGGCCTTTTGAAGAGATGACAGTACCTAGAGTCGCGTTAAGTGTTTTTCAACAGTCAATTGCAAAGATGTACGATGAAGGGGGTAATGCAGAATTCTTAAGGTTACTGCAAGATAAAACGTTATTCCCAGGTTATTGGCAAGTTCAATATTTGGATACACCTTGTATTAAACGGCGTATTGCCACACGAGAGGCTAATTTTCACTTAATTCCCGCGATACAAGAAGAGATCCGCAGTTTACAAAACCAACTCGATACAGTGCCTTAACCGGAATATGACGATGTCACATCATTATTGTTCGTGTTTAAACAAATAGCGCAAACTAAAGCTTATGTGAGCTGACCCTGATAATGATTAGTGGGTTGTAGTACAAACAAAAAAACGCCCACTGAGGGCGTTTTTAGTCAAACTCGATAACAAGTTAGCTGCGAGGGCCAGCTTGTTTGATGGCGTCTGAGACGTCATACTTGGTAAAGTTTTCTTGGAAGTCAGCCGCTAATTTTGCAGCGTACTCAGCATACTTTGCTTTGTCTTCCCACGTGTTAATCGGGTTAAGCAGTTTGCTGTCAACACCAGGTACCGCAACAGGCACGTCTAAGTTTAATGACTCAATATGCGTTGTTTCAACACCCGCTAACGTACCAGATACAATCGCATCAATCACAGCACGTGTGGTTGGAATATCAAAGCGCTTACCAATACCATATGGTCCGCCAGTCCAACCTGTATTAACAAGGTATACTTTAGCGTCGAATTCACGGACACGTTTCATCAGTAGCTCAGCGTAAACCCCAGCAGGACGTGGGAAGAACGGTGCGCCAAAACAAGTCGAGAAGGTTGATTCAATGTCTGACGTTGAGCCTATTTCAGTTGAGCCAACCTTTGCAGTGTAGCCACTTAGGAAGTGATATGCCGCTGCTTCTTCAGATAACACAGAAACAGGAGGCAATACGCCACTGACATCACACGTTAAGAATACAACTGCTTTCGGCTCACCGGCACGGTTCTCTACTTTACGCTTCTCAACATGCTCAAGTGGGTAAGCAGCACGGGTATTTTGCGTTAGGCTGGTATCGTTAAAATCAGGAACACGATTTTCGTCTAATACAACGTTCTCTAGGATGGTACCAAACTTGATAGCATTCCAAATGACTGGCTCGTTCTTCTGAGATAGGTCGATACATTTTGCGTAACAACCGCCTTCAATGTTGAAAACACTGCCTGGTGCCCAACCGTGCTCATCGTCACCGATAAGAAAGCGCGTTGGATCCGCTGATAAGGTTGTTTTACCAGTACCAGATAGGCCAAAGAATAATGCTGTATCACCGGCTTCACCCACGTTTGCACTACAGTGCATAGGTAAAACGCCTTTTGCTGGTAACAAAAAGTTTTGTACAGAGAACATTGATTTTTTCATTTCACCAGCGTAATGCATGCCAGCTAACAAGACTTTGCGCTCTGCAAAGTTGATAATCACGGTACCGTCACTGTTTGTGCCGTCGCGTTCTGGATCACATACAAATGAAGGCACATTCATTACCTGCCACTGCGGTAAATCAGCCGTGTTATATTTTTTAGGTTCAATAAACATGTTTTTAGCGAAAATGTGGTGCCACGCAGTTTCGGTTGTAACCACAACTGGTAAATAGTGCTCAGGATCAGCACCCACTTCAAGGTGAGAGACGAAGTGGTCACCGCCTTGTACATGTGCTTCAACACGTGTCCAAAGGGCATCAAATTTATCAGCATCGAATGGGCGGTTTACTTTGCCCCATTGGATGTCATTTTCAGTGCTTTGCTCTTTAACGATAAAACGATCGTTTGGAGAGCGGCCTGTGCGACGACCAGTTTTTGCAACGAAAGCTCCGTTTGCGGCCAAAGTACCCTCGCCACGAGAAATAGCGAGTTCGACAAGTTCAGCTGCAGTTAAATCGACAAAACGAGTAGCGCTTGAAGTCATGTTATTACCTAAAATGTGAGAATTGAACGGGATAGCTCTGAGTTCTTACTAACCTTAAGCTGAATTTATAGTAACAGATGATATTGAGATATTCGAGCCTTTGGAGGACCTGAAATCACATTAATTTGTGAAAAAACTTGAATAATTTCAATGATACCGGTGTCATAAAAAAGAGACTTTAAATGACACCGGTATCATTTTTTAAACATAAAAAAGCCATCAAAATGATGGCTTGGTATTCAAATTAGGTGCAAGTGGGTATTTAGTTAAAAATAGCCTTGATATCTTGTTCATTGAAGCGGTAATCGGTGAGGCAATAATGACAGCTGATGGTCACGTTACCGTGCTGTTGCACATCTTCTAAAAGCGCTTCTTGACCAACATTCACTAAGGCAGCAATGGTTTTCTCTTTGCTACATCCGCACACAAAATTGATTTCTTGCGGCTCGAACAGTTGCGGATTGTCTTCATGATACAAACGCGTTAACACTGTTTGTGCATCTAACTCTAATAATTCGTCATCTTTTACTGTGTGGCTAAGTGCTTCTAGATGGGTGAAGTCTTGCTGTGACTTTTCTTTATTGACCGGCAATACTTGTAAGAACAAACCTGCTGCTTTTACCGTTTCAGAGCCCGTTTTGGTTGCGAACCATAAACGCGTGGTTAATTGCTCTGATTGGGTAAAGTAGTCTTCAATACAGCCAGCAAGCGTGTCGGCAGTTAAAGGTACGATTCCTTGGTAGCGCTCACCTTTAACAGGGGTAATAGTAATGACCATATGTCCGTTACCGATCAAGTCTGCAATTTTGTTACCCGTTACGTCACTTTGTAAGCGCGCAATGCCCCGCATGTTTTGTTTATGATCACCGTTGATCACGGCATATTTCACCGGGCCATCACCTTGCAGCTGCACGGCAATATCGCCTTCGAACTTGAGTGTGGCCGTTAAAAGGCTGGTCGCAACCAGCAGCTCACCAAGCAATTGCTGAACGGGCTCTGGGTAATTGTGGCCTGCAATGATGTCACTGAATGTTTTTTCAATTTGTACCAATTCGCCGCGTACGTCTAGTTCGTCAAAAATATAGCGATGTAATAAATCAGGTTGCATTAATAAAATCCTAGCTTGATTTTAATTTCAATAGTTCACGTCTTTGCTTTTTATCTGGTTTGTTAACAGGATGTGGTGCAAAGAAACTGTTATTTTTTCTAGCAATGGCATTTTCTTCTCGCTTACGAACGCTAGATTCCGACTCTAGGTACGCCGTTTGGGCGATTGCCGCCGCTTGGCGTTTTTCAAAAAGCACTAAAATAGTCACTTCTTTTTCGTCAAATCCTTGCGCAAGCTTCACAGTAGCGCCTACTTCAGTGATTTTACTGGGTTTACAGCGCTGGCCGTTATAGTGTACTTTACCACCTTGTACCATTTCACGCGCAAGCGCTCGGGTTTTATAAAACCGAGTAGCCCAAAGCCACTTGTCGAGTCTTACTCCGGTGTTTTTGGTTGCTTGTACAGGTGAATTTTTAGTCACAATTTATTAACCATGTAGATTGTGTAGTATAAGCTGAAATCTATCATATTTTGGCATTCAAAAAAAGCAGGCTTAATCGTTGCCAGTATTGGTGTTAGGCTTGTAGAAAAGGTGTGTATTCAAGTTCTCACTCGTGTCATATTTGTGCGCTTGTTGAATTTTTGCTTAAAGGGTACACTGAGCTGCTTAATGTAGAATAAGAAAAATTGCATATGGAATTACAGTTACAACAGTTACAAAAAGCCTTATTAGGATTGCCTCACGCTAAACTAAGCCGCATGGTCGTATTGTTAGCTGTTATTTATATTGCTTATTTATTATCACAAATGTTTTGGCTATTGTGGCCACAACCTGCGAATCAACCACTTCCTAGTCAATCAGCGCTGTATTCATCAAGCAGTAATGTGATTAATACGCAAGCGATTACCAACCAACATTTATTTGGTCGCGCTGATGCCAAAGCACCAGAAAAGCCGAAGCCCGTTGTGTCTGATGCGCCAGAAACAACGTTGAATGTGCGATTGACGGGTATTGTTGCCGTAAGCTTAGATGATGCAGCCGGATTTGCGATTATTGAATCGCAAGGGAAGCAGTTAACATATGAAGTCAAAGAATCAATTCAAGGTACGCGCGCAACATTATCGCGGGTGTTGCCTGACCGCGTTATTTTGGATGTAAGTGGTCGATTTGAAACACTGATGCTAGATGGTATTGAGTATTCAAAAAATGTGGCAATGCCAGTGGCTTCAAAATCGACAGGTAAAAGCCCCAACCGCAAAAAATCATCTCAGCTGGTTGCCAGTGCTGACATATCTTCACAGCGCGATGAACTGTTGAAAGAACCTGGCAAGTTATTTGATTATATAAGAATTTCACGCGCCATGAAGGAAGGTCAATTGATCGGATATCGCTTGAGTCCAGGTAAAGATCCTGAACTTTTCCGCAAAATGGGGCTCAAAAATAACGATTTAGCTGTTGCCATCAACGGCTATCAACTCACGGATATGAAACAGGCTATGTCTGCAATGAATGAGCTGAGAAATAGCTCAGATGCAAGCATCACCATTGAACGAGATGGTCAAACCATTTCAGTACAATTCAGCCTGTAAAGTTACTACTTTTGGAGTTTAAATAAAATGGGTAATAAGCTACACCTCACAAAAATCAAAAAAGGGTTAGCTAAGTATGCAGCTCTAATGATTGCCGCTGGTCTGTCTTTATCGGTGTCTGCCATTGAGTACGCTGCCAACTTTAAAGGAACTGACATCAACGAATTTATTAATATCGTTGGTAAAAACTTAAACAAAACCATTATTATCGACCCAAACGTGCGTGGCAATATCAATGTACGTAGTTATGAGTTGATGGATGAGTCAATTTATTATCAGTTCTTCCTGAATGTGTTAGAAGTGTATGGCTACTCTGTTATGGAGATGGACAGCGGGGTACTGAAAGTTGTCCGTAGTTCTGATGGTAAAAAAGGGAATGTGCCATTAGTCAAAGGCAAAGAATTTGGTAACGGCGATGTGATGGTGACGCGCGTTGTACGTGTAAAGAACGTCAGCGTACAAGAGCTCGGGCCCTTGATCAGGCAGTTCAGTGACCAAAAAGATGGCGGTCATGTGACCAATTTTAGTTCTGCGAACGTGATGATGCTAACAGGGCATGCGGCATCGGTTAATAGGCTTGTTGATATTATTAAGTCAGTAGACCAAGCAGGTGATAAGCGTGTTGAAATTATTAAATTACACCATGCCACCGCCGATGATGTGGTTAAAGTAGTTGAAAGTATTTATAAAGGCACCGGTAAAAACAGCGTGCCTGAGTTCTTAATTCCTAAAGTCGTTGCCGATGGCAGAACCAACAGTGTTATCGTCAGTGGCGAGTCTCAAGCACGCAGCCGTGCGACTGAATTGATTAAACGATTAGACGGCGAGTTGGAAAGCCAAGGTAATACTAAAGTATTTTATTTAAATTATGCTAAGGCTGAAGATTTAGTCAAAGTATTGCAAGGCGTGAGTAAAACCTTGCAAGAAGAATCTAAGGGCAGCAATAACAAAACCCGTTCACGCAGTAATCGTAACGATACCAGTATTGAAGCGCATCCAGATTCAAACTCACTGGTTATCACAGCACAGCCAGATACCATGCGTTCACTCACCTCGGTCATTGAAAAGTTAGATATTCGCCGTGCACAGGTATTGGTTGAAGCCATTGTGGTGGAAGTACAAGAAGGTGACGGTGTTAACTTTGGGCTACAGTGGATCTCTGAAAAAGGCGGTATGCTGCAGTTTAATAATGGCAGTACGGTGCCTGTAGGGTCATTAGCCGTTGCGGCAAGACAAGCACAAGATAAAGATATAAAGAAAAATATTACAGGATCTGAATCAGGCAATACCAATGAGTTTATTGAAACACGAGAAGGTGACCTTGGTCCATTAGGTCAGTTACTAGGTGGTGTAAATGGCCTCGCGATGGGGATTGTCAAAAACGATTGGGGTGCAATAGTCCAAGCGATTTCGACTGATACGAAATCTAATATTTTAGCGACGCCTTCTATTACCACCATGGACAATGAAGAAGCATCGATGATTGTGGGTCAAGAAGTGCCTATTATTACCGGATCTACGTCGGGTGACAATAACTCTAACCCATTCCAAACGGTTGACCGCCAAGAAGTGGGTATTAAGCTCAAAGTGACACCACAAATCAATGACGGCAGCGCAGTACAGCTGACCATTGAACAGGAAGTGTCGAGTGTCAGTGGTGCAACTGCGGTTGATATTTCTGTGAATAAGCGCGCCATTAATACCACAGTGATTGCAGATGACGGTGGCATGGTTATTCTCGGTGGTTTGATAGATGAAGATGTGCAAGAAAGCGTGTCAAAAGTACCGTTACTAGGCGATATTCCATTTATTGGCCATTTATTTAAATCAACCAATACCAAAAAGAGCAAGCGTAACTTATTGGTCTTTATTCGCCCGACCATTGTGCGTGACAGTCGCAGTATGAATGAGTTGAGTCATGCGAAATATAACTTTATTCGCAGTGAGCAGGTAAAGCGTAATGAAGATGGCATTCAATTAATGCCGTCAGAAGATACCCCTGTGCTACCAGAGTGGAATGATGCCTTGGTATTACCACCGACTTACGAAGAGTTTTTAAGTGGCAAAAACAAGCAAGAGCAAGAAAACAATGACTGATAGCCAAGTTGATGTTCTCGCAGAGGACCATACTGCCGAACTAGATAATGCGCAGGTAATTCGTTTACGCTTGCCATTTGCTTATGCGCGCCGCGAAGGCATTTTGCTCAGTGACACGCCTGATGGTTTAAAAGTGTTTTATCGTGGCGAGCTGTCAGTTCCGGCATTACTGGAAGTACGCCGAGTTGCGGCAGAACCTTTTACGCTGGTACAACTTGAAGACGATAAATTTGAGTTATTGCTTGAAGAATCGTATCAGCGTGATAGCTCTGAAACGCAGCAAATGATGGAAGACATTGGCAACGAAGTTGACCTGTTTTCGTTGGCGGAAGAGTTACCGCAAACAGAAGATTTGTTGGCTGCGGATGATGATGCACCCATCATTAAATTGATCAATGCCATGCTCAGTGAAGCAATCAAAGAAGGTGCGTCTGATATTCACATCGAAACCTTTGAGCAAGACCTCGTGATCCGCTTTCGGGTTGACGGGGTGCTTAAAGAGGTACTCAAACCAAACCGTAAACTCGCCTCGTTACTCGTGTCGCGTATTAAGGTAATGGCTAAACTTGATATCGCCGAAAAACGCATTCCACAAGATGGTCGTATTAGTTTACGTATTGCTGGGCGCGCGGTAGATGTGCGGGTGTCGACCATGCCTTCTAGTTTTGGTGAGCGAGTGGTATTACGTTTACTGGATAAGAACAATGCCCGATTAGACCTAGAAGACTTAGGGATGACTGAGCGTAACCGAGAATTATTTGCCGGCATTATTAGTAAGCCTCACGGTATCATCTTAGTGACGGGCCCGACCGGTTCAGGTAAAAGTACCACGTTATATGCAGGTATGAGTCAGATAAACTCAAAAGATCGTAATATTCTGACGGTTGAAGATCCAATTGAATATGAAATTCCTGGTATTGGTCAGACGCAAGTTAATGCGAAAGTTGATATGACGTTTGCTCGGGGGCTACGCGCTATTTTGCGTCAAGATCCGGATGTGGTGATGGTCGGTGAGATCCGAGACTTAGAAACAGGCCAAATTGCCGTGCAAGCTTCATTAACGGGTCACCTTGTTATGTCGACACTACACACCAATACAGCGGCGGGTGCCATCACCCGTATGGAAGATATGGGGGTAGAACCGTTCTTACTGTCTTCTTCTTTATTAGGGGTGTTATCACAGCGCTTAGTCAGAACTTTATGTTCAAACTGTAAAGCCGGTCATCATGCTGATGACGGTGAATGTGAATTGTTAGGTATACCGAGCGGTCAGCAAACGACAATTTACCGCGCTGTAGGGTGCGAAGAGTGTAATTATAATGGCTATAAAGGCCGAACCGGTATTCATGAGTTACTGATTGTTGATGAACATATTCGTGAGCTTATTCATAACGGTAAAGGTGAGCAGGCGGTAGAGAAGTATATTCGTCAGCACAGTCCGAGTATTCGTCAAGATGGTTGTTCGCGTGTTTTAGACGGTAAAACAACGCTAGAAGAAGTATTGCGAGTGACTCGCGAGGAAGGATAAGCATGGCAGCATTTGAATACCGAGCTTTGGATGGCAAGGGCAAAGAAAAAAAAGGCATATTAGAGGCGGATACCGCTAAGCAAGTAAGACAAATGCTGCGCGAAAAAGCCATGATGCCTTTAGAGGTATTACCTGCGGCGGAGAAAGATAAGCAGCAGTCTTCTGAGGGAATACAGCTATTTAGAGGCTATAAGCCCTCAGTGGCCGATTTGGCATTGGTGACCCGCCAGCTTGCGACATTAATTCAATCATCGTTGCCGGTTGAAGCCGCAGTAATGGCGGTTGCTGAACAATGTGAAAAACCCAGACTAAAGCGCATGCTGATGTCGGTGCGCTCTAAAGTCGTTGAGGGTTACACCCTTGCTGATGGTATGTCAGAGTTTCCTCATGTATTTGATAACCTATATCGGGCTATGGTTGCTGCGGGTGAAAAATCAGGGCACCTAGATCAAGTATTGAATCGTCTTGCTGATTACACTGAACAACGTCAACATATGCGTAGCCAAATTACCCAAGCGATGGTTTATCCGACCATTTTGGTGATATTTGCGATTGCCATTGTCTCTGTATTACTAGGTACTGTGGTACCCCAGATATTAAAAACCTTCGAAAAGTCTAAGCAAGTATTGCCATGGACGACAGAATGGGTCATGGCCGCCAGTAACTTTGTTCAAAACTATTGGATGATTAGTCTCGTGGTTATTGTGGGTGGCATCTTTGGTATTAAGCAAGCGTTAAAGCGTCCGAAAGTGCGTTTTTGGTATGATAGCCAACTTATGATTTTACCCGGTATCGGCAAAGTCAGTCGCAGTATCAATACGGCGCGTTTTGCACGGACTTTAAGTATTTTATCCTCGAGTTCGGTCCCTTTATTAGAAGGGATGAAAATTGCCGGTAAAGTACTGGAGAATCAAAAGATTAAATTTGCTGTGGCTGAAGCTGCAACCCGAGTTAGTGAAGGTGCAAGTTTAAGAGCGGCGTTACATCAAACGAAATTATTCCCGCCAATGATGTTACATATGATCGCCAGTGGTGAAAAATCAGGCGAATTAGAACAGATGTTGGAGCGAGCAGCTAATAACCAGGATCGTGAATTTGAAAGTATGGTTAGTGTGTCATTGGCATTGTTAGAACCAGCAATGATTGCCAGCATGGCAGTAATCGTACTGTTTATTGTTATGGCTATTTTACAACCTATTATGG
This sequence comes from Pseudoalteromonas sp. MMG005, assembly GCF_018101015.1. Taxonomy (NCBI): domain Bacteria; kingdom Pseudomonadati; phylum Pseudomonadota; class Gammaproteobacteria; order Alteromonadales; family Pseudoalteromonadaceae; genus Pseudoalteromonas; species Pseudoalteromonas sp. MMG005. The sequence goes on along the minus strand of NZ_JAGJEK010000004.1, from coordinate 15,544 downwards.
CAATGAACCAAGCAATTGGTTTGTAGTCAAAAATATCGATAATGTATATAAAAATACAAAGACATTAATAACTTTTGAGGTATAAATTGTGAATAAACAGTCAGGTTTCTCACTATTAGAAGTGATGGTAGTACTTGTGATCATTGGTATGATCATGTCTATTGTGGCACCCAATATCATGGGTCAGCAAGAAGAAGCGCAAATTGATAAAGCCCACTTAGATATTCAGCAACTTGAAGATGCGATGAGTATGTATAAGTTGAAAAATAAAAAATACCCTACCACAGAGCAGGGCCTTGAAGCATTGGTAAATGAAACAACAATAGACCCAGTGCCAAAGCGTTTCCCTGATGGTGGCTTTATTTCTAAATTACCAGAAGATCCGTGGGGTAGTCCTTACCAATTAGTTAGCCCAGGTGAAATGGGTAAAATTGATATCTTTTCAATGGGGCCAGACGGTGAAGTGGGTACCGAAGATGATATTGGTAACTGGGATCAAGAAGAGCAGCAATAAAAGCTGCATAGATTATGATAAAGCATCCTACCCTAACGCATAAATACCAACGAGGATTTAGTTTAATCGAAATCCTCGTGGTACTGACGATCATTGCTTTTGCGACCAAGTTGGTGACCTATAGTTTTGGCGGCGACATGGAAGAAGAGCTAGAAAAGCAGGCGCTCAGAACACATGGCATTATCAATTTAGCATCGGAATTTGCGGTGCTGAATCAAGTTGAACTTGGGTTTCACCTTGATAAGAAAACCCTAGAGTTTTTAGTGTTTGATGGGGAAAACTGGATAGCTTTTGATGCGGAAGAACTCTACAAGCCAATTAAATTTGAAGATGATTATAAGGTGAACTTGAACATTGAAGGATTAGATTGGGCACAAGATAACTTATTAGAGCAGTCAAATTGGCGCGCATTAATGGGGACTGGCGATGAGCAAAGCTTGCTTGAACTGAAGAAGCTAAAAGTACCTCAAGTCCTCTTGTTATCATCGGGTGAAGTCAGTGCCTTTCAACTAAGCCTTGAGTTGGATGACGACCCACAAAGCGTTTACTTTGTGGAAGGTGAGTTTGTAGCGCCTGTTAATTTACGCCGAGAGCCAGAATGAAGCAGAATACATTAGGCTTTACCTTACTAGAGGTGATGGTTGCGCTAAGCATATGTGCGATGGCAGGTATTGCGGCAATGCAGGTCACTGGAGAGCACATTACCCACATTGGCGCGTTAGAAGAACAAACTTATGCCTCTTGGGTCGCGGAAAATCAAATGGTCATGATGCGCGCCAGTGGTAAAAAATGGTCAGGGAAGAATAATGCCAAAGGGGAAGAAGAACTGGCTGGACAGAAGTGGTTTTGGCAGCAATCAGTGATAGCGACAGAAGATCCCAGTTTCGTTAAGGTGACGGTCACCGTTTATCAAGATGAAGCATTACAAACGTCGGTTTATGATCTCACTACCTTTATGTTGAAAGGCAAATGATAATGCGCCAACGAGGTTTTACTTTATTAGAAGTGATGGTTGCGCTGGGCATTTTAGCGTTTGTTATTTTAGCGACTCATCAAATATTAGACTCGACGTTGAAAGCCAAAGAAGCCTCTGAGGATGTTATTGGTGAATTAGAATCATTACAAACGACGTTTAGGTTAATGGACCAAGACTTTAATCAAATGACCAAGCGTGAAGTACGCAACGAGTCAGGTGATAGCAACGAAAGTTATATCATTCACGGGCGTTATGAGATGAATAGCCAATACGATGGTATTGTCTTTGTTCGTGATGGTTGGACAAATCCGATTAGCTTATTACCAAGGTCTGAGTTACAAGCCGTTGGGTACCGGGTGGTTGATGATAACTTAGAGCGTATTTATAGAATTTATGTGGATGAGCTTGATGGCTCAGAACCTCGCTCACAAATCGTATTAAAAAATGTGGAAGATCTAAAATTTGAGTTTTTAGATGATAAGCAAAAATGGCAAGAAGATTGGAAGAAAAAAGCCTTGCCGTTGGCGGTTGCCGTCACGCTGCAACTTAAAGATGCAGATCCTATTAGGCGTTTATTTTTAACCCCTGGAGATGGGAAAGAGCAGAGTGGGAATGAGCAGAACAGTGGAGATCGCTCATGAAGCAGCAGCGCGGCGCAGCACTTATCATTGTATTATTTATTGTCGCTTTGGCCGCGACTATCGCAGCTGAAATGGCGGCTAATTTAATGGTGCAAGTGCAAAGAGCACAAAATATTCAAACCCATCAACAAGCAAAATGGTATAGCTACGGTGCAGAAGAATTAGTGAAAAAGGTCTTACTGGAAAGTAAGAAAGAAGACACCGAAAAAGTACACCTTGATCAGCCTTGGGCACGTGAAGAAGTCCCTTACCCTGTTGATCAAGGGACATTAAGTGGGGAAGTGACAGACTTACAAGCTTGTTTGAATTTGAACGCGTTAGCAGCGCCAAAAGATAAGAATCAAGCGAACAATCAAACGAATCCAGCCCACAAAGCTTTATTAGAGCTGCTTAAAAATATTGAAGACCTTCCCTTAGATGAGAGTGAAGAAGCGTTAGCAGATAGTGTGTTTGATTGGTTGGATCAAGACAGTATTACATATCGCTCAGGCGCCGAAGAAGATGAATATATGTCTCGTAGGACTCCTTATCTGACAGCCAATAACTTGCTTGCCTCAGTTTCTGAATTACGGGTGATTAAGGGGTTTAATCCGTTAGTAATGAAAAAGCTGTTGCCCTATGTATGTGTTATACCAGGCAATACCGAATTAAAAGTGAATGTAAATACCATTAAATCAGAGCAAGCTTTATTACTCAGTGCGTTGATGAAAGGGCTATCTAAGTCCGAAGCTGAAGCGATTATTTCAGCGCGGCCAGAAAAGGGCTTTGATTCAGTCGATGAGTTTTACACGGAAGCTGCCAATCAAGGCGCTTCCAAAGACAGTAAATCGGATAAGGTATTTACCGTAGATAGTAATTATTTTAAGTTACGCGCGAAGGCCGAGTTTGATGAACGGCTTTTTACTATGACCTCAATTATACAAATAAACCAAGGTCAGGCGACTATACTAGCGCGCAAATTTGGAGGCGTACAGTGACAGAAAAATTGGTGATCCGAGTCGGACAGTCACACCAAAACTCAGTGCATTGGTTGATCTTTTCAACACATGATGAGCAAATAATCGCCAGTGGTGAACTGGCAAATGGTGCAGAGATAGGTGCACTGACAGAAAAAGCAGCACCACGAGATACCGTGTTGCTATTACCGAGTTCACAGGTGCAGCTCAAGTCAGTGGCATTGCCCACTAAATGGAACCGTAAGCTAGAACAAGCTTTGCCATTTATGCTTGAAGAGCAGCTGGCCTGTGATGTTGATGATGTTTTTATCGCCATTGGTAAGCCCGTCACTGATGGTGATCAACACAGTATTCAAATTGCTTTATGTGATCAAAAGTGGCTACAAGATTGGCTGGAGATATTTGATTCCGCCGAAATTGAGTTACATAGCATTGTGCCTGATGCGCTGTTATTGCCAGAACCGGAAGAAAATGCTTTAGCAATGGTTGAATTGGCAGATCAATGGTTATGTAGATTTGGGCAATGGCAGGTGAGTGCCATTGAAAAGAGCTGGGGTGCAGATTATTTACATGCACTTGCTCCTGCTGAAATAGCGCATTACAGTCCTGCTGATACTTTGCCAGATATTGCCCCTAAGGTAGCCAAAGAAAGCGAATATGATTTACCGTTGGCAATATTTGCTAAGCAACTAAAGCACCAAGGCTTTACACTGAGACAAGGGATATTTGCTGGTAAGAAAAAGCAGCCTCAATGGTGGCGTGATTGGCGCAGTGGGCTTATCGCAGCAAGCATTGCCGTGGTGTCGTTTATTGGGGTGAAAAGTACGCAACTAATTATGTTGCAGTCACAAGCGGATGCATACAAGGCTGAAGCTGTAACGGTATATCAAAAAGCGTTTCCTGGCAAAGTGGTTCGTCCCCACTTATTAAGACAGCAAATAAAAAATGAGTTAGCGGGATTGAGCGGCTCAGAGCAGGGGGGGTTTTTAGAGCTCACAAATCATTTTGTTGCCGTGTATGGTGAGGTTAAAAGCTTTACGCCTGAAACGATACGCTATGATCGTCGTCTTAATGAGTTGAGAGTACGTGCGCAAGCCGGTGGCTTTCAGGTATTTGGCCAAGTAAAAGCGATTTTAGAACAACGGGGCTTAAATGTGCAGCAAGGATCACTCAATAATGATGGCGATGTGGTTATTGGTGAGATCCGCTTGAGAGGTGAATCATGAAGCAACAAGCTATGAAGTATTGGCACTCGCTAAAAGAGCAAGAACAACGCTTGGTGATGGTTGCTGGCGGTATATTTATTATTTTCATTTTAGTGATGGGGATCTTTAGGCCGTTAAACGAGGGCGTTGAAAAAGCAAAAAAAGACAAACTTCGTCAACAAGAGCTCGTTGCTTGGGTAAATGCAAGTGTTGGCACCTTAAAATCGAGCGCTTCAACTAAGAATACGAACCGTGTTAACTTGTCACAATTGGTGAATCGAACTCGTGGGAAATATGGCATTAATATTAGTAAGATGCAGCCAAGTGATGGCTCACTGCGGGTGAATATTGATACGGTTGAATTTAATCAGCTTATTGCATGGATTGATGAGTTAACAAATACGCATGGCTTAACGGTTGAAAATCTTGATATTGCACAAGATGATTTACCCGGATTTGTTCGCGTTAGCAGATTGGTTTTAGAGAAGTGATGATGAAAAATATAATGGGCCTATTGTTGGCGTTTGTACTCGCATTTGTTGTATTTACAATCTATAGCATGCCGGCAGCGATACTTTTACAGTTATTAGAAAAAGAGCTTCCGCCTACGCTAAATATAGGCTCGGTATCGGGGACTGTTTGGCAAGGTAAAGTGAGTGAAATTCGAGTCAATAATATCCAGCTCAATAATGTTCGCTGGGATGTTCAGGCGAGTGCTTTACTTACCGGCAACTTGCAAGGCAAAATTAATTTTGGTAATGCCCGAGACAAGCAGGAGATTTCGGGAAATGGCCAATTCGTTGTGGGGCTCACAAATCAATCTATTGAGCTCAGTGATACCACAGTGAGATTTAGCGTTGAACAAGCAATGTCTCAAGTTACACTGCCGTTACCTGTACAGGCGAAAGGACGAGTTTTACTGGATATTGATACGTTCAATACCGGTGCACCTTATTGCAATGCGTTAGCTGGCGAGATCCGTAGTCCGGGTATTAGCGTACAAGGACTCACTGGTTGGTTTGACATTGGAGCTTTAGGCGGGTCTTTGAGTTGTAAATCAGGTAATATTTCGGTTTTGGTTGATCCAGATAATTCACTAGGCTTACAGGCGGATGCGACACTTGCAGAGCATTTTCAGTTCCGTGTAGCAGGAAATATAAAGCCACAGGCCTCTTTACCAAAAGAAGTGCACGATGCGGTAAAGTTTCTTGGTAGACCAGACTCTGATGGCCGTTATCCGGTGAACTTATAATTATGGATGGCATTGATTTTAAATATACTGCACAGCAACAAGCGGTGTTAAATCAGTACTTTTCAACGCGTGATACGGCATTTAATTTAGAACAGGTAGCTGGTTATTTTTTTGCTCAAATTTGCTCACCAGATGCAACGGAAGTTGAGCAATGGATGAAGGTAATAACCGCCGAAGATGATGCGATTTCTGAAGACGTGGTTTTTGCATTAATGGCATTACATCATGACATTAGTGAGCAGGTTTATAGCGATTGCTTTTGTTTAAAGTGGCATGAAGACACTCATTACCTTGATTGTCAGCAATGGAGTCGAGGGTTTTTATTGGGGGTTACCCCTTATTATGAGCGACTCATACATACCCAAGAAGTCAGTGAAGAGCTGAAACAAGCTTTACAAATGTCTACTGAGCAACTGAGCTTTTTTACCTTAGAAGAGTCGCAAGTTAAAACATATTGTCAGCAAACAAATACCGATATGACATTATTTATCCAACAACAAATGCAGCTGGCGGGCGAGTTTGCGGGTGGCTATGCACAGTTAATTGAAGCCACTGCAATAAGTAGTGGTTTATATGACTCTGAGAATGACTTTTAACTAACCTCAGGTTTGGGTAAGGGTTTTGGCATAGGAAATGTTTTGTAAACAAACTTACGTACAATCCAATGATGGTATTTTGTTCAATATCAAAGCGCTTTTATGCAGTAATAGCGGGCTATTACAAATGAACGCAACGCCGAGAGTGAGAAAAATAGCTTTATTGGGCAAAGTCGATTATCCAGAGCTGAGGTTAGCTAACCTAATTCTAACTCAATATGTGTGCAGCCTTGAGCGCAGCAAATAATGCCCTGTTGAGTGTTACTTGTCGCCAGATCAAGCGTTAATGGCTGTTGGCACGTTTCACATAAAATAGTTTTGCCTTTCCCCAGCTTTTTTAGAATAGTGCGTTGCTTATCGAAAGAGTGCGCGCGCTGCTTATTTAATTGACTAAAGTCCATTATCTGCCTTTTTATTTATTCAATATATTGCTAGTAACGTTACATACCTGCATGAGAGTAGGCGCGTATAAGTCAAGGTTGACGTCATTTTCTTCGCAATAACGTAAATGAAATTCACGTAATTTTTCATCGGTGGCCAGTGCTTCATTGATGTAACTTTGTTCTTGAGTGCTTAGAGAGACAGTGCGTGTAACGCTTTCCCTCGCTTGTTGTGCCGCAGGGCTGCGTGTTATTTTACTGGACTCACTTAATACATCTATCCCTTGATTTAGTAGTGTGTCGCGAGGTCCTTTAATCGACGGGTGATCAATGGTAAATAGCCCTAATATAATGATCACGAGTAGTAAAAATTTCTTCATAGCGGTAGTAACCTTGATCTTGATAGCTTAATTGCGGCTATTAGTGTAATAAAATGCTGCTTTTAAAAGCAAGTTTAGTGCTCAGAGACTGGATCAAATAATGCCATTTTATTCATTAATTAACCACCAAGCGCATCGTTTTATCGTAAAGTGTTGCTCAGTTTAGAGATTCTTGTGTGATTTTGTATCCATAACTTACTAAGCTTGCTTATAATATCCATATGAATAATAGGGTCACTGTAGCAAGTAACCTGTCGATCGTAGCGGCTTAAGGAGCTTAGATGGACAAGCAAATAAAGATTAAGAATATCCCATCCGAGGTCAAAATACAGAAACCGGATGACCTCCAACCTGATAGATTCAACCCTCGTAATCGTATTTATGTACGTGCGGTGAAAGGATTACATCAGTTACTACGGCAAAGAATCGGGTTTATTGGCATGCTGGCATTTATGGCGTTACCGTGGATCAGCTTTCATGGACAGCAAGCGGTATTATTTGATTTGTTTGAGCAAAAGTTCAATATTTTTGGTTTAACACTGCTCCCCCAAGATTTAACTATTTTGGCTTTTATTTTAATGATTGCCGCATTTGCTTTGTTTTTGGTCACGACTTTCTATGGTCGCGTATGGTGCGGTTATACATGCCCGCAAACGGTATGGACATTCATTTTTATTTGGTTTGAGGAAAAGTTTGAGGGCAAAGCTAATCAGCGTAAAAAGCTCGATCAACGAGAAATGAGCTTTGATAAATTTTGGCGAAAATCCGCTAAGCATATTAGTTGGGTGCTGTTTTCTTTGTATACCGCAATTACCTTTGCAGGCTACTTTACGCCTATTCGTACGTTATTACCTGAGTTATTGGCGCTGACAGCAAGCAGCTATGCCTTTTGGAGTATTGCTGTTTTTACGGTTTGCACTTATGGCAATGCAGGGTGGATGAGAGAAATTATGTGTTTACATATTTGTCCTTATTCACGTTTTCAGTCAGCGATGTTTGATAAAGATACTTTCACGGTAAGTTACGACGAAGCCAGAGGTGAGTCGAGAGGTCCTCGTTCTCGTAAGCAAGATCCAAAGGAGTTAGAACTTGGCGACTGTATTGACTGCAATTTGTGTGTACAAGTTTGTCCAACAGGTATAGACATACGGAACGGGTTGCAATATGAGTGTATCAATTGTGGGGCATGTATAGATGCCTGTGATGGCGTAATGGAAAAAATGAACTATGCTCCGGGTCTTATTTCTTACACAACAGAGCGGAATTTAGAGAGCTCAGCGGAACGCACTAAGCCCATCAGAGGGAAATTGGTTGGGTACTTACTCATCCTCATCGTTTTATGTGCAGCATTGGTGATGAATATTGCTATGCGCAAACCGATGGAGCTAGATATTATTCGTGATCGAAATCAACTTTATCGGGTTAACTTTGATGGCTTAGTAGAAAATACCTACACGCTAAAAGTGATTAATAAAGCACAATCCGCGCAAACATATACTGTTGAGATTAAAGGGCTCAGTCATTACCAAGTGATTGGTAAATTATCACTTCATGTCGAAGCGGGCCGTTCTATGAATTTACCTTTATCAGTGATCATTGATCCGTATGACTTAAACAAGCCAGTAACAGAGTTTACATTCGTTATTGCGCCAATAGATAACCCAGAACAGCAGTTATCACAACAGACTAACTTCTTTAAAGGAAGATAATTCAGTACACTACCTAGTATGAGTTAAAAGCGGGGTAAAGCCCGCTTTTTTAATATTTGAGAGTACTATGAGTGAATTTAGCTTTGCCAATTTAACACCAGACTTAATTCTCGATGCGATAGAAAGCATTGGCATTTATCCAGAATCGGGTTTGTTAGCATTGAACAGCTACGAAAATCGAGTCTATCAATTTAAAGCAGATGATAATTGCCGCTATGTTGTTAAGTTCTATCGACCCCAGCGTTGGACTAACGAGCAAATACATGAGGAGCACTCGTTTTCTCTTAATCTACTTGAAGCTGAAGTTCCTGTAGTTGCACCAATTGTGCGAGATGGCACCAGTTTATTTGAATATCAAGGTTACCGTTTTACGCTGTTTCTAAGTGTGGGGGGGAGACAATTTGAGATGGATAACTTAGATCAGCTTGAGATGCTAGGGCGCTATATTGGTCGTTTACATAGTGTTGCAGGAAATCATGTGTTCACTCATAGGCCAACAGTTAACACACAAGATTATTTACATCATGCCCGAGAGGCTATTTTATCTAGCCAGTTGTTGTCAAAATATATGGAAACGCCTTTTTTGACAATATTAGATCAGCTGATAGATAAAACGGAACAAACATATTATAAAACTGACCAAATCCGTTTGCATGGAGACTGTCATGCTGGCAATATCTTGTGGTCAAATGATAAATTGTTACTTGTCGACCTAGATGATTGTCGACAAGGTCCAGCGATTCAAGATCTCTGGATGATGTTAAATGGAGATAGACAAGAAAAAGCGATGCAGTTAGATACACTTCTGTGTGGCTATGAAGAATTTCAAAGTTTTGATCACCGTCAATTAGGTTTGATTGAACCTTTACGAGCGATGCGAATGGTGCATTATATGGGCTGGCTTGCGACTCGATGGCAAGATCCTGCATTTCCACGGAACTTTTCGTGGTTTGCTACAGACAAATACTGGGAGCAGCAGGTCTTAGCGTTAAAAGAACAATATGCGGTATTAAATGAACCCGCTATAAAACTAATTCCATAAATTTGAGAGAGACCGATGTTAAAGAAATTACAATTTGCAGTATTATTATTTTGTTTGCCCTTATTTGTTATGGCAGCCGATTTTACGGATGGTAAACATTACCAAACACTGACCACTGAAAAAAGTGCCTCACCAAAGGTAACTGAATTTTTCTCATTTTATTGTCCTCATTGTTTTCGTTTTGAACCTGTAGCGAAGGCTTTAGCGGATAATTTACCAAAAGGGGCTGTGTTTGAAAAAAGTCATGTAAATTTCCTTGGTGGCTTGTCTGCAGACGTACAAAGTAACTTAAGTTATGCCTACATTGTGGCTAAAAATGCCGGTAAGGGTGATGATATTGCTGCGAAACTGTTCGATAGTATTCATGTGAAAAAAGTGCCATTAGATAACATTACTGATTTAAAGAAGTTATTAGAGGTGAATGGTATTACGGGCGCACAGTTTGACGCCGCATTAGCAACCATGCCAGTGATCAGTGAAGAAAAAGCGATGCAAGATGCACAAGAAAAGTTTTCAAAGGCGGGAGCGCTAACAGGTGTACCTACCTTTATAGTAAATGATAAATATAAAATTAATGTGAGTGAGTTACAAAGCCAAGACGAATTAAATGACTTAGTAAAACACTTATTAAAAAAATAAGGATTGGAGAATTTAATGTTAAAAGTAATTAAAGCGGCAGCGGTAGCGATGATGATGCCGATGCTGGCCAATGCGGCTGTATTTGAAGAGGGCGTTCATTATGAAGTGATCTCAGAGCGCGGCACTAAAAAACCAGAAGTAACGGAGTACTTTTCGTTCTATTGCCCAGCATGTAATGCATTTGAACCCTTGATTGCTAAAGTTAAGCCGAAACTAAATGAAGGTGTTAAGTTCAAAAAAAGCCATGTTGATTTTGTTGGTACGCGAGATGAAAAATTGCAGAAGATTATGAGCAATGCGTTAGCTACCGCAGAGGTGCTGCCACAAAAAGATAAAATCGTGACTGCTATTTTCACTCATTTGCACGGTACGCGCGGTAAAATTAATGAACTTGCTGATATGAAAGATATTTTTGTCGCGCAAGGCGTTGATGGTGAGAAGTTTGATAAACTGTATAAGAGCTTTTCGGTACGTACAAAAGCATCGAAAATGGTCAGAATGCAAAAGCAAATGCAAGATAAGCGTGCTTTGACAGGCGTTCCTACTTTTATTGTGAATGGTAAATATAAGCTGCGTTTACGCGAGTCTAAAACAACCACACCAGAGCAAATTAGTGAACTAATCAATTACCTTGCTGCAAAGTAAATATTTGTTAGACTTAAAAAGCCCCGCATAAGCGGGGTTTTTTTGTTTAGGAGAGTCACGATGGAAAAGGTTTTGGTGTCGAGTTGTTTGCTTGGGCAGCCGGTTCGATATGATGGTCAGGCACAGCGGCTGAGCGACCCGTTTATATCTCAGCTGTGTGAGCAACAACGCGTGGTATCATTTTGTCCAGAGGTGGCCGGTGGGTTACCTACTCCTAGAGACGCAGCCGAAATTTTGATGCCACAGATAATTACTGTAACAGGAGTTGACGTGTCAGATGAATTTGCAAGAGGTGCAAAATTGGCTTTAAATCACTGTTTAGCAAGCAATATACGTTTTGCTTTGTTGAAGGAGTCGAGCCCATCATGCGGCAGAAATACGATTTATGATGGGTCGTTTACAGGTAATAAAGTCGCAGGCATGGGTTGGACTGCGAAGCTTTTAGAGCAAAATGGTATTCGTGTTTTTAGTGAGGAGCAGATCCCAGCACTGAGTAAAGCGCTGAGATCACTTTAATGAAAGCGCTTATTTACGTTGTAGAAATACACCTGACTCAACATGGTGGGTGTATGGGAACTGATCAAAAATAGCGATACGCGAAACACTATGCGTTTCACAGAGTAACTCTAAATCACGTTCGAGTGTATCTGGGTTACATGAAATGTAAATCACATTGTCGTAATTGGCGACAAGACGGCAGGTTAGTTCGTCCATGCCAGCTCGGGGTGGGTCAACTAGGATTGTTTGACAGTTGTAATCTTTAAGTTCAATGCCATTTAATCGCGAAAAACTACGTTCGCCTTTCATCGCCTGGGTAAATTCTTCACTAGACATTCGTAAGATATCCAAGTTGTTTACCTTATTTGCGGCAATATTAAATTGTGCAGAGTGAACTGACGGTTTAGATATTTCTGTTGCGAGCACTTTATTAAAACTACCTGCCAGAGCAATCGAAAAATTCCCGTTACCACAATATAACTCAAGTAAGTCGTTCTCTAATGGTACACAGAGTGACTGTGCCCAGGCGAGCATCTTCTCATTCACTACGGCATTAGGTTGGGTAAAGCTATTCTCAACTTGTTGGTAGGTATAGGTCTGTCCATTGACATTTAATTGTTCGGTCACATAATCATGTTCGAAGATCACTTTTTGTTTTCTAGCACGCCCAATAAAATCAACTTTATAGGTTTGCTTTAATTCAGTCCGTAGCGTCTCCATTGCTGCTTGCCACTGTTCGTCTAGTGGTTTGTGATAAAGTAAACTAATGAGAATCTCTCCACTTAGCGTAGATAGGTAATCAATCTGAAACAGCTTACGACGCAGTATTTCATTGTGACGTAATTTGTCCATCATAACGGACATTAGCTCACTGATAAGGGGGGCAGCTGGATCGAATTGTTCAACGCGTATTTTCTGTTTCGTCGCTTGATCAAACATGATGTGGTATAGATCATCACCTTCATGCCATACTCTAAATTCAGCGCGTTGGCGATACTGTGTTTTCGGAGAATCGTATACCTCTAAATCAGGAGCATCAAAACGCGCGAATTGTTGAGAAATACGCTGCTGCTTTTCTTCAAGTTGCTGGGCATAAGTGGAAGTATCAATTGTTATGACGGCCATGATCAGAATTACCTTACTATATAGAGACGCGCTATTTTAGGCACCGTTAGAGATTTGTCCAGTGTATCGCGAAAAACGCGCTTATTTTCTATACTAAATAACTTAAGCTTTATTTAAACCTGCCGATAATAAAGGCATTGTAGTTGGCTCTTTTAGCCTACTAGTTTCACCGTGTGGAGCCACATTATGAAAATAGGACAACTTAATCAATTGCTTAACCCTGCCAGCTCGTTTAGAGCAGGGAATAGCAAACCATTTATGCCGACCATTCAGAATAATGCAGATAGTTACTCTGGAGACAAAAGTAAATTGGCTGCAAAGTTTTTAGACGACAAGCTTGCTGAAGCTCTTGGTATTGAGAAAAAACCAGAAAAAGAGAAGCCACTGTTTGACTTTGAGTCGATTGTCAAAAATGTTTTGGATTTTGTGAAAGGCGCAGTTAATAAAGCTAAAGCAGACGGTAAAGACGATGACGAACTACGAAATATGCTAGGGGAGGCGCGCAAAGGTGTGCTGATGGGCATAGACGAAGCAACGGATGAGCTAAAAGAAAGTAGTATTTTTAATGATGAGATTGGCGAAGGTATTGCAAAGTCTAAAGAGGGTATTTTTAATGGCTTAGATGAATTCGAAAAGTCATTGTTTGAACCTCAACCAGACAAAATGTCAGTAAGTGCAGCGCAATATGCGAGTTTAGCAAACCAAGCTGATTATACTTTTACGACGGCAGAAGGGGATGAAGTACAAATTACTTTTAGTGACGCTTATTCTCAGAGCCAAGGTGCGAGTTATGCAAAAGGGGGCAACCGAGAAGGCTTTGCGTATGCTGAGCAAAATAGGCAAGAAGTGAGCTTTTCGATCAGTGTGAATGGAGATCTGAACGAAGATGAGCAAAAAGGCATTAATGAGATGATGAAAGATATTCGAGACGTCAGCGACTCTTTCTTCGGCGGCGACTATGATGAAGCATTCGACAAAGCAAAAGAGTTGAATATAGGCAGTGACCAAATAGCTAACTTTACGATGGATTTGAGGCAAACTAAAACTACTGCGGCAATTAGCCAATATCAACAAAGTAATCCGCTTAAAGATTTAGAGAAAGCACTACAACCTCTAGATAAACAATTAGAAACGATCAATGAAACTGCAAAGTCGTTTGGATTAGAGAGCCAACTGCCAGATATTTTGGAATGGATGAATCATGGTCAAGATAGGCTTAATAATTTTTTAGACTATGCTGAGGGTTTTTTTACGCAATTGAATAAGCCTCAAGAGCGTTAGCGATAATTAGGGATTCATTTTCTGCTTTGTGCGTGGCACACTGCGCGTCACTTTATAATGGCGGAGTATAGTTGTGTCACCACATGTATTGGTATTTGATTCGGGGATTGGTGGAACCAGTATTTTACAGCATCTTGAATCTAAGCTCCCACATGCACAATTTAGTTATGTGATGGATAACGCACTATTACCGTATGGTTTACAATCAGAAGCTGTTATTAAATCGAGACTTGCAGCGTTAGTTACACGCATTAAAGAATTAGATCTTCAAGTGGATCTCATTGTTATTGCATGTAATACGGCGTCAACCGCAGCACTAAATGCAACACGTCAATTAACGAATATTCCAATTGTTGGGGTCGTACCAGCGATCAAACCCGGTGTATTGCTGAGTAGCTCAAAGCATATCGCCTTGTTGGCAACGCCCGCAACATCAAGCAATGCATATACGTACGGACTCATAGAGGAGTTTGCACAGAATTGTAAAGTTGACTTACATCATTCAACCGTTTTAGTGTCGTTAGCCGAAGCTGCTTATTGGCAACAAGAGCTTGACAATAATGTGGTATTTGCTGAACTTCAAACACTCAATATTGATCAGAGTGTAGACGTCATTGTACTTGGTTGTACGCATTTCCCTATTTTAAAAGCTGCTTTGGCATCATTTTATGGCAGTAACGTTAAACTTGTGGATTCAGGAGAGGCAATTGCTCGACGTGTGTTGTCTATTTTGGCACATCCAAATAATACAAAAGGGTTTAGCGAAGAGAGAATAAAAAAGCCATTACAATTTTATGCAACGGCTCCTGATAAAGTAAGATCTGATGATCGTGTCATCTTGCAGTTAAACCTTAGCTATTAGCCTCTTCTTCTTCCGCATCATACTGCTTTTGTTTTGCAGCTCTTACTTTAAGCGTTCTTTGTTGGAACTCTTGGTCGTTTAATGCTGAAATAGCTTTGTCAGCATCTTGCTCGGCCATTTCTACAAAGCCAAAACCACGACGTTTACCTGTGTTTTTGTCTTTTAATAGACGAACGCTAAAAACTTGTCCTTGTTCTGAAAATAATTCTCGTACGATGCCTTCATTGGCTTTATAAGGCAAATTGCCCACGTAGAGAGTTTTAGTTTTAACTTCTTGCTTTGCTTCTTGCGGCTCATTAGAAGTAAATATAACAACTAAACCTCCTAAAAGAATACCAGCAGCAAATAAGATAGGTGCGCTTAATGCAATATTAGAAAAAACAAATTGCAACGTAAGAAAACCAAAGACAGCAAGTGCAATGGTGATTATAAAAGGCTTTTGATCCGATGATTTCATAATTGATCTACCAATAAACAGGGGATAAACATTAATTTAACAAAACGAGTGGCTATATTAGCGATATATATAAACTTCGCAATAATAAAACTGCAATTAACGAAGAATACTGCATTAAAAATAAGCGAAAATGGAAAATATTGCGAACTTTGCGCTTTTTTTGTTCGAACAAGTAGAAACTTAAAAAAAAGACTTGATCAAAAAAAGGATCTCCCTATAATGCGACCCCACTGACACGGAGCAACACGCTGAAAAGCAAAATGAAACGAGGTCAGCGTCAAGTGAAACTTAATTTTAAAAACTTTTAACTTTAAGTGTTGACAAAAAAATAGGAAAGCGTAATATGCGCAGCCCTAGCGAGATAAAGCAAAGCGCTTAATCATCGT
>NZ_JAGJEK010000039.1:0-34618 GCF_018101015.1 Pseudoalteromonas sp. MMG005 | reverse complement strand
CCCACTAATAAAGTCTCGTCTCGAGGAGTGCGCTCTGCCACTCGATATATCATCAAAGCCACAACACTTATCGCCGTCGTCCCTATAAATAATACCGGTCCACTGGCAATATCAAGCACAATTCCCCCCAACAATGGTGCCAATGCGAACCCTAAAGAGCATAAACCGGCTGCGCCAAAATAGCTCGATTTAAGGTGTTCTGGTGCAAGTCTATCAATATGTACATTAATATTTGAAAACATAACAGCTTCACTTAAACTCCATACTAATACGCACACGATCCAGCCATTAAAATAATCAACAGGGTTAAGCGCCATCATCACTTGCGATAAAGCAAGGATCCCTCCACCACAATACAACCTCTTTTGAATCGACCAGTGGCGCATCAGGTGCAGTAATGGGAATTGACATAACACAATAACAGACGAATTAACCACTATCAGCATAGAAACAAGTGTCGCTAGCTCAGAGACTTCAGCCCTCGCCAAATACTGAATAAGACTAGAGTCGCCTTGTGCAAATACAAAGTAAATAAGCAGGTTTGCAGCAAGTACTAATAAAAACACCGTATCCTTTTTAAGGATACCTAGCCAGCTGGAGAAATTGGGTAATGTCGTCGCAACGCTTGCGTTATAAACAGAATGACCACGATGCATTGCCAATAATGCCACCAACAAACCAATATAAGATACAGCGGTATAAATAAAACTAAATTGCTCGCCATTTAAACCCGCCCACAAGCCATAAAGAGGTCCGATTGCAGCACCTACATTCACTAAAAAGTACAACATATGCAGTGCCAACTCTCTATCTCCATCCACCTTTAGCTCATCACTCAATAATGCTTTACTAGGTGCATCCCATAACGCGCGCGGCATAGTTGCAAAAAATACCGCCATACAGAATGCCCATAACGACTCAACAAATGCCAATGCTATAAATGAAAATATGCCAACTAATACTGAGGCATAAAGCAACTTAAAACGCCCATAGCGATCGGCTAGATTACCGGTATAAAAACCTAATAACACTGAAAACACTGCTGATATACTCAACAATAGCCCAACCTCTGTGGCACTCAAATTGTATTTTTGGTATAGCAATACGGATAAAAAAGGCCACACCATGTAATAGGTGGCACGCACAAAGAAATTCCCCAACAACATCACCCACACTAAGGGTGTAAACCGTAATAATTGAGATAATACGTTTCCTCGATCCACTGTATTTCCTTTATTTTTCGAATTATTTAGTTAGAGTTTAAAACCTCAATATAAGTTTAGGTAAAGTCATTTCAACAACAATAATTAGAGATTTTTTCAATCTTATGTCATACGCTTATAGCAACCAGCTGGCATTTTTCATATTAGGAAAAACACCTCCTAGTAAGCTCATTCATTGATATACCTTTAGGGTTTTCGAACAATGACCAACTTCTGCGAATCACATTAACGCTATCACAACTGATGTATTGATATCATGCTTATTGCACGAGAAATAGCTTAAAGAAAGCTTTGAGAATACGGGCTAAAGAAGAAAGGGATATGATGAATGCCAACAACAAAGTAATCGCACGGTCGTTATTTCACTAAAATAACAAGACAGCGTGACTCGCAAAGAGCCACTCTATCTGAATTTCAGTATTAAGCACTTTGGCTCACTGCTTTTTTTACTTTTTTTAATGCCATTTTCTGCTTTAAAGGAGACAAATAATCAATAAAGAGCTTGCCTTTCAAGTGATCAATTTCATGTTGCAAAACGATGGCTAAGAAATCATCATTCTCAATATTAACAGCATTGCCTTCTCTGTCTAATCCACTCACTTTAACTTGAGTAAATCGTTCTACGTCGGCGTAGTAACCAGGCACAGATAAACAGCCTTCTTGACCTTTTTCAACATTTTCACCGTCAACCACTTCGGGATTAATCAAGATCAATGGCGCATCTCTTTCTTCGGAAATATCAATCACAATAATGGCTTCTTTACGACCGACTTGCGTAGACGCCAAGCCTATACCATCATCTGTTGCGTACATCGTATCTAACATGTCATCAATGAGTTGCTGTACAGAACTGATATCTGTGACAGGCGTTGCGGGAATTTTTAGCTTCTCGTTAGGAGCTTTAAGGATCTCTAAAACAGCCATTTTACCTCAGTATTTTTACTTGCTAACACATGCTTAGGCGACCAACCTATCATTAAGCGCCGGCATATGCTTTTTGAATGCTTAAATTTAGTGGACACATTCTAACTTACTTTTAAGTTAAAAGGTAAGTGAAGCCACTTTAAGAGCATATTGCCAAACGCAAAAAACTCAATTTACCCTACTATAAACTCCACAATAAACATACACTTCTCGGGCACAAAAAATAACACCACAACACTTCGTGCAAAATTACTGAGACAATTCAATCACCGCTAACATGTCTTCTCCTTCATCATCCATACCGACCTCTTGAAATCCGAATGAGCTATAAAACGCTTTTGCAACTGGGTTACTTGGCATATAACAGATTTCAATCTGCTTCACATCTGTCAATGATTTAATTTGTTCTAATGCGAGAGACAACGCCTCCCTGCCAATGCCTTGTTGTTGAAATTTGAGGTCAATCATAAATCGCCATATCGACACACTATGCCCTGTTTGTGCTACCCACATAAAAAAACCAACAACCTCTTCATTACGGTAAATAGCACGTGTTGTATATCCTTGATTAAATTGTGCCTCAACTAATGACCACATATTGCATGCAACATAATTTTGCTGTGTATCAGCAACATCTAAATCACATACTGCTTCATAATTATGAATATCAATCGGTCGAAGTGAAATCGTCATAATACGTCCTCTATTTTTATAATGTAGATAATTGCAACGTTTTTTTCTGTATTGTATACGTCAGTTTTTCAATCATTTCATATGGGTAATCATCTCGACAGTTCGTCATAATAAAAACAAATAGGTCAATATCAGGGTAATAGTTTATTATTGATAAAGCGCCTCGGTACCTTCCCTGATGATAAAAATAACTCCGGCCCTCCTTTGTTTCCCCCATGGACCAGCCATAGCCATGCTGCGTATTAGTCACAGAGCCATTCCCAACGTGTTCCGTGAATATCAGATCCCAAGACTGTTTAGTGAGTACCTTTTTATCTCGTATCGCCTGATACCAAGCAGACATATCTTGTACTGTCGATAAGTACCCCGTAGAGCCTTCTATATTCCACCTTTTTCCCAAACTTTCATAAAAATGCACTAATGAATGTCCTATGGCATCACGCTTAGGCGTCATTGAAAATATTTGCTCAAAGACATTAGGCTTATTTTCATAATGAATGGCTAAATCGGTTTCTTCACGGCTAATTAACCTATAACCAGTCTCTTTAAGGCCCGCAGGCAATAATATATTACTGTGAATAAATTGCTCATACCCCTGCCCACTTACCTTCTCTATTACTTGCGTTAACAACCCAAACCCCACATTCGAGTGAGCATATTGCGAACCAGGCTTAAATAACAATGGGGTATTAAATACGCGTTTTCTAAAATCGTGTTTATTAATTAACTCATGCACAGGACCCGCACTATAAGCAAAACCAGCAGAATGCGTCATTAATTGATGTAATGTGATTGTCTGCATCTCGATAGGAATATTTACGAAATACTTAGCAAGAGAATCTTTAAGTGACAACTTGTTTTGCTCTGCGAGCTTCAGAACAGCAGCCACGGTAAACTGCTTTGTGATAGACCCAATATCAAGTACAGTTTGTGCATTAAATGCCGTTTTTGTCTCTGTATTTGCCAAACCATAAGACGCGTTAAAAACAATCTCATCACCATTGACTGCATACACAACGCCTGAAAAAGTAGACGCTGCAATATCTCGATTTAAACGCTGTAATGTTTGATCTGCCGATATCGCAAGTGATTCTGCACAAAAAACCACCGTAATTGCAAAGCTATACAGCCAATTCATTAATTTTTCTTACCTTCCCACAACAATTAACATGAATAATACTGAATTCATAGCAATTGTTAAGTAACTTTTATGTGTCGCCTACCGAATAAATAACCTCATCAGCCCACCAATGAGTTAATAAATAGATTAAGAAAATAAAGAATTCTACCTGAATGGCTTGATACAAACTTAATAAACAACAGTTATGATACTTTTACGCGGATGAGATTACCCATAGAAACAAAAAGTTCTAAATAGTAGAAATTAATCTACATATAAGCGAACTAATCAACGCGTAAAGCCAGAAAACTTTACATTAAAAGCGATAATTAAAATGACACAACGTATTTTTAATTATACCAAATGTCATTTTAACTTTCTGCCTACTTAACCTCAGGTTTGGATAAGGGTTTTGGAATAGAAAATGTTTTGAAAACAAACTTACGTACAATCCAATGAGGGTATTTTCTTCAATATCAAGGCGCTTTTATGCAGTAATAGCGGGCTATTACAAATGAAAGCAACGCTGAGAGTGAGAAAAATAGCTTTATTGGACAAATTCGCTTATCCAGAGTTGAGGTTATTTAGCAATCATTGGGCATCGTGCATCACCCACCATCTAGTGAGAAACACTCCATATAAGTGCCTAAGTGCCCCCCGGCTACTTTTGGAATTATTGCATTGCCAATTTCTTTTTTGTTTTTAATACATAAAAATAT
Organism: Pseudoalteromonas sp. MMG005; assembly: GCF_018101015.1. NCBI lineage: Bacteria > Pseudomonadati > Pseudomonadota > Gammaproteobacteria > Alteromonadales > Pseudoalteromonadaceae > Pseudoalteromonas > Pseudoalteromonas sp. MMG005. The sequence continues at coordinate 29,939 of NZ_JAGJEK010000039.1, read as the reverse complement.
ACTGCTTAATACTAACAATATATAAGCAAAGCATGTCGTATATTAATGAATTTTCTTAATAAACAAAAAACCATTAAAATTGGTGCTCTCTAACCTTCATCTGAACCTTTTTACTGAAAAATTCACAGGTAAAAAACTACTTGCTTTTCAGTTCTTCCAGCAAATCGTGAATTTCTGATTTTAATTGCTTATCAATGATCTTATTGCTGCTTATTTTTGCCTTTTCTAAATGCGCAATCGCCCCAGTGTGGTCACCTAATTCAGCTTTTAAAGCCCCTATTGAATAGCCAATAGAAGAACAAAAGTCTTTTGAATTAAGGGCTTCAGCTTTTGTCAACGCATGTTCATATATTGTCACAGCCAATGCTAAATCATCTGTAAAATCAGCCAACGTCTCCCATTGTACTGGGTGGTCTTTATCTGAATTTTCATTGTGTTCACACAGCTGCTTTAACTCAGCATAATACCTATCGAACGTGCCTTGATTTTGCTCTTGAGCCGCCCCCATTAAGTGATCAGTAATGGAAAGTACAGATTTGTATAGTTTAGTATTCATCTAATAGCCCTGTAAGCAATACATGCTTATCTAAAAAGTAGCCAAACATTATAGCCCGTCTCACCTAAAACTAACACTCTGGCCCTTAAAATAACAAAGCCAAGCAAATGATGCTTGGCTTTGTTCATAAGTCACAAAATAATATGTTTACCAAAAAAACTTATAACGAGAACGTACGAGATACCGAAAATACTATACGCTCATCTGCGGTGTTGTAATCCAGGCTGGTATTTTCTGCTGCTAATTCTAAGTTAAACCCTTCAACACTCGTCTGATAAGCTAAACGATAGTGATAGTATGACTTATCACCTGCGTCCCACATATACTTATCACCATCAAGCGAGTTTGATACATCAAAACTGGCGCGTAGTGTATGGCCTTCTGCCACTTCAACACTGTGTGCGATCATTGCAATTGTATGACCAGCCCCTGTACCAAAGTAATCCCAGCTATACCAAAAATTAAATTCTGTTTGACCTAATTCGTTAGTAAAGCCGAACTTACTGTATACTTCTGGGTAGTTACCATCACTAGAGTTGGTATCACCATGATAGCTATAATATGCAATACCATAGTCCATGCTCCAGCTTTCGTTCAATGTAATGAATTTACCAACATAAAAATCCCACTCAAGATTAGTATCATCAGCAAAGTCAACATTTGACGCCCAAGAACCAGCATATACACCGCTATCAAAGCCATAGTCCAAGCTCCCCTGAATGGCAGGGTCGTCTTGTGTTTGGCTCACACCATTAAACGTATAATCTGATGCGCCAGTGACTGTCGTTGACCAGTCAGCCATTGCATTGGTAGAAGCAAGCGCCAGCGCCGTAAAAAGTAAATGTTTTGTCGTTGTCATAATAAGTTCCTTAGCCAGCTGTTTCTATTTTACTGAAATCAATTGTGTTATCTTTCGGTGAGCTGTCAATATTGCTCACTGTTTTGAATTTGTTGTAACCAATATACAGTGCACACGATAAGAATAGCCCAATGACTAAAGCACCAACCCATTGGATTTGAATAAACTCAAGTTTAAAGAGTAATGTGAGCAATGATAACGCGGCAATATTGAATAGCATGTAATTGCGCATGCCTAAGCGTTTTACCGTCAAATTCAGGTTGTCTGTGTATAAACGGATCAATGAATCGAGAGAGTTAATCACGAACACAATACCCACAAACACCATCGCGAAGTTTTTAATACCTTCAGTAGAAATACCTGCATCGTGATAGTGATAAAGTACCCCAAACCAAAGCGCAATGGGAATTGATGGGAACACCAACATCGCAGCAAGTACCTGATAGGTCTTCAGCCCCCCCACAAAACGAGATGTAAATTGGCCAATCATAATACTCCACGCAAACCACCAAAATAAATAAAACTCATGATAGTCATTGAGTGGCAATATAAAGTGATTTAAATTAGTAAAGTATTCACCTATGAGCCCTAATTTATTGGTAAAGCTCGACACGGAACTATCGCCAAATATAAACGTCGCGCTCCACATAAAAGCAATTAATGCGATAAACATCCACGTTGTAGTAATGCTTAAAAAGCGCACATATTTTAAACTCGTACTGGAGTACACCGCGAAGCAAATGGCTGCAAATACCACCAAGTAAAAGCTTGGAATTATGGTACTGCCATCCCCCAAGTTGGGGAGGTACCAAGGTAAATTAGAAAGCAACAAATAAGCAGTAAACGCACATGTACCAATAATAATAATATTGTTAAGCAACTTCACCCAAGGTATTTCGAAAAACTTCACCTTAGGCTCTATTACGCAGAAATAAAAACAGGTAAGGAAATAAAACCCCCAGATTAAAAACCCCCAAAACCCAAACTCAATGGCCAGTGGATTTGCAAACGCATATTCTGGGCTTGCTTTTATGTCTGCGTAACCCGCAAACTCAGTAAGTGGAAACATTATCAAACCGACATCTAACCCAGATGTAAATAAGATAGCGATAAAAGTAAAGGTTTTTACAGGGGTAACACCCACACACTGCAAATTACCCCATTTAAACAAAATTACTACAATTGCTAAAAGGGTGAAAATGATACCAGCGCTAAGCCATAAGGTCATTGTCACCCTCCCAAAACAAGTAAAAGTAACTCATTGTTTCTCCGTTATTGTTTTCTTGCATCAATACTTAATGTTATTGAACTTAATTCAATTAACCACGAGTAACCTATTTACCCTGTACGCCACTGCAAGACACGCCTAGAACTAAGTTATCCTAAGCGTTTTGGCAAGCTAACTATCTGTATATTTTAAAGCTCCGAACTACGTTGTACTGTGTGCCATTGCTCGCCGACAATGACTTCTGTGTCATCGGCTTTCAAAAGCACTTTACCTAAAATATGGTCTGCGGCTTTCTCTGCTAGCATCATGGTGGGGGCATTCAAATTGCCATTGGGGATGGTAGGAAAAATAGAAGAGTCCACTACACGTAAACCATCAATACCATGCACTTTGGTTTGTGAGTCAACCACAGCCATGCCATCTTCCCCCATTTTACATGAACATGACGGGTGATAAGCACTTTCGACAGCTTGGCGCACAAATTGATCTATTTGTTCATCTGTCTGTACATGCTTGCCTGGCTGAATTTCTCCATCTCGATAATCATCAAACGCGCTTTGCTCAATAATTTCACGCGTCAACCTCACACATGCCCGAAATCCTTCGATATCGGCTTGATGAGCCAAATAATTAAACTGAATTTTTGGCGCGTCATCTGGGTTATTTGACGTAACGGTTACCGAGCCTCTACTTTTGGGTTTATTGTGCCCAACATGCACTTGAAACCCATGACCTGCAAAAGCACTTTTTCCGTCATAGCGGATGGCCGCTGGTAAAAAATGGTATTGAATATCTGGCCACTCGACGCCAGGTTTTGAGCGAATAAAGGCACATGATTCAAAATGATTTGTTGCCCCTAAACCACTTTTATTCAACATCCACCTTGCACCAATCAACCCTTTAGAAACAAGCCCTAGTTTGCCATTTAGGGTGATCGGCTGCTTGCATTTGTATTGAAAATAAAACTCTAAGTGATCTTGTAAGTTTTGTCCCACCCCCGGTAAATGATGTTTTACCTCTATACCGGCTTTTTCTAAAACCGCTTGGTCGCCAACACCCGATAACTGTAATAAATGTGGCGATCCGATAGGCCCTGCACTGAGCACAACTTCCTTACGCGCACTCGCATGAAGCAAGCGGCCGCCTACTTTATAAGCCACCCCTTTAGCCTGTTTATTCTCTAACACAACCCGTTGCGCTATTGCGCCTGTCACAATAGTCAAATTATTGCGTGCTTTTACCGGATCTAAATAAGCTCGGCTTGCAGAACAACGGCGACCATTTTTCACCGTCATATGCATTGGCCCAAACCCTTCCTGTTGCGCACCGTTATAATCATCTGTTTTGGCGTAACCAGCTTGCTGACCGGCTTCAATAAAGACGCGATATAACGGGTTTTCCATTTCATTGCCGTTATTAACACCAACCGGTCCTTGATGTCCACGGTATGCGTTATCGCCTAGATACCAAGACTCTGCTTTTTTAAAATACGGTAAACAGGCCTGATAATCCCAACCTTGTGCGCCGTGTTGTTGCCACTCGTTAAAGTCTCTCGCGTGTCCTCGAACATACACCATGCCATTAATAGAAGACGACCCACCTAACACCTTGCCACGTGGACAATGCATTTTTCGGTTATCTAGATACGGCTCAGCCTCAGTATGAAACTGCCACGCGTATTTATCTGAATTCATAGGAATAGACAAAGCCGTTGGCATTTGAATAAAAATACTTTTGTCACTGCCACCAGTTTCCAGTAACAAAACATCATATTGACCGCATTCACTTAAACGGTTCGCTAGCACACAACCCGCCGAACCAGCTCCAACAATAATATAATCAAACTCTTGCTTCATTGGATGTCTCATTAAAATGGGCTATCAATGTTATTCATACCGACGTACACAGACTTCGTCTGAGTATAATGATCCAGAGTTTCAATGCCGTTTTCTCTGCCGATACCTGAGTGCTTATAACCTCCCACTGGCATTTCAGCGGGTGAATTTCCATACGCGTTTATCCAGCAGATCCCCGCTTGTAGTTTATGAATAACACGATGTGCACGCTGAATATCCTGAGTAAATACGCCAGCAGCTAGTCCTAAGTGCGTGTTATTTGCGCGTTTAATGACTTCAGCTTCCTCATCAAACACTAAAATGCTCATAACGGGTCCAAAAATCTCTTCTTTGACGATAGTCATATCGTCTTGGCAATCTACAAAAACCGTTGGGGCAACAAAGTAACCATTCGGTGCTGATGCAGGAGAAAGCACTTCGCCCCCAGTCAATAATTTAGCCCCTTCTTTAACACCCAAATTGATGTAATCTAGAACAAGCTGTTGATGCACTTTGGAGATCAATGCGCCTAAGTTCACATTGGGGTCTAGAGGATCACCTGCCACAATATTTTGTTCAGTTCGCGTTTTCAATTCCTCAATAAATTTGTCATACACACCGCGTTGTACAAAGACACGGGTGCAATTAGTACAGACTTCACCTTGAGTATAGAAATTCCCCAACATAGCAGCGCTAACCGCTTCAGTGACATTTGCATCATCAAATACGAGCAGTGGCGATTTCCCACCCAATTCCATGGTGACATCTTTTAACGTGTTCGCTGCGCTCGCCATGACTTTTTTTCCTGTGCCGACTTCTCCTGTGAACGACACTTTCTCGATATCAGGATGTGCTGTCAGCCATTGCCCAACTTCAGCAGCACCTTGCACAACATTAAATACCCCCTCAGGCACGCCCGCTTCAATAAAGATCTCAGCAAGCTTTAATGCCCCCAAAGGCGTTTCTTCAGACGGCTTAAATAACAGAACGTTACCCGCCGCCAACGCAGGGCCTGCTTTCCAGCATGCAATTTGTAAAGGATAATTCCATGCACCAATACCAGCACAAATGCCAAGCGGTTCTTTGCGAGTATAATAAAAGTCATCCCCCACCATTTGCTGCTGACCGACTTGTGCAGGTGCTAACCCCGCAAAATACTCAATCACATCAGCACCAGTTTGCACATCAACACACTCAGCTTCCTGCCACGGTTTACCGGTATCGAGTACTTCAATTCTTGCTAACTCATCATTGCGTGATCTTAGCAGTTCAACGGCTTTGAGAAGAATGCGACTACGCGCTATAGGGGCCATGGCAGACCAGCTTTCAAATCCAGCTTTCGCGCTTGCTATCGCAGCTTCTTGAATTGCGTGGTCAGCGACTTCTACTTGATAAATTACTTCATCAGTCGCAGGATTAATTACATCAAAAAGTTCGCCTGACTGGTTCGCAAGATAGCGTCCATGGATAAAATTCTGATAAATAGGAGGAGTTACAGGCGTTGTCATATTAAGTTCCATACTGCTGAATGAGTGAATTTACATATTGTTTTGCAAGTCGTTCGCTGTGTTTAAATTGGTCTGTATCTGATTGGCTAAGAACTGCACGTAGCCATAAGCCGTCAATCATGGCAGCGCTTAATTCCGCCGCTTGCTTGGCATCATCTTTTTGCATAATACGCCTAAATGAGCAGGCTAAATTACTGTACAAACGTTTACTATTTACATTTTGTAAACGATGCAGTTCGGGATCGTGCATTGACTGCGCCCAAAAACTTAACCAAGTGCGGGTGGTATCTTTACGCTGCTGTACAAGTGCAAAATTTGCTTCAATGATGAACATCAGCCTTTGTTCTGGGGTCGTGGTATCTGCGACCTGCGAGATCAAAGAATCTTTCAGGCTTGATAATAAATGACGTACAGTGGCTTCAATTAACCCCTGCTTACCACCAAAATAATGGCTAATAATGCCAGAAGATAACCCTGCTTTTTTACTAATACTATTGATAGTAGTACCTTGTAAGCCAAGCTCTCCAACTGATTCGATTGTTGCCTCAATTAACTGCTGACGGCGCACAGGTTCCATTCCGACTTTAGGCATGATTTTTATTAATTGAACGTTCAATAAAAATAAATATTAAACAAACTGGCCTGATTATTCAAGGTTCCCCTGTGCCGGATGTGTGTATGAAGCCTCACAAAAAACACCTAATACATTGAAATAAAATAGATAATTATTTATTTCATTGCCAAATATATTTTGTGAAATAATTGTGAAAGCAAACCAATATTATCGAATATTGTATTTATAACGTACCAAAACGCCGATAAGGTTTGTCATTAAAATAATGGGATTTGGCGAAAAAGACATACTGCAAAACGTTCATATTAATACCCATTTAAAGTCATCACGTAGCAGAATGCTCTACGGCTTGAATTGACAACTCGTACTACAGCGAAATATCATGCACAGGCGCATGTTTCTGGGCTTTTTTAGCTCACTCCGTTGTTAATATATTATAATTCACTACCTTCTGATACTTTCCTCGGCTCATCATTTAAAAATGAAATCATCGCATTATTAACTTGCTTAGGCTGTTCTATATTCAGCCAATGTGCAGCATTGTCAATTGCGACGACCTTGGTTGAGGGGATCAAAGTCATCGCTATTTCAGAGTTGCCAAAATCAAAGCTAATATCTTGCTTTCCCCATATAAACAGCGTTTTTATCGTGGTGTCTCCAAGCGCCTTCCACCCTTCGGTGTAATCAAGAACGGGAGAGTGCTCAAGGTCGATAATAAGTACGCATAAATCCTGGGGATTGTGAGAACTTCTGCCACATATCAATGGCCCAACGATGTTCTTTTTCTTGATGAAAACACCCTTCAACCCGCGGCTTTAAAATGATTTCTCCAAAATACTTAAAGAGTAACTCCCCGACTACCGGAATATTGATAATCTTCTGGGCATAATTCACTTTTGATGGCCAGCCAGCAGGGCCTACAAAGACTAACTTTGTAACTTTTTCTTGTTTATTTCTAGCATATTCAGCTGCGATAATGCCGCCAAATGAAGAACCGACTAAAGACACTCTGTCAGCCCCAACTTCACGTATGACGCTATCCAACTGCTCTGTAAACACCGATAACGTTAAATCAACATCAGGGCGGCTTGAAAAACCTCGGCCAAATAAATCGTAAACAACCACCTTATAACCGGCGTTGACCAACGGAGCTACATTTGGATCCCATTGCTCAACATAACCATTCGATGCCGGAATGAGAATAATCGTTTTTTGATTATTTTCTCCATATATTTGATAGCGAGAGCTCCCTAATTCTGATTTTAAATATCGTTCATTAGACATTTCCCTTGCTGATATAAAGCGTGAATAATCTTCATAATAATAGTCCAACGTACCGACAATTATTATTACTATAATGCCAGCATCCCAATAACGTTTCTTTACCTAACATCTCCTTAGAAATTTCAATGACTAAAATACTCATTTAGCTGAGCACCTTGATGTCATGAGCTTTAATACATAAAATGTCACTAATAAATAAAGCACGGTGGCGACATGCTTATAGATCACTTTCAATGGAGCATCGGCTTGATAGGCTAAAACGCCATCAGTGACAGGCATAACAACACCAAAAATCGCGCACCACATTAAAATTGAGTATTGTTTTTTTATGATAAGCAGGCCAAGTACCAAAGTAATAAAAATCGTGCGAGACCCATATATTATTACCCAGTCCGCGTCTAAATAAGAAAACAACTCAGTTCCTCTCACAGTTGCAAAACCGGATGGTTCAAGATAAGAAAAAATACCATAAAACCCTTGCAGCAACGCCATAAGTGATACGAGTATTATCGCTATCACTTCTATTTTAGATTTAACCACTTTAAGTACCTCAGTCGTTCGTAAAGAGAGTAATTTTTATTATCAAGCAAAATCAATACATATACACTATAGATTTAACAGTTAGTTACATTATTCATATATTGTCATTGTTTTTATTTTATGATCTTCATCAACGCAGCCCTGTATAACTCTTTTTTGTCCAGTACTTCATCGAATTCAGCCCGTACAATAAGCCCTTCAATAAAGGTCATAATCATTTCTGATTTTTCATAATACTGCTCCGTTTCAACTCCGAGCGCTTGACGTATTAATTCTAGTAACCAACGCTTATGCTCTAACGCGATACCACTAATCGACTGATCCACTCTTTTAAACTCCGCCAAGGCATGCATAAACATACACCCTTCAAAATGTGATAAAGAAAACCACTCAAAATGCCAATCTAAAATAGCAAACACTTTATCTTCACTACTTTTCACGCTACAAACAGCCTCCTCTAATGAGGCTTGAAAGCGATCATGGCGCCGTGTTAACACAGCTTCAACCAAGCCCACCTTGTCGCCAAACCGTCTATAAATTGTTGTTTTCGATACTTTTGCTTCATCTCTGATCAAATCTACTCCAACCGAGTTATATCCATTTCTATTAAACAGATCCTCAGCGACATCCAAAATATGCTGTTCTACTTTCATCTAATACCCTAAAAAATTGCTTGCACAAAGGTGTACAGATCTGTACCTTTTGGTGAAAGTGTACAGATCGGTACACTTGATAATAACACATTATTGTGAACGTTAACGTTACAAAAGTATTGATAATTTGGAGAATGTAATGAAAAAGCTATCCGGCGGTGGTGCACTCCCACCCAAAGTAAATTTTATCGAGCTACTTAGGGGTTTTGTTGGCGGGTTTGTTGGTATTTTGGGGTTGTGCTTTATAACAAGTATTGCAGGCTACCCGCTACTTATGGCGCCGTTTGGCGCGACTTGCGTCATCTTATTTGCAGCAGCAGCCTCTCCGTTGGCGCAACCGCGTAATGTGATTGGAGGTCACTTTATTTCTGCATTAATTGGCATCCTTGCCCTGCTGACTTTTGGCACAAATCCCTGGGTAATGGCTTTATCTGTGGGACTAGCTATTGTAGCTATGCAATTTTTCAGAGTTGTACACCCACCCGCAGGTGCAAATCCACTCGTCATTCTAATGGCCGGAAGTTATCACTTTGACTTTTTAATTTTCCCTGTACTGATTGGCAGCATATTTCTCGTCGGTATTGCTTCATTAATTAACAATATTGGTTTAACGAAAAAATGGCCTATCTATTGGTATGGCTCCTCAAGCAATCAACAGTAACTGACGAACTAGGAGCAATGACATGCCAACTCTAACCATTCATACCAATCAAACTCTACTACCCACAATCAAATCTAAACTGGCAGATTCATTAGTCACAATCACCAGTATGTATTTAGGCAAGCTTCCAGCCTTGACCAATATCGTCATCCATGAAAATTGTGGAAGCTGGTACTGCAATGGACAATCGACCTCTGAGTTTCAGTTTTCCTTAAATATTATCATCACAGAAGGAACCAACAACCCACAACAAAAAGCACAATGGTTAAAGCACTCATGGCAATTGTTTGAAGAGATCTTCATTAACTTACATAACAATCCAAATTACATATCCATCCAAGAGATCCCAGCGACCGACTGGGGCTACAACGGACAGTCGCAAGCGGCAAGACTACAAAAACAAGGAGAACACAATGAAGTTTAACTCACCACCTGAGCTTAATGACCGTATTGTCAAGTTAGGGTTTTCTAGTGATATCGCGATACCCGCCGATATTGATTTCAGCCCTTATCAACCAGGGCTTAGGGAAGGCGTTGATATTGCAGTGCTGTTCGATGAAACATGTGCAAACCCAGAAGGCGCAGACTGTGCTTTTTTACGCTATCAAGCAGGGGCATTTGTCCCTGGACATGTTCATATGGGCTATGAAACCGTACTCGTTTTACAAGGTGATTATATTGAGAATGGCCAAACATTTTCGCCAGGTTCTTTCATAGTACGTGCCCCTGGTACGTGCCATAGCATGGCATCGACAAATGGTTGTTTGATTCTTGCCTCTAGATATAAACCGGTTAAACAGCTTACGGAGTATAAATAGCATGGAGATCGTCACAGCTAGCTATGTAGCAAGCCAAGTAAATAGTGATAGCACCGTAATACCCGGTGGCTTTGGGTGTTGTGGACACCCTGATTTATACACCCATGCCTTACGTCAGAGGTATGAAAATGAGGGAAAACCCAAATCTCTCACTTTATTATTCGCATCTGGTGCCGGTGATAAGCAAGGAAAAGGGTTAGACCAACTAGCAGCTAAAGGCATGATTAAAAAAGCCATTGGGGGTTTTTGGGGGTTTTGTCCTGCGTTAACCAATGCAGCTCGACAAGGTCTGATTGAAGGACACAATTGGCCGATGGGAGTGATCAGCCACTTATTTCGGGATATTACTCGAGGCGCATTAGGCCACATCACACACATTGGATTAGGAAGCTACATCGACCCAGATATTGGAGGTGGTTGTATCGAAAACCATGCCCCCTCTCTTATATCTAAATTAGAAATACAAGGTCAACAGCACCTATTTTATCCCGCGTTTTCTATCGACTTCTCGCTTTTACGCGGCACACGTGCGGATGAAAAAGGCAATATCAGCATGGATGAAGAAGTTGCATATCATGATGCACTGCTGCAAGCGATGGCAGCCAAAAACAGCGGTGGAAAGGTCGCTGTACAGGTCAAAGAACTTGTGAAGGCACTGCCATGTCAAGACGTACATATTCCAGCTCATTTAGTTGACTTTGTGACCATTGCTCAAGACCCGCTAGACCACTTACCCAGCTATGGTGAGCTGACTACTGCAGACCACCAACCTGAGCCTGAAAACATCGCTAAACACTACATAGTTCAGCGTGCTCTGCATGAACTCCCACAGACTAGAGCTTGTATTAATTTAGGGATAGGTATACCCGCACTGCTCGGGAAGTATATTAACAAAACGCAGACTGACAATAGCTTCACAGTTGAATCAGGCATATTTAACGGGCAACCAAAGTATGGTTTGTCTTTTGGTGATTCATCAGAGCCCGACGCCATTATAGGCCAGTCTGATTTATTCGCATATTACGACGGCGGCGGCGTAGATGTTGCCTTTCTTGGTTTTGCCGAAATAGATGCCCAAGGTTGCGTTAATGCCAGTTTACTGGGCCAAAGAATGACCGGAGTCGGTGGATTTATCAATATTGCACAATCTGCTAAAAAACTGGTTTTGTGTGGCACCTTAACAACAGGCGCTTTGCATGCAGCGCAAGAAAACGGCCTCTTATGCATTAAAAATGAAGGTAATATCACAAAATTTGTGTCACACGTACAGCAAATCACCATCGACTTAGCTCACCCTACATATCGTAATAAAGACGTTATCATCATTACTGAAAGAGCCACCTTTAGCTTTAAAAACAAAGTATTAACTGTCATGGAAATTTCGAAAGGATTTAGTATTGCAGACTTACAACAGCATATAAATTTTCCAATTTCTGTTTCTCCATCACTCACCACAATAAACATCAGGCAGGTACTCCATGAACTCTAAAATTGCAATCATCGGTGGAGGAGCTTCAAGTATTGCCTTTATTGATGCCTTTATAGAAAAGCAAACATCGAACTCTCCTAGTCCGATTAATATTACGGTGTTTGAAAAATCAAAAGACTTAGGTCCTGGTAATGCGTACCAAGGCGATGCAGAGTCGAATTTACTTAATACCAAAGCTGGCTATATCACCATCTTTAAAGACAAACCTGGTGATTTTTTTCAATGGTTAACGCTCTATCGATACCGCTGGCAACCTCTTTATCCCAATTTACAAGTGGCTGAAAACAGCTATGCCCCTCGCCCATTATTTGGGATGTATATGGCAAATGCATTTGACCGAATCGTCAAAAAAGCATTTATGAAAAATATCATCGTCAAAGTCATAAGAAGCGAAGTTATTCAATTAACTGAAAACTCTGATCCACTGCCTATTACATTGAAAACACTTTGCCAGCAGAGCTTTAAATTTAACAGCGTCATTGTGGCGTGTGGTACGCTCTCAAAATCGCCATTTTCGCCACCTATTAACTCTCAAATTCACCATACCCCCTACCCTATTTCAACATTACGCCGTAACATTGAAAAAAGTGACAGCGTTGCCATTATTGGTGCGCGCTTAAGTGCAATAGATGCTGTTATAGGCTTAATTGAGAATGGTCATCATGGAAAAATAACACTTTTCTCAAGAAGCCATTTATTTCCATTTGTACGAGGTACTCAAGGACGATATAAAAACACCTATCTATCTGCTGAGTTTATCACGCAACACTATACTTCCCTGACTTTGTCACAACTGAGCCAGTTATTTATAAAAGAAATGTGCCATTATCAGCAGATGCACCCTCAAGAGTGTAGTGAAGATATTGTTTTTCCACCGACCCCCATTAAAGATCTCAGCAAGTTTCTCTCATCAGAAATGGTAAAAGCCAATCAAAATAGAGGTTGGCAAGCGATTTTATATGACACAAACTCAATTTTAGCGCTCGTGTGGGAAATGCTCAAAGATGCTGATAAAGCGCGCTTTATGACGACTATGATGTCAGCAGCTATGTCTATGCGCGTGTCTATTCCATATGAAAATGCATCTAAAATCAAAAGTTATATCGACAATGGGCAATTAGAGTACATAGGCGGTGATACACAAATTGAAACATGTGCGAAAAACACCTTATCGGTCAAATATCAAGGCGGTGTTTCACATGTAGACTCCATTGTGTATGCCGTGGGCAGCCCGCGGGATATATATCTATCTGACTCAGAACTCATTCGTAATATGGTAGATACCAATATCGCAAAAGCCCATAAATTTGGTGGTATTGATGTCTGTAATACCAGCTATGCGTTACTCAATAAAAAAGGCAAACGTAGTGCATCAATATACGCAATTGGTGAAGTCACACATGGGTGCTTTTTATTTACCAGTGCATTAGATATTATTGTTAAACATGCGCATAATTGTGCAAAGAGTGTTCATCATGATTTGAATACATACACTCAGCATGCTTTAGCTGTTTAACTTAATAATAAAAATTAGGAAACTATTATGCTAGAAACTTTCAACCCTACGCCGCGTATTTTAATGGGCCCTGGGCCTTCAAATGTTTCACCAAGAGTCTTAGGCGCATTAGCTAAACCGACCATAGGCCACTTAGACCCTCAATTTATTAAGTTAATGGACGAAATTAAGCAATTGCTGCAATATGCATTTGTCACTAAAAACGAATTTACTATCGCACTCTCTGCACCTGGTTCTGCAGGTATGGAAGCATGTATCGTCAACTTAATTGAGCCAAACGATAAAGTGATCGTCTGTGTTAATGGCGTTTTTGGTGGCCGCTTAAAAGAAAACATTGAGCGAGTTGGTGCGCAAGCGATTGTCATTGAAGATACTTGGGGGGACCCCGTCAGTGTAGACAAAGTAGAGCATGCTTTTGCAATACATAAAAATGTCAAAGCACTGGTTTTTGTGCACGCTGAAACATCTACAGGCGCTTGCTCTGATGCAAAAACCCTTTGTAATATTGCCAAACAAAACGATGCTATCACCATTGTTGATGCGGTAACATCGTTAGGGGGGAGTGAGCTCAAAGTCGACGAATGGGGAATAGATGCCGTTTATTCAGGCTCTCAAAAATGCCTATCGTGTGTGCCGGGTTTGTCACCGGTTAGTTTTAGTCCAAAGGCTGTTGAAATCCTAAAAAGCCGTAAGACAAAAGTACCAAGTTGGTTCTTAGATCAATCTCTCGTAATGGGTTATTGGTCTGGAGAAGGGAAACGCAGTTATCATCACACCGCTCCTATCAATTCACTCTACGCACTGCATGAATCATTGCTTATGCTGAAAAATGAAGGACTAGAACAAGCTTGGTCTCGTCATGCACAAATACACCAACGCCTCAAAAGTGGTTTAGCGGAATTAGGCATTCGCTTTTTGGTGAATGATGCACATCAGTTACCTCAATTAAATTCAATTTTAATACCTGAAGGTGTCGACGATGCACAAGTGAGAACACATTTGCTAAATAAGTTTAACCTTGAAATAGGTGCCGGTTTAGGGCAGCTTGCAGGAAAAACATGGCGCGTAGGACTCATGGGTGCTACCGCAAACGAACAAAATGTCGCTTTACTGCTGACGGCATTAAAGGAAGTGCTAGTATAAACCCACTTCACTTTAAATGAGTAAATTGTGACGGTAAAAGAAAGTATCACTTGCGGTACTTTCTTTTACCACCTTGTATTATAACGTGGATAAGTTGATACGATGGTTTTACGTGATATTCAAAATAAACGAACGCATAACAGTATCAGATCGTTTTATGTTCCGCTTAATTCACTTAGAAAACACCATTAGAATTTGCAATATTACCGCCATTCACTAGTGCATAAATCCTCATTGACAAATCAAGCGCTTGAATAGAATCCCAGTGCTCAACAATTTTTCCTTCCTCAATACGCCAAGTATCAATGATATTCATGCCTTTTTGGTCGTTGCCTCTATCCTCTTTATGTAGGGTAACGTGAGAGTGAAAAATGACATGATTGCCATCAACATAAATATGTTTAACGTCATAACCGTACTCAGGATAATCTTCGACAAATTCTTTTAGAAAATCCACTAAACCGGTCACTTTGTCAGGTAAGTTTCTATTATGCTGTACGTAAGCGCTATTGTTGTAATGCTTGATGATGTATTCGAAATTATGGTTATTCATAAGATTTTGCACAAAATCAGTGAGCATTTTCGCATTCGACAGCTCTTGTTCTGTCCAGTTCGTTTTCTTAAGTGTTGATAGGTCAATATTTAACCCTTCTTTCACCTGACCGTATGCTAAGCTGCTCGCAAATAGAAGAATAGAAGGAATAAGTACTTTTAACATAGGTCGCTCCAATGGCTGTTTTACTTAAAATGGTATATATTAGTAACTATAGTAATTAAGAGTAACTATAGTTACAAGAAGGCACCAAAAACTGGGTTAGGCAGTTTTTGGTAACCAGTCATATTAAAAAGAGACTCTAAAATGGCATCTGATAGACGTATTTTTCACAATAACGAAGCGTGTCCAGTACGCAATGTTGTCGCACAAATTGGCGATAAATGGTCACTGTTAATTTTATTCGCTTTGACAGATGGCGCAGAACGATTTAACGCGCTTAAATCTAGGATTGAAGGGATATCTCAGCGTATGTTGACGCAGACTCTTCGAGACTTAGAGCGAGAAGGTTATGTTGACAGAACTGTTTATCCTGAGGTGCCTGTGCGGGTGGAGTATGCTTTAACCGAAATGGGAAGAGACATTGTAAAGCCTTTATATGAGCTTGTTCTTTGGGCGGATAAACATCAGCCCAAGATTGAGCAAGCAAGAAAAATATATGATAAAAAAGTTAGATCGACTTAATTTTAACCCACTGAGAAACCATAAAGCACTCTGTATGTCGTGATCAAATTGAGTTGGCCATTATTCAACTAGTGGGGTTGTAGCCACTGACCCCTATCGGGTAGAAGTTTTACTCACCTAAATCAAAAACGTACGCAGCACCAGATGCATCACCATTGTCATCACGATGAGGTACTGCCACTATCGCTGTATTATCTGAGAAGGCTATATTCCAACCAAATCGGTCTTCTGGCACACCATCACTGGCCACTATTTTTGATATATAACGCCATAAACCACGCTCTTTTTTGAATACATACAGCGCCCCGGCATTACTGCCATTCATGTCATGGTGCATAGCACTAATTAAGGCGGTCTCTTTATTTAATGCCACACCCCGAGCAAACCGGTCATCCGCTTTACCATCCGGTGCGACTAACTTTTGTGTTTGAATCCACTTGCCTTTTACTCGTTCAAATATATAGGCCGAGCCCGCATCAGTGCCTATGCCCTCAACGTCGTCTCTTCTAGCTGAGATCAATGCCGTATCGCCAAGCAAGGCCACTCTCACGCCAAAAATATCTACTTTTTCGCCATCTGTTGCCGTTAGCTTGGCTTGGTGATGCCAGTTTTTTCCATCAAATACGTAAGCATATACCGCCCCCGCCTGCTCGGCTTTTTCATCATGTAGATCAGCACCAACCAAAATCGTATCGCCGTCGATCGCGACACTTATTCCGAATAAATCACCATCAGCACCATCTTTTGCTGTGAGTTTAGTATGAAAACGCCATGCACCTTTATCTCGTATGTAGACATAAACAGCACCTGAGTCATGCTCAGGTGCATCACTGTGTGGTGCGCCTATCACAAGAAAGCGTTCTGTCAGCGCAATACTTTGACCAAAAGCATCTCCTGATTTGCCATCATTCGCTGTTAATATTTGTTTTTGTGACCAAGAGTTAACTTCTTTCTCAAAGGCAAACACTGCGCCTGCATCTTCACCTTTATCGTCTCTTTTAATAACACCCAACATGGCTATATCATTTTTCAATGCCACATTACCGCCAAATGTATCATTGGCATACGCTGGCTTAGCGACTAATTTGGCCTGTTGTTGCCAACCACCAGCGTTCAAGGAATACACATAGGCAGCCCCAGCATCTTGGGTACTTTTAGCATCCGCTTTGTGTGCACCAACGAGGGCGGTGGTGCCATCAATAGCAACACTAAAGCCAAACTGATCGCCTGTTTTAGCATCATCAGGTAACAATTTTTGCTGCTTAGCATAACTTTGGCTGATTGCTATCAATGCAAAACAAGATAATATTTTTAAACTAAAATTAAACGTCATCCATACTTTCCTTGTGTTAAATATCAGTACGCTCAGAATTGACATAAACCTAAGCTCGGCCTGTAATAAATTTTATGTATCTCTATGTAATTTTCTACCATAATTTCAAGCGTGTCTATCCCTGATGAAAGTGCACTTACAATACCTATCCTTATTTAATGGTTTGACTTACTACAAATGATCTAAGACGACTATACTTGAACAAAACCTCGGGAATTGTAGTTATGTTTCTTACTAGACTTTTATACGCAAGCACCGCTTCAGAGCAATTTAAACCACTCGACATTGAGGATATCTTAACTAAAGCTAGGAAAAATAACGGTACGCTGGATATCACCGGTATGCTTTGTTTTAGTAATAATTATTTCCTCCAATCGATTGAGTCATCCCGCGCTAATGTAAATGAGCTTTATCATAAGATATTAAACGATAAACGGCATTCGAATATTACTTTACTCGATTATAAAGAGATATCTGAACGAGAATTTGGCAATTGGTCTATGTCATATGTGCCTGATACGAGCTTAACAGCATCTCTTAACCTTAGATTCTCTGAAAGTAGCATTTTCAATCCCTATAAAATGTCAGGTGAAAGCGCCCATAAAATGATGTTAGAGCTCAGAGGCGCACTTCACAACGTGACGTAACACTGAGGTTTCAAGCTCTCGTGCGTGATAGCCACAACACTTGACTTATTCACACTTTATAAAATCATCATTTGTTACAGCCAGCGCATCATCCGTTGACTCGCCATTTAACATTGAGCCCGAGTGTAATGGCCAATATCTTCATCTGGATACACCACATCAAACTCAATCACACTATAGCGATAGTTGAAATGCGTACATTTGAAATAAAGCCGATGTGAATTAAACTCAGAGCTATAATCCTTTGGATCAGGTTTCCCCCATATTTCATATTACCCTTTCTATTTCGCTTTCACATGAGGTAAGTGAAGTTCCATTTGTACATTGCATCTCTCGTACGGTGACACTGCGCCCTCTATGGGTTTAAAACCTAACTTTTCATAAAGCTTAAGTGCCGGCACCAATACTGTATTACTTTCTAAGTAAAGGCGCTTTACCTTCATCAAAATTGCTCTTTCGATGATTTTCTTACCTAAAAGTAAACCAACACCTTTACCTTGAACGTCTGGCGATACAGCCATTTTTGCAAGCTCATAGTTATTATTATCGATTTTTATCAGGGCGCAACAACCAACAGCTCTCCCTTTATCCAATGCAATGAGAATAGCGCCTGATTGATTTAATATATAACCCTCAGGATCATTTAATGCATTATAATCTGGTTCTTCTAACGTCCAATATTGGCTGATCCACTCAACATTTAACGCTTTGAAAGCGTTCTGATATTTTGGTGCGTAATCTACAATATGAATGTCGGCTTTATCTTCATTCACTCTTGAACTTATTGGACGGAACCTTAAATGCCTATCAATGACCGTTAATGCTTGCCACAGATCAATTCCCGTTTCCTCTGTGAGCTGCTTCATCGCAAAATCAATCGCTTCACATTGGTTTTGCATTGCAGGAAGCATAGCGAGTGCCCTCTCATTCAACATCACCAAGGTGATACGGGAGTCCTCATTAGATTTATAACTGTCAATTAAATCAGCAACTTTCATTTCTTTAATAATCTTACTGACCGATACATGAGAATGACTTATTTTCTTCGCTATATTCACGACCGAATCAGCCCCAGTTGATGCAAGCACATAAAAGACTGGAAACCATTTAGGTTCGATCGCAAAGCCAAATTGCTTATAGGTGTTTTCTGCATCTTTGGATACTTGTGTGGCAAGGTGTCTTAAGGTGGTCCCTAAAGCAACATGCCCTAACTCATTATATGGCTTCATGATAAAACTCCGTAACTAGTTACATATATATTAGTTACAAGTGTGAGAGCCTGTCAAATGAATTTTCTATCAAGCTATTTTTATGGCTGAATTTGCAGTGAAAGGTAATAAAGATATTCAGTCGTAGAGTTCGAGCCTTCATCTAAGGCGTATAACTCGCGTAAACATGAGGTACGGCGCATTGAGCTATTTTTATGGCTAGATTTGTGAAAGGTAATAAAGATATTCAGTCGTAGGGTTTGAGCCTTCATTTAAGACGTATAGCCCGTATACGCCACGTACACATATGAACAGCGAAGTGAAACGTGGATCATTAAGCTATTTGTGGGCTAAGCAGAATGAATATCCACGTTATTCATATTTAATTGCTCGTATGATGAAAGTAATGAATCAACCTACTTATTCAAAAATCACCTTTTATTAACTTTAAAAACACATTGATTCACAAAAAAACACCATATACAATAATGATTCTCATTTACATTAAAGGATAGTTACTAAATGAAAATAATTTCTATACTGCTCGTTCTGCTTTTTTCCGTACCGGCTTTAGCCAAAAAACCAATCCGTGTCGTAGACATAGGGGTGATAGGATTGGCCTCTCACGACCTATTTCAGTGGAATGCTGAAACACGTGAAAACGACGAAAATGGCCGCTTTGATTTAAGCACTATTTTTGACTATGCCAATGGCACGCGAATTTACCAAGGAGGGAATCCCAAAAACTCTTCAAATGCTGCTGTCTATTCAATCACGCAAAACCTGGTCAGCTTCTATGTTGGTAAAAAGACCACACTACTTATGTCACGAGAAGTGAGCGAAGCACAAGCACATACCATTGCGCGACAGCAAACTCTCGAGTTCTTCATAGGGATGGTTAAAGAATCTTATGAACGCTTTACGAATAAAAGGTTTCCTAACTACGCCCTTGCACTGCCTGTAAATGATAATGAACAAGCCGTGATGCGCGCACTACACGATATTTTACCAGGAGAAATAAACGTCAACCGAAACCTAACACAGAGTAAATTGCAAGTTACCGACTTCAAACTCGCAATGAATCAACTATCACCTACAGAAATGCTGCAAAACGTGAGATTTTTTGATGGTGCTTACGATGAAGAATACTTACATGTTGTAATCCCAGGATTTCCTGATCCACAAATCATCAATTTAAAAGAAATAGACCAAACCTTTATCGCAGAACAAACCAATTATAACTTAGATAATATGCTTCGAGAGTTGCATGTTTATGGGAAGTTTCCTTTCTTCGGCAATCTTGTTGAATTCACCAGTTTTGGTTATCACCTAGAAAACCTGTTTGCAAAAGGCATATGTAATAAATACGCAGACGGTAGCGCTAACCCTTGGAGTACCCTTTCAATAGCGTGCTATTAATAACGAGTCTTGAACATGCTTGGGACAGGCATAACTTTACCACACCTTATGCCTGTCTCTACGTACTCTAGTGCACCGAATACGCTCGTATTGAGACGCTTTTTAGTAACGGGTTAACACAAAAGCACTGCTTATTATTGACCCAGCTAGGCCTGCCGCGGTGAATGGGATACATCCCGATAAAAATAACGCTCACAAATGCTTGGATTAATCCGCTTAATAACGTGTGATATCGACGCAACAACCAACACAGAGAATACCAACCTTCCCCAAAATATCGTATTAAAGTCAGCGCCTATTAGCATGATCAACAGCGTATCTTCAATTAAACTATGGAGCAAATTGAGCAACATGATCGCAGTGAATACATCTCTCGCTGAGATATGTCCCTGCTTCGCTTCATTGATCAATAAGCCGCCACCAAACGACAAACCAAGCGTGATCCCGATAATGGTTAAGTTGGTTGCGTCCTTGCTGATCCCGAGCAGCCTTAAGAACGGCCTTAACAAGATTGCCATGAGTTTTTCAACGCCTAGTACCTTTAAAATTTTGAGTAACAGTAATAATACTGAGATCACCATAAAGATAACGGCAAAGTTCTTGAGCTGTTCAATAGCCCAAGTAAAATAGCTAATGTCTCCCGATACTTCAGGTTGCCATAGCACGGTCGCAGAGTAGTTAAGCAAGTCCCCGTATTGATAACTGAGGTTGAGCAGCCATGCCAAGACCAAGCTTCCACCGACTCTCACTGACAAGGTAGCGAGCCAACTCACACCAGCCTTTTTAGCTATCGCCCCCTCGATCGGCAACGAATGCGCTAGCAGCATCATGCTACCTAAAACGGAGGCCTGAGCAACCGTTAAAGGAACATCGGAATTAATCAGCACGATCAGCCCTGCATAGATATTAATGAGTAAGGTTGTAGCCCATACCAGCCCCACTTCTTTAGGTAGTCCGACGCTTTCCATTATGGGGCTTAACCATTCGCTAAGGATCACGATCCCTCCAAGCTCTTCAACAACCTTTATGGCAATGATGATTGGGATCATAATTCGAAAAAGCGTCGAAGTGACATTGAAGATCTCTTTAAAGAGCTCTTTAAAAAATTGATAAATGGATTTCATTATTACAGCCATGGTTCACTTGTATTGTATGAGCACATCTTATCGTGATTAGTGCAATCAAAATTTCTAATTTATCTTTGAAAGTTATCTTTAATTTTTTAATTGTCGTAATATTAGAAATTATTAGTCGCTAAATGATGCTTTTGGGAAATTATGGAAATAGATCGTATAGATAGACGCATTCTTGTAGAGTTGCAAAAAAATAATCGAATTCCTAATCAGAGATTGGCTGAGCTTATTGGTTTATCCCCGCCAGCCTGTCTAAAGCGAGTGAAGCGCTTGAGAAGCGAGGGCGTGATTGTTGGTGATGTCTCTATCATCAATCCTGATCTCACGGGCAATAAAATGACTATGGTTGTATCTGTGGAAATGGAGCGCGACCGAGGGGACATCTATCAGATATTTCGTCGCTCTATTTTAAATGCGGCAGAAGTAACTCAGTGCTACCAAATTTCAGGAAGCTATGACTTCATGTTGATAGTGACAGTGAAAGACATTCAAGCCTATGAAAATTTCGTTGAGAGAGTACTGCGAAAAGATTTAAACATTCGTAAGTTTCACAGCTCTGTCTCAATGAGAACCGTGAAATATAGTACAGTGGTTAACTTAGACGAGTCATAACCGCGAATTTAAAAACAGACGTACAGCTTTGAACCTTATAAAGAGCCTAGCCGCAAGTGGCTCGCTGAGCACTTAAGTTGCTTAGCCGCTGGCGTAGTCGTTGATGAATACCATAATTTAATCCTCTTCTAATCTAGGGAACGTTGATTGAAAAGCAGGTAAAAACGGCGCTACCTTATGTCTGCTCGATCTTACTTTGTACCTATGTTGGTTTTCACTAAGCAATGCTGAATAGCCACATATCAGACAAACCAAAAAATTTTTTAATTAATAAAAAATTGACTATCACCGCAGTCCAATAAAACTGTATTTCCTATTGGCTGTGATCCGACGCATACTCGTTATAGGTTTAACTCGCGTTGTGATTTTTTGCTTAATGTTGAGCAAGCCTTACGATAAGACCAACTGATCAGCTCTAATAAATAGTCTGGATCAAATTCACTCACGTTAACAATTGTGACCCAATGAAAGCGATGCATGTACCGAGCTGGTTTTACACCAGGTTGATCAGTTAGCTCCAAAAACCTTTCAGGAGATACACGGACGCTAAAACGCCAGCGTTCTGGTTCACTTGTTTTAAAGTAAGCAAAGTTTCGCGCCCGTACTTTATATGTCAGTATATTCGAAGGCTCCCCTCTTTCGGCTACTGTAACGTCAGTAAAGCTCAGGCAAAGGTTCTTTACATCAGATACGTGCATGGCTTCTCCTAAACATTTAACGACCCTGTAGATTAAGCGTTTTAACATTATTTTTTATTAATGCCTCAACATTAGCCGAGTTCCTATTTTGATTCAATCGTTGAGTCACTTTCTACTGTGCGCTTCATTATTTCATTTGAGGGCTGTTTTGTGCGTTTTTTTAGCTGAATACGTGGTTTTATTGAGGTTAAAAGAGCGACACCTCTTTAATGTAAATCAATGATGTCATAGTCATTGGTCTGACCTATAGAACTCAATTAACCGACTGATTAATATATAGTTAGATACTTAACTGCTGTCGACTAACTCATATTTAAAGCGAGTTAAGACTGCTTCGCCATACGACTTTTATTAAGAGTATGGTGTTATAAAGCAAGTCATTTTCCACTTTTTCAGAACCAACCATCAACTCTATTACTCCTTTAGTCATAACCCGCTTCTCTTATATGCATCTGTAATAGCATGTAATGGCGAGCTTGAAGGAGATTTGCCACACTCACTTTCAACATACATCGTAAATACAAAAGGAACGGTATAAAACTTACCGTATTTATGCCTGTCCCGTTTCATTTGTACGTCCATTATTTCCAATCTTAGTGGATGATAAAAGAAAGCAACATGACGATGCAAGATACATAAAACTCACCGTTTAATAAGGAGATAAAAATGTCTCACGTTGTATATAAAAAAGCACACTGCCTCGGTGGTCAAACACTTAACCAATACCGCACCGAGCAAATGAGTGAACCGCGCTGGAAATATGCTAAACAAAACCTGGGCATAACCAATTCTGATTTAGATAGTAACTTTGATTTCATCAATAGCGCAGTGTTAAACCGTGATGCTAATAACCAACTACTCCTCACTACCACTGGCTTATTTGGCCCCATAAGAACTGGCACATTAATCCATTTAGACCCTTTATCTGCCAATCAAGTCATCCAAAGTCAGCAAGCCCCTGTAAACCCAGAGGCTGATCTGATAACCAAACTCAACAAGCTGCATGATGAGCATACAGGCATACCGCCAAGTAACGACTTAGCGCTGTGTGTAAATGGTTTTTGGACATCCGCGACAAATGGCGCAGGAATAACAGGGTTAGACGGTTCCGCCAATGTTTTTGGTAGTACAGGACAACTGATCTGCGATGTTGACGAACTTAATTTCCCTTTACTAACGTATGGTACTACCTGTGAGTCACAACACACCTACTTAGACACTTTAGCCTATTATGGTGGCACCTTATTGGCACCCAAAGAAGAATTTGCGCTCGGCTTTAGCCAAGATTTATGGGGTATTCAATACGATCAAAAACTACCACAGTACATCACTGACTATCAATTTAGTGCAAAAAAAGCGGGGGGATTATTTGTCGAACATCATCCTTTTCCGCACATTTGGTTGCCTTCTCAAGGAAAAGACCCCGCATTTGGCAATCACACGGTTTCTCGTATTTTACTCGGACGCAGGCTAGATAAAACGCATGAAGACAGTTACTATCGCCCAGTCACAATACAGCAATACCACTTTACCATGTTTGAAATTCCGCTAGACGGCAGCGCGCTTGCCATTCGGCCGCAATGCATCCATAACGATAGCTTTACCGAAGGCGCACAAACTGTATTTTTAGCAAATACACCTGCCAACACCGTTGCTTTGCGCCACAGTGCACCTATTAATAAAATGTCAGCAGGTGGTACTTCTGTATCTCATTTAGAAGAATAATGAATATTTAATTGCAACGACTTACATATCTGAAAAGCCAATTTCAATAAGTAACGTCGTTGCTTGCCCCTCTATTGCATTTTATGCCTGTTTCACCAAATCATAAGGGTCGTGTCATTAATTTAAAAAATAAGCATAAAACAACTGCATATTAGGCTATCTCATCTTATGTGCTGCCTTTTGAATCTAGGAACAAAGCTTTAGCTGAATATATAGTGCGAAATCATCCCTGAGAGGAAAGTTAGAAAGGCAGCACCATAAACTGCAGAGTTGCAATCAATTTGATTACAACCTTGATAGACCACTTCTCTGCTTGTCAATGTTGTTTCTTTTGTAAAGCAACCTTCAGTATAAATAAATATAACAGCGATTAGACAGGTAATAGCGTGAACTGCCAATACGCCGTAAAACATTTTTGGAGTAATCTTAATCTTTTCATGAATTCGATTTAGCAAAGCCAAAACTAGTGGCCATAAAACAATCATTAAAAGTCTTGGGGCTTCTGCCTTAAAAACCACTATTTGAAATGTTCAATTTTACAATCACTGGGACCTGCAATCAAAAAAGTCGTAGCCGTTGATTTTATATTATGAAACAAGCAACTTGACCCCTTTTCTTTCATTTTTGACCTATAAGTTGTGAAATAACTCAGAGAAAGTGTGGCTCAAATACTGAGAATAAGATCTCCGCGTAGCGACTTAGTTCAACGCTCGAGTGACGGGTTAAAAATTGTGGACTAAAATTGAGCGAAGCGAATAGCCCGCAATTTTTAATCTCAGTTTAATTGCTTATTATATGCAAGTGCTAATAAGTGCGTAACTTAATATCTTGGCTAAACTCTTCACCTTCGACTTCTTTTACTAAAGCTTGTCCTGCGATAGGAGTTTTTCCATCAAAGGTTAAAGTTGGGCTACCGTGCAACTCCCAACCATTATTCAATGACTCTGAAACTCGCATGCAAAAAACTTCATCATCGGGGCCTGTGACAAAACGATACAATTTCATTCGTACTTCCTTTTAATGTTGAGAGCCACACTACTTAATACTGTGTGGCATATAACGAGCCTGTAGAATTACCCGTTTTAATTTACTTTTTATTGATGCCTCAACCATAGCTGAGTTCCTATTTTGATTCAATCGTTTAGTCGCTTTTCACTTTGATTTTCATTATGTTATTTGAAGGATATTTTATCGGTTTTAGTGGCGGATATTCGCGGCTTTATTTTGGTTAAAAATGGCCCTACTCTTCTTAATGTATCCTGTTTTGTAGCTTTTCTATATTATGTACCAGACACTACAGCTGCCATTGCGCGATCGCGTATATTCTTGACACGATAAAATGGGACAGGCACACAGTTATACGCTCAACATTACAATGTAACGCCACCCTATTATGCAAGAAATTTGTGACTGTCCCACCTTACTTGCATTTAGGCATAGTGCCTCTGCGAATCCATAAGGAAGTGGACAAAAGTAGGCTGCGATGAGATCGCAATAAGAGAGCCTCACTCTGTGTTTGCCGTAAGCAACTTGTTTAACAGCCACATCGACAGACGAAATAAACGACTTTGTTTATTGATTTTTAGAGTTGGCCGTCACTGTATAAAAACGGCCAAAAAGAGTATTAGTGCCTATTGACAGAGTTAAGGCTCATATGTGTTCACTACTCTTTGAACAGCCAATACAACCCTTGAATTGCAGTAGTTGGGAACGCAGTTTCATGGTTTGCGCCTTGAATAGTTAATAGCTTTACTTTTGTATTAGGGAATGACTCACCTGATAGCTTTAACTCAAGTTCCTTTGCACCTTTGACCATGTCGTGTTTTGGCGAATCCAGTTGAATAGTCTCATTAGCACCAACAGCAATAAACACCTTATGCTTATTTAAATTAGGATCTGTTTTAATTTTAAGAATATCATTATCTTTAAACCAAACAGATGGGCTGCCTAAAACATAATTATTAAACATATCAGCTTTAGTAAACAATATGTATGCCCCAAGTAGTCCACCAAGTGAATTACCAACAAAAGTCCTAGATTCATTTACTCTGTAGTTTTTTTCAATGAAAGGGAAAACTGACTTTTCAATAAAACTAATATGTTCTTTCGCTTTTCCTGTTTGAAACTTCCAGCTTGAATCTTCAGTATGAGTATAATCACGAATCCGGCTAGAGGGGCCTTTAGATCCTTTTGAGTATGAAATCCCGACAATTATTGCCTCTTTCATTTTTCCTGTATTCATTGGAAATCTAGTAGCGCCAGATACAATTTGGAAACTATACCATGCGTCGGTTAAGTAGATAACAGGATATGACTTATCTTCTCGTTTGTTATATGAGCGTGGTAATTTTATAAACAGAGGGTAAACCCTTCCTGAATCAGGATCTTGAATTTCGATAACATTACTTCGAGGAATTTCAAAGGTATTTCTATCTTGAGCTTTGACTAATTGAATCGAATTAATGAAAATAAATATGAAAATATAAGGTAGAAATTTCACTCAAAACTCCGTTTTGCGTATAACTATTAAGTATTTATGGAGCACGTTGTTTGTGCTGCATAAATACTTGTTGAACTGAGGCGCTACCTGCTAGCAGCTATGGGACAGGCACACGCTTCAAAAATAACCTTTGAAGGACTAAGCGTCGCCAAATACTCTCTAAATTATTGCAGTGTCATCTCATTATTTGAGTGCACTTTAATATTTGTAGAACTACAAACTTGTATTAATTTATGAGCTAAATCGACACCAATTCTTAACTTATTCATACTTGAACTCCGAAAATAATTCCTACCTCAGTGTAGAGGTTGGGAGTCCAATTATCTTGTTAGGTATTTTTTACTCTAGCTTTTGCATATAAATAAGCTGGCAAAGCACAACTTAATCCTATAGTAAGATTAATAATAACATATAGATATGGTTTTGGATTAGAAGACACCTTTGACTCTTGAAACATGAAAAACCAAAATACAAATGAGCTAATTAACAAATCTACACTAAAGCCTGCCGCCGCACCATTTACAAATAAGGACTCGATGAATAAAGGTATATTTACGCCTTCAAGTTGGATAAATTGGAAGAAAAATAGATAAGGAATTATGCCACCTAATATGGCTAGTATAAGATACAAATTTTTCATTGTATGACAAACCCTTTTTGAATGCCTAACGAGCCTGTAGAATTGCACGTTTTAATTTATTTTTTATTGATGTCTCAACCATAGCCGAGTTCCTACTTTGATTCAATCGTTTAGTCACTTTCCACTTTGATTTTCATTATGTTATTTGAGGGATATTTTATCAGTCTTAGTGGCGGATGTTCGTGGCTTTATTTTGGTTAAAATAGCCCTACTCTTCTTAATGTATCCTGTTTTGTAGCTTTTCTATATTATGAACCATAAGAGTAAAATAGGACGGGCACATCATTATACACTCACCATCGCAACTCAATTAGGCAAGAGATTTTTGACTGCCCTTTTATGTTGTAACCTCCTGCTATAAATTTTTGACTGTCTCATCTTAATCTTTTTAATGCTTACTTGACCCAAGAAGGTTCATATCTGTTAGTTTACATTTACACCAATACTAATGAAAAAACACTTAGCCAAATTAGCTGAAAGCCATATGAAATACGCTGATGGATGCCTGGATTGCTTTGGGATTTTACAGCTTTAGCCATTAAGAAAAGATAATAAACAGCAGCGACAACAGAAAATAATGAAAAAATACGGAAATATAATGGGATAATTTCAGTTGTTGGACTTATAGCAATTAATATTGGTGCTACAACTAATGAAAGCAACATGATAAAACCTGCCCAAGAATGCACCTTACAATTAAAAGTTGGATTCTTAGTAAATGGATCGGCGTCCATTGGGAAGTAACCTGCGACCCATGTACCAACACCATGAACTATGACTAACCAACCCACAACATTCACTAAAGTTGAAACATTTGAGAGTTGAGCCAGATACCAACCGAAAAAGCAAAATAGAAAACCAAGAGGGTAATTATTAATTAAAGGAGATAATTTTTCAGTTGGGCTACCAGTCGCACCTAACTCACTACAAAATTGCTTAGAATGACTGTAACCAGTATAAAACCTACTTGCTACATAAACACCAATGAAAATCCAGATTGTTGCAATTAATCCTGAATAGACCGCAATACTCTCAAACACCACCAAACTCCCTTTGTAAACTAACGAGCCTGTAGAATTACTCGTTATAATTTATTTTTTATTGATGCCTCAACCATAGCCGAGTTCCTATTTCAATTCAATCGTTTAGTGGCTTTCCACTTTGATTTTTATTATGTGCTTTGAGGGGGATTTTATCGGTCTTAGCGGCGGGTTTTTGTGGCTTTATTTTGGCTGAAATGGCCCTACTCTTCTTAATGTATCCTCTTTTTACGAGGTGTCCTCTAAAGCGAGGAAGGATCATTATCCTTATTTAATTGGCTTGTTATAGCTCTTTGACTAAACAATATGTTGTATGGCCTTTAGGATAATCAGGCAACTCACCAAATACTTTATAACCTAGTTTTTCGTAAAAAGGCTTTGCTTGAAAGCTCAAAGTTTCAGTGCGGACGTAGCCAAAACCTTTGTCTTTAGCAAATTTTTCAGCTGCTTTCATTAAATTACTACCCAGCCCTAAACCTCTTGCTTCTTTTGATAACCAAAGTAGTTCAATAGTACAGTAGTTCCAGAATGCTTTTGCTCTACCCCCCCCTAAAACGATTCCATTATCGTCTTTCGCGATAACAGCAAAGTTGGTGTCCTTTTCAAAGCTGACTTCATCAGGAAGGTAATCTTTGTTATAAGAGCCAATACCTACACTTAATGTTTTAAGGTCTTCTTCCGCTGGTGAAGTGGTCACTACGAGATTCATATGTTCCGACATCCGAGAGAGTTATAACGAGCCTGTAGAATTACCCGTTTTAAATTATTTTTTATTGATGCCTCAACCTTTAGTAAAAAGTAAAATAGGACAGGCACATAATTATACGCTCACCATTGCAACACAGCTTCAATATTTTTTCACTGTGAAATACATTAAAAATATTACTTTCTGTCACCTTGGCTACTCTAACGCAGATTTATCGAGTTCAAGGAAAGCAAAACAGCAAGCTGATGTGTTTGCTAGGTCCGTTTTGATGGTTTTTTGTATTCTACAGATGCGGTGTTGTGTTAACCAGCCCCTTTGTACCGTAAACTCAAAAAGTACGCATCCAAAAGGCGCGTCTAACCCGCCAACCATGGTGC
>NZ_JAGJEK010000038.1:0-41114 GCF_018101015.1 Pseudoalteromonas sp. MMG005 | reverse complement strand
GCGCTCTCTAAATAGTTCAGTGTCTTTATTTAAAAAGTATTGCTGCGCTGAGTCTAGCCGCTCGCCTTGAATGTACTTATGAGACAGTATGGTGCCTTTAAACAGCTTATGCCATCTGATGATAACCGCTTTATTACTCAGTCTTTTAGCTTTTATATCATCTACATAAAGTACAATGTGAGTATGGTTACTCATCACCGCATATGCACACACATCAATACAAAATACTTTAGCAAGTTCCAGCAGTTTGTCTTCTATCCACCATCTTCTGTGTTCATATGATTGCCCTGTTACCTTATCTTCACCACACAAATAAGCACGGCGAACACACCGTGAAATACAATGATAGTATTTGGTGTCGGTTAAACTCACTTGCCTTTTTCGTGCTGTAGCCATCGAGGAATTGCCTACCTTTCATACTAAATTTGAAAGATAGGCGATGAATGAAAAATCGTCAATTTTGGATGGGTGTCTTCTTAAATTTCTTTATGAATGAAAAATCGTCAATTTTGGATGGGTGTCTTCTTAAATTTCTTTGATACGCACGACGAACACACCGAGATATACAATGGTAATATTTAGTGTCAGTTAAACTCACTTGTCTTTTTCGTGCTGTCGCCATGAGGTAAAACGCCTATCTTTTAAGCTGAATCTAAAAGATAGGCAATGATTGAAAATCCATCAATTTTGAATGGGTGTCAGTTAAAATTCATAAGTGACATCTATTCAAAAGTTAATGCAGGTCATCGTATCACAATCGTTCTACGTTGGGTGTCTTTTAAAATGTTTCCTTAGCTGAGCCTTAAACTAACTGGACGAATGAGCCATCCCCTTGAGTAGCGCCAGATTAAGGTTAACCGATGAATGTCTAGTGGCCCTAAACAATAAGCCGTATCGACTGATTTAGGCTGCGATGTGATCGCAATAAGAGACCCTCAATATGTGTTTGCCGTAAACGATTTTAACGGCTCACCGACATAGCGAAGTTGAATAGATTTAAGAATTGCCGATACAAATTAGCTGCTTTAAAGCAGCTAAAAAGAATCGTTATGCTTACTTGACCCGAGAAGGTTCATATGTGTTAGCTTGCGTATTGGCACTAAATATCAGACAACTTCTAACAAGTTCATTGTATCGTGAATTAATACACTATCTATCAAAGCTGTATTGGATAAAAATGCCCTTTTTGATTTACTATCTCCAATGCATATTAATTTTGTGTCTTTAGGAAAAAATTGTTTTTTAATGGCTTCAACATTAAAAAGAGGGTTAGATGAAGTTTCATCTCCCTTGTATTCCGCGACAGAAAAAACAACTTGCCCACTGGATTTAGTTTCATGAGAAAGAAAGTTGAAAATATTACTTCTGCTCCCCGAATCAATATCTTCTTTAAAAACCGCATCAAGAAGAAATGGAAAGCTATGAATAGTAGAATTTTTCATGACCATTTCGTAGAACGAGAAGTTATAAGCCATTAACAACTGATGTAGCTCTACGCCTTGATACGGAAATGAATTTAAAGAATACAAAGCCTGATATTTGGTTTCTTTTGGTAACTTAACACCTAACGCTGAAACTTTACGTTTAAATATAGAAAGGAATTCTCTTTCCTTAATTTTTCTCAAGGAGTCAATATCAACACCTTTCCCAAGCTTTTCTATATCAATATTAATTTCGTTAATTCTTTTTTCACATGCAGCTTTTTTGATAGAAATGTTTTTTAACATTTGTAAGTTGGCATTATGATTCAGCCAATAATCAAATGTAATATTATCCGATTTTAAACGTCGTAAAACCCCATAATCCTTCTCTATTTTAATTCTTAAAGAAGTTATAAGTTTTTCAACCGAGTTCAACTTCGCAGCGTTGTTTTTAATGTGTTCTTTTACCCTGTCCTTTTCTTTTAAAGCATCGTTAATATCTTGGCTATAGCTATAAAACTCTTTCAAATCACCCGGTAGGTTTTGGTCACACGTGGGGCACTGATCAACTTTTGGCTTTTGATTTTTTATGTTGGTTATTATTTGAGATAATACCTTTTGCCTGCCTCTTAGCATACTTACTTTATTGCATAATTTCGTATGCTCTGCTTCTTTATTTGACAAGTCTTTGTTTAAACTTTGATAGCCTTCTAGGTAGTTTTCAGCCTCACCTCTAAATCGCTCATCAAGTAACTTTGATACTTTCAACTCTTCATTTTTAACTTCATAAGAATCAAGTTGCTTCAACTCAAAGCTTAATTCTTTTTGCTCTTTTTCAAGGTTATATTTATTGATTCTTTCGTGACCACTCTCAATACCACAATAGTAATCTAAATAATCAAATTTGAAATCCTTATAAAACCTATAATCTCCAATTGACTCACGTATATAAACCCACCCTACAGATTGAGATATATAATACGGCAATAGTGCTGCTTCTAACGGCGCACCAATTAACTCAGATTGCTTTTGTAGGACTAAATCAAATCCCATTAATTTTGATAGAAGCTCTTTATACCTACCGTACTCAAAAGAATTGTTACTATTAATACCATCAAATCTAATAGGAGGTTCACTTCCTTTTTGTAAAACTAACGTATCATCAGACCGTACAAATACCAGCTTACAAGTTTCCTCTGCTTTTTCTAGAACGCAATCAAGTCTAAAAAACACATCATCACTATTAATATCATTCAAATTATCTTTTGAGTCATTTATACCCATGGAATAAATAACTGATTGAATAAGTGTACTTTTCCCAGATGTATTTCGCCCGTGAACAATATTTACTGATTCACTAAATTCTGTATGAAAACCTTTCTCGCCATTGGGAGAATAAACCAGTAAACTTTTTAAAATTAATTTAGACATACATCCCTCTTGTCTCTACATATGCTGCAATTACAGCGAATGACACCATGTAGTTTTCTAATCTAGGTTGGAATTCTTCTTGATAACTGTGATATAAATCCACAATGCAATCAACTTCACTGATGTGCTTCTCATCAATATCTGTTCTAGTTTCAACAAACTTGTAAATCTTACGGTATTCAACTTGTTGAATATCCTTAAAATAATCAAAACAATTTTCAAGCAGTTCTTTTGCTCTTCGTCGTATTGGGAGTTTTAATTTTAATTGAGTTGAAATTTGTTCCGAATACTTTCTCCAAAAATCAAAAGACTTTTTACTTTCAATGAACATATTGAAAGTTTCATTTATCTTGTCTTTAGTTACTCTTTTGGTTAGGTCAGACAAAAGAACTTTATTGTCATCATTGTATGTTTGCTCTGCATCCTCTAATAATCGCATTAATGAAGAAATAACAGCCTCGTGGTCATTCACCTCCTGACCAAAGTGCTCCATGGATAAACCTTTTAGCTCTCTTTGCCAGCTTTGGTAACTTTGAGCAAAATCAATATAGTGAAAATGAACATTCTTTAGTTGAGTTCTTTCAAGTATTGACTGGCAAATTCTTGGTTCAATATTTTTCTTAATTTTGTCTGTTAAATCAGAGTATTTTTTGCGTCGATTTGAAACTTGAACTTTGATTTTATCTTGTTTGACACCGGTTTCTCTTTTACTTGTTAACAATACATTCCGATTAGTCAGAAAGTTTAGCGTATGCTGATAATCATTAGATTTGTCGTGAGGATCATTGATAAGCTCCTTACCAACCATTGTCATTTTTCCAATTATCTCGCAAAGATCATTATCTGTTTTCCAGTCATCTCTTGATTTTTTTGCTTGGTATGTATCAATTTTTTTTAAATGCCGATTTTCATCTAAAAATGCGAATAGAAAATCTTCATGGTGCTCTAAGCAAATAAAGTAATTCTCTATGTTTAATTCTTCATAGCCTTCAAATAATAGAAAAACAACACAGCAACGCTGAAATGAATAGCCAGAGCCACCTTCTACACCTGAATTACTACTTACCATAATGTACTTCCATGATTATTTTTTGATTCGTTATTTTTTCAATTTCAGTAAAGCAAGCTAAGCGGACTAAAATTGTTGGTTATAATGTGAAGCGGAGCGAAACCCAACCAACATTTTTAGTTCCGTTTAAGCGCCTTGCTAGCATTACCTGAACCAGATACTATCAATTTCCATTTGTTCTACACTTCCTGTTGTCAGGTTAAACACACCACTTCCAGTAAAATAGCTTCTCGGAAACCTGTAGACGTTTGTATTTTCATCATTAGTTTCCGCGTTCATAAATACCGCGTTTATACCTGCTTTATTAACAAAAAAATCGTCTGTGTTAAGCATAAACTCCAGTGTGCATCTCCTTAAGTTAAAAGAGTATTCAAATGCTATCTTGTTATCTTCTATTTTAAAACACCTAGAAATAGAGGGATCTTCCATACCTTCCCAAACCTCAAATCTGGCTGATTTCATGAGATCTAGGTACTCTACACTCCAATCTGATTCCAAGAAAATACTCTTAAGTTGATTGATAGTGTGATTATTCATATAACCAGTAGCAAAGTCCTCAAATTCATCTTCGATAACCTCACCAAACCTTTCTTCGAGCTCGGAACTATCTTCATGAATGAAGCCATGCAATTCTTCATTTATATTTTCTTTGATGAACGATTTTAGTGATGTATATATTTTGAATTTATTGTTCAAATTTAAGGATTTTAAATCACAAACGAGATCTTCATGGAGATCGAAGCCATTACCATTTTTAACAAAAAAATCAGAGGTGTTACTTGTAATAAATACTATATCTTCCGAGATTCTATTTTCCGATAGATAGTCAATTAATGAATGCCAGATAACTGCATCACGGTAGCCTTTTTCATTTTCTCTGAATGGTCTTTTTCCAAGAATTGCTTTTTTAACTAATTTTTCATTATCTACTTTGTTACATGATATGGTTTTCAAACTAGGGAAGTAACTATGGATTATTGTACTAAAATCGTATTCATTAGTTGGGAGTTGGTTCATATCGATTGTAAAGTGTGACTCAGTGAAACTACCTACTTTAGTCGATATACTTGCCAACTCTTTAGTAATCTTATCTAGTTCAACTCTATACTTATTTTCGGTTTCTTTTATTACTACATCTGATATGAGCAATTTACATTCAGTATTAGCCACATAATTCGATAGAAGCTGAAAGTACGCACTTCGTAACATCCAATTATTATAAAATATATTTGTATCTATAAAAATTTTCATTAAAACCTTTTGTAGCAACAACTGCATGACTAAAGAGAAAGCTAACGCTTGCCTAACCGGCGAAAAATAGCAGGCTAAACTGAGCGACGAAGGAGCGCTGCCTGCTGTTTTGCGTCTCTTCAGGTTTAGGCACTTGTTAGGTAAAAATTACATCCTAGTTGCCATTAAAACACCATACGCCCACACCCAATGTTGCTCAAAACCATGCCCATTATCATCTTCAATTCCTAACATTGCATTTATATGCCAAGTCAATTCTTTGAGTTTGAGCTTCAAATGGCCTGGGAATTCTTTGTCGTTCAAAATCCGACTTAACTCGGATTTGATTAACTCATGATAAACTTCTCCAGAGGTTTTATCTTCTTTCCACTTTGAAAGAGTCTCGTCAATACCTGCGAGTTTAGAACGCACTGATTGCATTGAATATTCCTTTTACCTAACAACGTTTTAGCATAAATACCGACAATCACTCTGCTCTCATTCCGTTCAGAGAAAACCAGAATCACAAGCCAATTAAATTAATATTAACAAATTACCATTATCTGCAACATATCACAATCACCTTCCCACACCTAATGAACCCGATAATTGACTTAACTGAGAACGTATTTGACTCGTTATGTAAAATCCAAAAAGTAAAAAGCACAATAAATTCATAATCATAAAGATTTCACTTTGAGTTAAGCGAGCGTAATCTCACTTTACATAACGAGAAAGAAAGCTGTAATGGTTGAATAACCCTCCCCTATCATACCTCAAAAAATCACAGAATAATTGCTTACCCTGTGATTGCCGTTTTGAGCTCAGAACTAGATACACATACAAAAATTTAGCTCTGCTTACTCATGTGACTTATTTACTCACGCTATTTATTAACTGTTAACTGATAGCTTCCAGCCCCTGAATACGAATACACCAAGATGCGGTAATAACCACTGGCGGCAGCGTAATTAATTGATTCCTGCGATGTCGGTGTTTCAGATATCGCGACTTGCTGCCAGCTGCCATTGGTCCACTTTTCAAGTTTTAAATCAAAGTCGGCATTACTTGGGCCGGCAAGTTGTAAGCTAATGGTGCCACCCGCATATTGAAACCAGCGGCCATCAGGGTGAACGTGCTGTTCTTTGTTCGCCAGCGTGCCTGTATACACATCACCCGTTGGGGGCGGTGTGCCGGTGACAAGCTCAAATGACATCGTGGCCGCAGCGTCTGAAATATTCTTAATCGACAAGCCCGAATCTTGGCCATTCCACCACAGTGCATTGGTGCCTTTATTGGTTAATGCATTGGGTAAAGTACTTGAAAACTCTCCTGCGGCTTTAAATAAGTCGCTATTGTCACCGCGGTTTATGTTGTTTTCTGGATCTCGATTCGCGTCGGCGTGTTCCATTTGAATGTATGGTCGCCACTCATTCGAGTTACTACCGGCATTGTCTACGTGCCAAATCGCAAGTCCTGAGTCTAACTGCTCTGAATTTTGTCCTGCGCGATGAACCGCTTCAATGTAAAACGCTTCGTTTCGGTTGGCTGGGTTAGTCCACTTATACGATGTGTTACTTGCCGACGTGTGTGTTAACACCCCTTTTGGTGCATTGCTATTTATGGCGGGGTTTAGCTCTGTGACTGCATCCCATCCAGCAAGGTTGCGAAAGTGTGCCACTGGAGGCGTAGGTTTAAACTTATTGGTAGTGCCAATTGCACCATAGCCCATCACGCCAAAGCTTGCGACAGAGCCTTCTGAGCTGCCATCATAGTCATACAAGTCAGGCCAATTGGTGATCAAGTGCCCTGATTCATGTACAAAGGTGCCAATCGCTAAGCTATCACGCATATCGGTGATCTGGTATCGGTCGGTACATACGCCGTCAGCACAAAATTGCGGGCTCAACCGTGCCATGTGTGGCCACAGCCCTTTTGACCAACTGCTGTCAGAATTACCCGCATAAAAAATGTTTAAACCTTTTATTTGCTTACTGCTGTTGGTTGATAACGTCGAAAAGTCAAAGCCTTGCTGTACTTCAAGCCAATCTAAGGCTTCTTTTATCAGCTCTTGTGAGCGCACGGTAGAGCTATAACGGCTGTCGGCATAGTACGATTTGTTCTTTTTCGCGGTGTAGTACTGCGTAACGGTATTGGTATAATCTAACTTGCCCCCTGAGACCGACCTAAAGTACCCGCGTACCGACTGCGCATTGCCAAATTCGGTGTAATTTATATCATTTAAAAAAGACTCAATTTGGGTTTTATTGATGGTGCCCCGCTGATCAGGAAAATCAATAATTATGGTAAGGCCTTTTACATTACCCGCAGCCTCTTCGAGCGTAGTGACTTGATTTACATCGTGCGTTACATGAGGTTGGGTTTGATTGTTAACTAAAGTATGGCTGTGTAATTGCTCGGTACTTAACAACATGGTTTGTTGCGCTTGTGCTACTTTTGCACTCACCGCGGCGGGGGTTAAGGTTTTCACATTTTGCACATATTGTTGTAACGTGCCTTTTTGTGAAGCCCGATGGTCAGCTGCATCTTGCTGCGAGTTATTCGCGGTGTCCGCCTTGGCTAACACCCCAGTCGAAATAAGCTCAGCCCCATCACTTGATACCTCAGCATAGGCTAAGCCATTTAATTGATTATCAAATATGACTAATCGCCCATCAAGTGTACGCTGATAAGCAAAGTAGTCGTTACCATCTAAGGAGATTGTCAGTACTTCTCCATTTGGCTGTGTATAATGATATTGTGCATTGTCATAGGGGATTGCCGCATTAGCAATCGTGCTCACTAAGGCTAATTTAGCCAAAAGTAATGTGTTAAACCGATACATGTTTGTTCCTCAAATAAGTTCAAGAAACATACAATTAACATTTAAAGAATAAAAAATCAACAATGCATTTAACAAATTAGGGGGTTATTTATTCAATACGTTGATCAATTCAGCACGTAGCGCCATTGATTGTGCGGGGTTCATGGCAGCCAACCTGCCTTGCGCATCATTTGGAATATGAGTATGCTGATCATCATTGTTAAAAATATAGTAATCAAATACCCTTTGCCAAGCCGCTTTTTCATGTGCAGGTAATTGTGCCAGTGATAATAACGCATGATTTAACACATCATTGGGCATACCCAAATGTCGTGGGGCATCTCGCTATCAGCTGCGTTCATGTTATCTGAGCCTGAGGCTGCGAGGTTTAACTTATCTGCGGTGAAAATCATCATAATTTTCCCAACATGGTGAACAGATGATGGTGCGATTTACCAATGTGATAATGTCCGTATCGTCTCGTTATAACGCACTCTGTCTGTGCATTTCAAAATAACAATAAAATTTACAAAACCAATAACTTACAAAAAACCAACTTTGATTATGACAAGATAACACCCGTTGTATATTTCAAAATACAATAAGATATAACTAAAAATATAAATTGAGTATTCTAGATAGAATAATCATCTACTTAACCCTACTTTGAGACGATCTTATATTAATTTTTCATGACTGAATATTTGACTTAAATTTAAATACCATTGATATTTAGATCGTTCCAAAAGAAAACAATAAATAATCTACTTTATATTTTTATGGGTTACTAGCGTAGCCAAATATATCAAAAAATAAAAAGTGGAACGATACAACAAGTAAAGGGTATTATGATGATAAAACTTCACCAAGGTTATAAAAAGAAATACTTATTATTAGCTATGTTAACTTGCACGAGCACAAGCTCATTCGCAACCACAGCTGCTAATGAAGACATTACACAACCCAATGCTGCAGCTATTACAGCATCGGCCCAAAATGGTACATATGAGTCGGCATATCATGCTTTTGATAACGATCAATATAGTAAATGGCTTACTTTTGACCCTCAGGGTTGGCTCAAATATACATTTTCAAAGGGTATGGTCATACAAGGTTACAGTATTACGTCAGCCAATGATGTACCAAGTAGAGACCCAAAAAGCTGGGTACTACAAGGCTCGAATGATGGGATTAATTGGACATCTTTGAATGCCCAAAATGGTCAGAGTTTTAGTAGCCGCCATCAAACTAAAGAGTATACCTTCTTTAATAGTCAGCCATTTAACCAAATACGCTTAAATATTCAAAATAATAATGGTGCAGCTATTTTGCAATTAGCCGAGGTTCAATTATTTGGCTACGCAAGTGGTGACAATGGTACAAACCCTCTGCCGGTCAATGAGCAACACATGCTAACAACCGGACAATGGCAGCATTTTGGTCCGTATAATGTGGCCAATGAAGTCATCGCAACCAC
Organism: Pseudoalteromonas sp. MMG005; assembly: GCF_018101015.1. NCBI lineage: Bacteria > Pseudomonadati > Pseudomonadota > Gammaproteobacteria > Alteromonadales > Pseudoalteromonadaceae > Pseudoalteromonas > Pseudoalteromonas sp. MMG005. The sequence goes on along the minus strand of NZ_JAGJEK010000038.1, from coordinate 31,662 downwards.
CTCAGGTACTGGCGATGCTGACTTATATTTAAATGTCGGTGCAGTCGCGACAACGAGTCAGCATGTCTGCCAAAGTACTTCTCCTACGGCAAATGAACAATGCAGCGCCACCAGCAACGACTTATATGTTTCAGTGTATGGGTATTCAAATACGCAATTTAATATCACCATTAAAGAAAATGTGCCGACCGATCCGGGTAACGGACAATGGAAAAAGCCAGTGGTCGATTTTGTCGACCTAAACCCTGAAACGCAAGGATCGCAATTGCTTAAACGCATCATTCAAGACCCTGCGGCACATATGGCACAACGTTGCATCGACGTTGCAAAAGTTTTATATAAAGACGCGATAGAATCTAACCGCTTTAAAAAGCTCCGCTTTGAATTGCGTGCTAAAGATCATTGGGGAAAAGAATTCGTTGCGTATAAAATGGGTGAAGATGGATCTGGTGAAATGACCATTGTAGTGAGTACCACACATTTAGAAAAACTCTATCGTGAAGGCGGCAACTCAGATGCGGCTATTGCTGATGAAATTGATGGAATATTATTTCATGAGGTGACCCATGGCTATAACAACTCCCCTTTAACGCATGATTCTTATGGAGATGGTCAGGCCTATTGGGCATTTACTGAAGGCTTAGCGGATGGTGTCCGCATTGGTGTTGGATTTCATAAAACCCGCCAACCTAATGTGAATGACCCCAAAAAATGGCTTGGTGGCTACACCACTACTGGCTTCTTTTTCCATTACGTGCAAAGCCGCCTCGATAATCAATTTATCTACAAATTTAACAAAGCCGCGAAAGACATGGGTAACTATACATGGTCATTTGACGCAGCATTCAGACAGACAATAGGTCGCGGAGTTGAAGATGTATGGAATGAATACGTTACATTCATAAATAACGGCGGACAACTAGAGTATTAGTCAGTGTAAATTACGGCGCAATAAAGCGAGTGTATTACGCTCGCTTTACGCAACGCCCTCACATTCATTGACTGCCGCTCTCATTTGAAATCAATAAAAATCAATCAAGTACAAATACACTCAAAGCCGTAAAGAAAAAACCACATTACCGACACACCTGAAACAGCTGTTGATTGAAATCTTCCAAAGCCGGTTGTGCAGCGCTAATCACATGTTTCGCATTTTTAATCGTGAGTTGTGTGCTCGTTGTGTTCACAACCGCTGAAAAAATGGGAAGTGTTCCCCAGCGCTCACATAACGCGGGGCTTTTTTTACAACCCTGCACCAGTGCGCGCTCTGCTTTGTTTATATCGTCATTAAGCATAAAATAACTGCCAAGGATCAAATCTGATAATGCAATTTCATCATTAGGCAGTGCCAGCGCCAAAGGTTCATACTTGAGCAAATATTGTATGCGCTCATCTTGGTTATCAAAGACTAATTGTGATTCAATCACGGCATTGGCTAACTTTATCACTGCATCTTGACTGAAGCTTGATGTCGCCTTAGTCATCAAGGATTGCGCTTGTTCTGCGTGATGTTTTTGTCCTATTGAAAGTTCAATGACCGCACTTAAAAATAGTGGTTCAAATAAACCGTTGTTTCCCAGCACACTAGAAGCATACCCTTGATACCAATTCGAATAAGTCGCTAATGTGTCAGCTGTCGCATAGTTTGCAAATGTCAGCCACGGAATACGCCAATCTCTCGCATTCACCTCATTTAACTGTGTCATCCAGCGCTCACTCCAGCGTACATCCCCTAAGGCGGAGTTCAGCATTGCTGCTGAACCGGTGAGATCATCATTGCAAGTGAGTTGATCTTGAAAACGAGTGAGTAGTGACATAGCGAGTTCAAATTTGCCATGCATGACATACCAATTGAAAAATATGTAATCGATATTGTTTGATAAATAACTTTTACTTTCTAACCACCCACTATACTGGCTCATTTGTGTATTTTGTTTGCTATACAATAGTTCTTGAAAATAAAAATAAGCATTATCTTCAAAACTTTGTTCGTGTCTAAAGACTTTTTCAAAATGGTGTAATGCGCGTTTATCTTCCCCTAACTCAAGATGGAATAGGCCTTGAATATACGTGAGAAAATGATCTTGTTCTAACTTTTCAACAAGCTGAAATGCAATATTTATTGCGCCTTGCTCAGCCAAATATAGCGCCGCGGATATGATCGAATAATTGCTTTGATGATACCGTGCAAGTAGATAATTTACGCCGGATAACAGGCGTTCATTATCAAAGTGATCTATTTGATAAAATGCCAGCAAGGTGTCGATAAACGCAAGTTTTGCTCTTTTTTGTTGCTCGTTTAAGCTATTCACTTCAATTTCATCAAACAGTTTTTGTTTCGCCATTTCTAGCTGCTCACTGTTAGACAAAGATGCCAATGCTTTTAACTGTGTATTAGCCCTAACAAGTTCTGCAATGCCTGAATTACCCTGCTTCAACATCGGTGTCGTAACACGGCTTACTAAATTTGAAACAACTGCCTGATCAAGCTTCTCTAATGGTTGCATTTCAATATGAACTAAACGGGATGGTAACCCCATAAAAACCAGCCCCAACATCGCGTTTTTATCAGATATATACTCCAACACAATTTTTGTATCGCTACCGAGGCCGTTGATAGTCTCCAGCATATTACTATGTTCAGCGCGCTGAACTTGTGTGATGTGCAACGTTTTAGATAGATTGTCTACAAACTGACTAAACACCTCATTATTTTGTCCAGAAAACGGGTTAATAACCACTAAGTGTGCTGGTGTGTTCACCTTGAGTGCAATTTGGCTTTGGGTCTGATTAAAATATAACCATGTATAACGTGTCAGCACCATCACCGCCAAAAGCGTTACTAAAATCCCGCCTATCAACACAAATCGATTTTTTTCTCGCTCAGTTCTCGGCGCGACCGAACGTGATACTTGTTTGCTGTCATGTTGGGTTACCGGTGCGATAAGTTGATAGCCAAATCGAGGAACTGTCTTAATGTAGTCTTGTTCGTTTCCATCTTCGAGTGCCAGCCGAAGGTTACGAATGGTTTGATAAACCAAGTTATCAGTGGTAAATTCCGTTTGCCAAACCTGCTCCTTAATAGTCGCAATAGAGACCACTTTATCTTCATGTGAAATAAATAACTGTAAAAGCTTAAATGCTGTTGGACTTAACTCAACGTGTTTATCATTATTTCGAATACAGAATGTCCGTTCGTCTAATACCCACTGTCCAACCTTGAATTGCAAACTTTGCATCCTCTATTCCATTTTCTATATTCTTGCCACTAAAGCCTGTAACCAATTATAGCTGTGTCTTCTGGCCTGCAACATAAACCTTTTAAATTCGAGCTAAGGTTTATAACACAACTTTTTTTGACTATACACCTCTGCACGACAGTCTGAGTACTACTCAGACCAGCATATAAAATAGCGAGCTAAAAGAAACCGTAAATGCCGTAGTGAAGGTTACAAAAACCTCGCCGGTTTCTCGTAAAAAAACCAACTTAAAAAGTCAGCCACTTTATTTACACAACCGTAAGAATCTCGTTCGGAAAATTATAAGTATATATTTCAATAAATTAAAAAACGTAAACCAATATTAAAAGGCGTAAAAATAACTACTAAGAACTATTCAGAGTAAACAAAGCCAATACAATGATAGTGTGCCCTCTTCTCAATAGCGGATTGCTTACAGTCAGGTGTTTAATATCAGGTAATACCATCAAGCAACGCCACATGTTAGGAGTTTATACGAAATGATCAGTTCTCGCGTTTTATCTATTGCTTTACTCAGTTTAGTTAATATAGGCTGCTCTGGTGATAATGACACAACGCCAACCCAAGACAGTGGTTCAATCGCCGCGCTCGTGCAAAATAGTGAAAATACACAAACCACTAAATTCAACATTAATATTGAATTCGACAATGACGCTATATCCGCTGCCCCAAAATCACTCAGCTTGAGTATAGGAGAGGTAGGTGACTTTACACTGAATGCGCAATCTGGATATCGAGTCACCGATATCAAGGGCTGTGATGCCTCGTTTGACAAAAATACACAAAAAATCCAAGTGATTGGCGGCAGTAAAGTTTGTACAATTTACGTCACGAGCAAAACAAATAGCATCTTGCTACCGATCACAAGCTCAGTCGAAGGGTATGGAAGGTTTATATCATTACCAAAGAGAGTCGAGCAAGGTAGCGACTTTAATATTGTAACCAAACCCCATACTGACCAAGTCCTCGATAGTATTCAAGGGTGCGGTGTCAAAAAAACATCTGGTGTATGGTCTGTAAAAAATGCCCAATCTCCCTGTCATATTACGGCTAAATTTAAATCTCAGTTCGACACCCCCAAAGCATTTTCCCACACCATTAGATTACCTATCGTGGTTCATGTTCTAGAAAATGAGAATTTCACTATCGATGATATTCAAATTGAAACCCAAATTGAATTGCTTAACTTACATTTCAGATCATCAGATTTGCTCGAAACTCTAAATATGTTAAGTGGTACAGCGAGGGTCGCTGTTGAGCATATCCCTTATATTGCAGATGTGGGCATTCAGTTTTACTTAGCGACACAGCAACCCAGTGGCGAAACATTTACGGGAATAAATCGTATAGCCGATCAGGGACATATAAGCACCGCAAGCATGCTAGGCTCGCTGTACCACCCGCATAAATACATCAATATTTGGGTTGGAGAAAAACCGCCTGAGCAGTCTCAGTACAGTATCACGTACCCCGCTGGAACATCAGTCGCCCCTGGGATCAGTCTTGATTATCGTGCTGTTGCAGACTATTCAAGTCGTACTTATGATCCTAAGCTAAATAAAACACTGACCCATCAACTTGGACATTTTCTAGGCTTAGTTGGCCACATAGCCGATGGCCCCAAAGGGAGTCACCATACACTATCGTGCGACGGCGTGATAAAACAAAGTCCAAGCTGCATTAATCAAGACCTACTCTTCAACTATATGCGTCACAACAATATAGCTGATGAGGACAAAAGGATGTTTTCATTGAGCCAAGCGCAAGTAATGCGCAACTGGGTAACAGCAGGCCCACTAAAACCACTCTATGATAATAATATTGACCAACAGTGATCCCATTTAGCCCTTGTTTTGCAAGGGCTGTCTAATTTTGTGAAAACCTATTTGTTAGGTCAACTCAATTAACATCACCTAAGCACCGGTGGCTTTGTTCAGCGATAAAACCATCCGTTACTTTTGACACCAATCGCATTCAGTTAGAATGATTAATCTGTTTGGCCACTCTCTAGCTCTCTCACATATGCACCAAAAACATCACGACTCATCAATTATAAGTAACTGAGGAAAGGCATGAAATATCTGACTGACATTAACGGCACTATGTGCTCTGTGTCAGCACTAAGTACATGCACAATTTGCTTCCTCGAAACAATCGTAACCATGTTAGATACTAGTGTGGGTTGTTTGACATACTAAAAGTAGGATATGTGAAATTTTCGCTATTACACAAATAAATATGATGAGTACACAAACATATAACTTCAGAGTATATGTGAGAGACAAAATACACTTGTCTCCCACATACGTTTTATAAGTTAATGAACTTTATACTCTGGCCTATAAAATAAGTAGCTTTCTAAATTACTCTGAACCCCATTGACTGGGATAGTGTGAAGCTCAATTTGCATCGTCACTGCACCATCAGGGATGTCGATTGCACTCTCTAATAGCTCCCAATTATCAACTGTTGTCCAAAGAGACGTCGTAATTGCTTCTGCACCCCCAATAATTACTTTCTGCTCACTTTTCCCACCATCTAAATATGCTCTGCGCCTTTCGTGGGTCATACACGCGTACTTCAATTGTGCTGGGCTTAACTGAATTTCGCGTTCAGCTAACGCCGAAGATTGTGCCGAATAAAACGTGACTTTAATAGATGGTTGTTCAGAACATGTTAGAGCCTCAACGCTATCTTTAAAAGCCTCAGTCTCTAATAATCTAGCTCTGACCAGAGCTTTGACAGATACCTGATTTTTTCCAGTACCGGCGATATTTATACGTGATGACTCTTTAGTTACACCTCTCGTTAGCTTCAACAACGGGCTATCAGGAAATAAATTGTTATCTCCTTTATAATTCGCCCCACCATTTCGAGTTGCAGATACAAATGAGTACAAAGAAGCAATATCACTTACCGATTCAATCAAATTGTAACGAACGACCTTAGCGTTAAGTAAAGCGGCATAATCACATTGTTTGTTATCTGGTTTTTTAGCTAAATATGTTGCATAACAATAAACTAATCCACCGTTATCGTCATACGCATATGTTTTATTCCCGTTTCTAAACGATGCAGGAAACTCTGACATAATGTAATCAAAGTAATAGCTCATATCACCGTAATACCCTTTGCTTTCGTCAAGGCGACCATTAAATGACTCGTAAATATAGTTATTATGCGTTGGGTCAACATTATTTGGGTTAATTAGTGATAACCCATACTCCATCGCTTGATCATTTACTTTACTTTCCCCACCGTGACGAGTGTACTCAATAAGCATTGAATATTTATCGAGCGAATCATCATGCTCTAGCTTTTGAAATATACCTTTGTTGTACCAATCTAATATTTCACGATCTACACCTTGGTAGTCTATATCCTGGCCAACTAAGGTTTCGACCTTGCGCTTTTGTGAATCAAAACGCTGTATTGCCGCATTTGGTTGTAACCAAATTTTATCAAAATGTTCTTCAAATCCTGAGGCTTTAATAGTCGTCAACTTATTTATGCATTCCCTTTGGTTATTATTTAATTGACAAGACATACTCGAGAACGTTTTCTCACTTGCATATGCATAATCGTGTATTCTCGAATACGCAGACATAACCAGTTCTAGGTGCTCACTTCTATGTTTTATATGCGCCTTCACTGCGGCTAATACTTCATTCAACTCATTACCACAATACGCTATGTCTATTCTACACTTATCGGGATCTATTACTGCAGCTGACTCAGCACTCCACTTAAATCCAGCAAATCTCACATGTGTATTCGGGTTATATAAGTTAAATAAGGCAAATTGTTCTAGTGCTTCATCAATGTATATTTTTAATTCACGTATACGCGCATTCTGCTCGTTATTACATGATGTCTGACTATCACAAGATAATTTAGGCGCTTGTAAAGTCAGATAAAACCCTCTTCGTGGTGCGCTCCCTGTGTATTGACTAGCTGACTCATGTAAACCATCAAGTAGCGCACTACGTTCATTCCCTAACGGTTTAAATAAATGCCAAGTTTTAAAATCTTTTAAAGCATGGTTACTTTCACTTATTTTCAGCATTAAATGATCTTTTACACCAAATACATTATCAAAAAACTCTCTTGTACGATGGCGTTCACTGACAATCTTGAAACTATTATGCGGTTCAGGTAATACAGTATCATTCAGTGTACCATTACCTTTCACCCTAACAGCCATATCCCAAAGAGACACAGCATCAAACAACTTATGCTGATAATCTAATACATATACATCATTTTCTTTTTTGTAAGGATACATATATGCATCCATCAGTTCTGTTGCTGATAACTCATAAAAGTGAAAAGTTTCAGTATTTTGATCTGGTCTCGATTGAACTCTGTTCCTAGGCCACAGTTTATTAAAAATAAAATTCTGTGTTCCATCCACTTCGCCAGCGATAGATGCAATATGCATTGGGCTGCCTTCATAGTAAGCACTTTGCTCAGGCCATGCCACATACACCAGTTTGTAAGCTCGTTGCTCTGAGATACTGCAACCATGCTCGTTACAAGGAGTCAGTTTAATACTGACACTTTGACCTGATGTTAAACTTTGATTCAAAGATGATAATTGTCCAAAATTGAACCAAACATTATTGCCATCTGAATTGCCGGCTAAATCCACTCGATGTTTTATAACACTGAGATTAGAGTGACTGCTAAGACCTGCATTTACATTCTCTGCCAACGGCTTAATTTGAACATTATAATATGAAGCACTTGCAACCGCTGAAATATTCCATATCAACTTTTCACTTGGATTATAGTAGTTATCAACCAGTGTCGACGTATTCCTTTCCATTACTAGGCTAGCAGTGCCTGTTGGTGCATTAGGCGATGTTACCGGATCCGTCACCTCTACAAAGAAAGTGCTGTCTGTACATGCTAACTCAGGATTACAAGCAGATATAACATATTGATATACTCCGGCTACACTAAACCCGAGCGCTTGCGTATAACTTTGCTTTGTGTCTTTTTGTAAAAGTTCACTATTGCGTTTCACTTCATACCAAGCACCTGCAATCAATCCTCCAGCTCGTTCCCAATTGATTGTGAAACCTTCATTTGTGCCCAGCTGTAAATGATTGCCCTGTAATTTTGGCGCCCCAGGAGAGGTATAAACGTAAACAGATGCTTCAGCACTCACCGATCCTTTTGAGTTTGAGGCTGCGACCGTATATTGGTATTTCCCATGGCGCGCTTTTTCAATATTGGTGAGTGGTGCATTACCTACGATTTGACTTTGTACACCATATGTTTCTGTCAGCTGATATGTCGCTCCGTCCACTTGCGGCCAAAGTACACTAAATTTTTTATTCACCGGAATATAATAAGCCGCTTTCCCTTCATATTGAACTTCGATATTAGGCGGGGTTAATGGTTGCTCTTTTTTCGAAACTATTACAGTCCTATTAACACTTCCTCCGTACAAACCGTTTGGATTAACTGCCTGAATAGAATAACTATATGTACCGGCTATGTGCAAGACATCAGAAAACGCCTTATCACTTGAAAAGGAAATAGTCTCACCGTTTTTAGTAACTTTATAACGAATACCTGGTACGCTTCCGCCTGGCGTTCCCCATGAAAAAGAAACACTACTCCCTTCTTCAATATTCGTCACCGAACTTGCCGGATTTACAATATTTGGTGTACCCGGCCCAGTGTAAATATAAAAGTCCTTTTGACTTCCGCTACTACATTGATTAAGCATGTTACAAGCTTGAACAACAAGTGATTTATTACCATATGAAGTATACGAGTGTGAATAACTATTAGCGCGTACTACTGTTCCATTCACTAGGTAATGAGCCGCATAAGGGACACTATTCCACGATATAGAGTATGATTGATTTATCGGTGAATAGTATAAACCAGAGGGAGTATTTGGGTTATTAGGCACCGGCGGGTTATTTACGGTTGTACATTGTTCAGCACCAAATAAACCAAACTGGTTTGCAGTGCTATCCCAACCACGAACAATAAAGCACCATGTGCCAGTTTGAGAAGGTGAAATAGTTGTGCCTGAACCACGATAATCCGTAAAACTCCAACTGCCACCATTATGGCGTACTCCTAGCTTTGCAAACGAGAAATTTACACTAGAATACGTTGAAAGTGGTGACCAATTAACGTGTATTGATTCACCAAGATAAATATTAGAAGATACACTTAAAGAATGTGTCACTTTTCCATAGACACTCACAGCTGATGCAAAATTGGACATACACAACATCAACACATATAGGGGCATCAATACTTTGTATTTTTTAAAAAAACAAAGATTGGTTTCTGCCTTATTCATTACTCTTTCCTTACTGTTATTACCAATAACAAACATATTTTTTACATCAATGTAAAAAACAAAATCAAAGAATAATAATACGTGACAAGCAATAATTTTTCATCAAAATTTTTATTTCAATAAAAATTTACATTAAATTAATCACAAAAAAATAAGAAATAAAAACCAATATTAATATATTAATAAAACCAAAAAGAGAACAATAAACAAGCTGGTTAACTATGGTAACATTTAGCCACCTGTAGATTAACTACAGTTTTTTTCTAGATTAGTTATTTGAGTTGATGGATATCTAATAATCCACTTCCGTAAATTCTGAACGACAATTGTCTTACATGAATGCTCCAACACATTTCCTCTTAAGAACTGCTTTTTACTACCTTGCCCGATATGTAATGTTTGCGGTATTGTCGCCTTTAAATAAAACCCTGAAACGTCTTTTTCTAAGCTATCAATTGCTGAAGTAAATAAACGAGACAAATGGGCCTGTATTTTTATTTTACCTTCAGCTGTATCATTTATTTCACCACTGGTTATCGGCGATGCATGTACTTTAATAATGTTATGATATTTTTTACTTTTCTGGTTTTTTCTATTGGATTTTTTTTCAGAGAAGTTATGTGCATTTATCCATGCAACTAATGTCAAAGACACTTCTGTCATTTCTTGGTTTACAAAGAAAATTGGCTTTACTTCAATAACTTGAGTGCCAGAAAGTGCTAGTCCAGAGACATAGCCCGCGTGCCCGTTAAGCAAGGCTTGATTGGTTAGAGATTTTACAGTTCTGCGTATTGGCTCCACACTCTCGTTCGCTTGTAATTGCTGCTCCGCTAATTTTCCTTCTTTAGCACTCGATGTTAAGGCTGCATGAGATAGCATCTGTGCCAAGGCTGTAACCGGTGTACCATAATACAATACGTTGACACTATCGACCGAACGATCATGAGAATACTTCCCCCTTAAGTCAATTGGTGTATTTGGATTTAAGGTAAATTGAAACTCAGCTTTAGGAATTAATTCTGCTTTTGATAACAACTTGGTTTTAACATAATCATCTCGTTTCAACGTATTACAGCCTTGTAAGACTGTAATACACACAACAAGTAATACTAGTTGTAAAAGACGCTTCATAGAAAAATCTTTTCAAGTGACACTTTAGCTTGCTCTATTGCTTGATAATACGCGTTTGTTACACCGGGAAATTGCTGTTTCGGTTCATCCCACTCACCTGATACAACTACTTTCTTATCAAGTTCTTGGTATTGAAGATACTTATTGTCTTCTAAATCTACCGAATATACGATACCGGCTACATAGCCCTGTGGATCTGAGGTTGGAATATACCCTTGATACGATCTATAAGCACCATGAGCCCAGTATTGCAGGACGACTAAAACGTCAATATTATTCTTTTCTTTTAGAGTACGAAAATCTTTTTTAGCAAAGCCTAAACCACCTTTAAACTTTTTAAGGTTTTTGAGTGTTTTACTATCTAACTCAATGAACTTAATAGCATTAGTCTGTTTTTTATAGCCTTCATAAATAATTTCTTTCGTAGACGCCAGATCTGAACTTGGTAGTGACTCCAAGTGCTTATCTAAAGAGGAGTTTGCCGCGGCGGCCACACCATAACACAGTAAGCACGATGCTCCGAAGATACTTGTGGTCGGAGCCTCTATTTCAGTTACATATATACCAACTCGCTTTTCCTGATTCAAAAGCTGCGATTGAAGCTCTATTGTAGGCTGTGGTGTCGACCCACATGCAGACAACACAAGTGTCATCAAAGTAAGTATCACTGTTTTAAATTTATTCATAATAACTTCTTTATACTAAATTTCGCGCACATACTAATCTGTGCTTTGGCATGAAGCAATTAAAAATGTGAGAAAATGTAAAAAAGTGTAGTGCTTTAGTCACTGGATAGAATCACCATTGTCAGATGACGACCTATTGTTAGGAAGAAATAAAATTAACGCTGGATGAGAAAACGGATACTAAGTTGGCACTCTGATTCAGATATTGCAAAGACCCTTGCACAACAAGGTCTCCACAATTACAGCTGTAAATTACAAAGCAGCAAGACACTCCCGCAACAAAACTTATACCACAGACAACTCTACAACAATATTACCACGTGTTGCGTTTGAATAAGGGCACACTTGGTGGGCTTGCTCTACCAAAGCCTCAGCATTACTTTTATCCATATTCGGAATAGATACTGCAAGCTTAGCTGCGATACCAAAGCCACCTTCAATAGGGCCAATACTAACTTGTGCGTCAATACTCGTGTCAGCGGGTAAACTTACTTTACTTTGCCCAGCCACAAACTTAAGGGCACCAATAAAACAGGCTGCATAGCCTGCTGCAAATAACTGCTCAGGGTTTGTGCCTGCGCCATCATCACCACCTAACCCTTTTGGAGTAGACAGTTTTACCTCTAAACGACCATCATCAGAGCGCGCACTTCCTTCACGTCCACCCGTAGCAGTAGCATTTGCTGTATAAGCAACAGTTTGTAATGTATTCATATTCATTCTCCGTTTATTAAACTATGTTTTTTACGTAGCAATTTAGTTTGCATACAAACTAATATACCAATAAATTTCCTGATTGCAAATACTTTGTGTGCAAAGTAAAATAATAACCAAGGAGAGTACTATGAGCTACGAGCAATTAAAGTTAAAAAATCAGTTATGCCATCGTTTATATATGGCGTCGAATAGTGTCACAAGGCGCTACCGTCCGCATTTAGACGCGTTAGATCTAACCTACCCGCAGTATGTGGTTATGATGGCATTATGGGAACAAGACAATATAACCATTGCACAATTAAGAGAATTAACCGCCATTGATGGTGGCGCTTTAACGCTGATTTTAAAAAAGATGACGACTAAGTCTCTCATTCGCATTGTGTCAAATGAATATGATAAACGAAAAAAGCATGTAAAGCTGCTTGCCGGTGGTCTTGACCTTAAAGTGCAAGCTCAACATATTCCAGAGCAAATAAAGTGTAATTTTTCAAATGTAAACGAAGAAGAAGTCAATGATCTTATTGCACTATTAGATAAAGTGCTTGTAAATTTAGACTAACAGGGCACTGCTTAACTGCATTTGAGAGAAGTAAATTTTCATACAAAATGCATTTGGTAGTGCGCTACTATTAGCTAAGCCACTACCAAAATATTATTTATAAAAACTGCGCTGAATAGGCAAGTAATAAGCGTTCAATTCACGCGATAACTTGCTCTGTCGTGAACGTCGCCAATAAAAAAGCAACCTTTTTAATACTTTTTAGGTTTATTTTTTAGCCACGCAACAGCCGTCATTCCCGTTAGTATTACGCTAAGCACGTTAATCCCCACACTCACTTCATCTACATTGAATGCAACAGATATCATCACGCCAAAGCTCAAACCTAGGCTCAAATCACCATAGTTGATGTTAACCAACTGCACAGCAAAATAAAGTATCGCTAATGCGAGCATCTTCTGATCGCCCTCTCGGATATGCTTTACTAGAAAAAAGCCAATCCCACCCCCAATCAAATTCTCAATGAACTCCCCTACGTTCATTTCCAATAATATTGGCATTAATATCGCTAAGCCCACAACGAGCAAGGCATAGGCAAACACGCATTGGGAAACAAGAATATTAAAACGGGTTTGTTGCTGAATTTCCATACTGAAAACGCTGTATTACATTAATTTGCTTAGCATTATCTACTATTTTATAAGTAACTATCAATTGTACTAAAGGAGGGTTTATCTCAATCAAAAAACTAAGGAAGGACACTGTCGCACTTGAATGCATAGGGCTACTAACTAAGTGCTATTAATAGCCCTGTAATTTACCAAACCTAAGGCAACATAGGTAACGCAAACATCATATAACTGGTGTTTGAATCCTTCACTTTCAAATACCCGCGTTTAAACTCCATTTCTAGGCGAATGGTGTCTCCTGTGCGACGATTATCCAATTCTCGTATTGGTACAATACTTTGGGAGATAAACTTAACATTGTGCTTTATAACTTCTTTTACCTCTATGCTCATATCAACCCCTACAAATTCGAATACATCAATCACCATACGGCTAAACTCAGTGTATAGTTGATTGAAAATTTCAGGCGTTAAATCATTGATCAAATCAATGATCCAAGGTAAATCTACCTCTGTTTTCACATCCGGTCTGAAATTAGATAATTGCGGGTTTAGTACCATTTGTTGAGTGTGAATATTATACTTGCCGGTAATTTTCACATCTGCATACTTTATCTCTACATGAAGATATATGCGTAGTCCCAATTGCGTTTTTCGCAGTTTACTTTTTGCAATAACATCAAAGCCTTCTATCGATACAGGGACATTTCCTTGGGCATCAACTTGACCATTAATTTTCAATGTCATCGAATCTTCAATATACGCACTATGACTTCGAATACTCATGTCAGATTGCGCTGCAATATTGTTTACAATATCGGTGGAGACTTCTTTAAAATTATGTTCAACCGTTGCAAATTGCCTGCGGATAATGTCGCTCACTTCGTCATACATCACTTTAGGCGCATCGGTTGAGGTTGTGCGACCGGCAGCCCAACAGTTTCCTCCAGTGTAAATGACCGGTACAGCAACGGGGGTTAAATGTTCGGTGCCCGGATGTCTGTGAAATATCATCGACCGAATTGTTCGACAAGAAGCTGAATTGGCGCGATACCAATCAAAATCTCCAGTGATCGCTTGAGGTGAGTTGTTTATTGCTAAATCATTGTTTTTATATTCACTTTCACTTGGTTCTAACGCAAACACGTTAATGCTCAATGCGAGTAGCCATACAGCGGTAAATTTCATACTAAATCCTTTCATTTATGTGAGCGGCTAATATAGTAAAAATGACCGTTTTTTGAAGTTACATTTGTCATAAGTTCACTATTTGTACAGTCACAACATACTGCGTCATAGACATCCAAGCTAAATAAATTCACCCCTATTCACTATAATTACGCCTCAATTGATCACAAAATGTGGTTATTTACAGTTTAAGTAAAGCTTTACTCGACAGCCTGTCTCTCATATCTGTATAATTCGCGACCTTGTTTAGATAGACCAACCCTGACGCTTATTGCAAACGACACAACAGATCGTTTGACTGTGGGCTCACCTTGCTTAGGAATTCATCTTGATCTCAACCGCGAATATCACCATGCAGTTTGGTGCAGAACCTTTGTTCGAAAATATTTCTGCTAAATTTGGTAACGGAAATCGTTATGGCCTAATTGGCGCTAACGGCTGCGGAAAATCAACATTCATGAAAATTTTAAGTGGTGCGCTCCCCCCTACTTCTGGCAATGTGTCTATCACACCGGGCCTTAAAGTTGGTAACTTAAGTCAAGACCAGTTTGCTTTCGAAGCATACTCGGTTGTTGATGCTGTCATTATGGGTGACACAGAACTGTGGAAAATAAAACAAGAGCGTGATCGCATATACTCATTACCAGAAATGAGTGAAGAAGATGGAATGAAAGTTGCCGAACTTGAAAGCTTATTTGCCGAAATGGATGGTTATAGCGCAGAAAGCCGTGCAGGTGATATTTTGCTTAAAGCGGGTATTGAAGAAGAGTTCCATTTTGGTTTGATGTCTCAAGTTGCGCCAGGCTGGAAACTGCGCGTGTTATTGGCACAAGCATTATTTGCCAATCCAGATATATTGTTACTGGATGAACCAACTAACAACCTTGATATTCATACTATTGGTTGGTTAGAAAACGAATTAAATCAGCGTAAGTGCACCATGATCATTATCTCGCACGATAGGCACTTTTTAAATGCCGTCTGTACGCATATGGCCGACATAGACTACGGTGAGCTACGTATCTATCCTGGTAACTATGAAAAGTTTGTTGAAGCATCTTCACTTATCAGGGAGCAGCTTTTAGCTGGCAATGCCAAAAAACAATCAGAAATTGATGAGTTACAAGACTTTGTCAACCGTTTTGGTGCAAACGCCTCCAAAGCTAAGCAAGCAAGCTCTCGCGCGAAGCGAATGGACAAAATTAGCTTAGACGAAGTAAAAAGTTCAAGCCGTATTGCACCGAGCTTACGCTTCGATGAAGGTAAAAAAATGCATCGCCAAGCGCTTATTCTAGAAGACTTTGGCCATGGGTTTGAAGACGAAGTGCTGTTTGAAAAAGGAGAGCTCATTTTAGAGTCAAACGCAAAGCTTGCCATTATCGGTGAAAACGGAGTAGGTAAAACCACCTTCATACGTTGCTTAGTGAACGAGCTTCAAGCCAATGAAGGTGTCGTGAAGTGGTCTGAAAACGCATCAATTGGTTACTGCCCACAAGATAGCTCTAAAGACTTTGATAATGATTTATCACTTTTTGATTGGATGTCGCAATGGCGTACAGCCAAACATAACGATTTAATGGTACGCGGCATGTTAGGTCGGTTGCTCTTTACCGCTGATGACTCTAACAAAAAAGCCAAAAACTGCTCTGGTGGCGAGAAGAACCGATTGTTGTTTGGTAAACTCATGATGCAAGACGTGAACGTTTTAATTATGGATGAGCCCACCAACCACATGGATATGGAAGCCATTGAAGCGTTAAATAACGCCTTAAAAGAATACCAAGGTACATTGATTTTTGTTAGTCATGACCGTCAATTTGTATCGTCATTGGCAACTCGAATTATCGATATAAAAGATAAGAAAGTTGAAAACTTCCACGGTACGTTCGACGAATACCTTGCCAGCCAAGCCGAGCAAGAAGCGTTGTTAGGCGTAAGATAATACCGTGACACACGCAAAGGTTGATACAAATAAGTTATCAACCTTTGCTATACACTCTTTACAGCATCATAGTTCGAACTATTAAACCTCCCGTTTTCAAGCAATATTAAAACACCTTCGAAAAATAAACTAATCCGTTATATCTTTTATATGCACTATGTCTGTTGAGTTAATTCTATTTGTAATTTCTGTCAACCTCGACCAGCTTTGCAGCGTCATTGGCAAAACAATTGCGGCTTCAACAAACTCAAACGAATAACTCACAATAGAAAATATGACACCTGCACTCATCGCGCCATGCAATGTTGCGTACCATAAGTTAAACACAACCATACTTAACAAGACCATAAACACACTGCCATACAGTATCGCTTCTCGGTCTGAAAGCTTAATTTCTAGTTCTTTTAAATAATTGAAATGACGAACAAGTTTATATACCGAGCCAGTATTTAAAATAGTAACTTGCCGCTCTGATTGCTTATTATACGCACCATTAAGTATATAGAAATTGCCATGAAACAAAGTATAAATAAGCAACATCATCACGCCACTACACAAAGCAGCTATGGCCAACATAGGATTAAGAAAATACAACACAACCAGAGAAACGATAAATTGAATCACCGCATTTAATATCTCTGGTACGCTTTCCTCTAAGAAGTCAACGAACTCGCGTACCATGTCTAATCGCGCATTCAGCACTGAGGTACTGAGTGAGGCGTTATTTTTAACAAACTCTGCTTGTACTTTGACTCTTATTTCCCCATACGCGCGAGTATCATGAAACCGTCTAATAACACTCATCACGATTAAACTAATCAAAATTGCTACTAAAACAAACATCTCTGTTGTCTCTTTTGCCAATAAGCCGTCAATAGCAAACCCTATAAACATGGGTACCAAAGCAGTCAACGTAATCTCTACAGTGGTCAAAATAGCATTGATAGTCACCTTGGTTTTGTTTGCTGTAATGATCCGATATAAAGAGATTGGGGCTACGGATGTCATAACATTAACCCCTTACCTTAGCATAAAGTAGATACATCATATGCCGGCCATCATCGTGTGTTTTCAAGGCGCTTTTACAATTATGCCGATGCATCATTCACTCTAACTGGTTTTTTAATTACAGCCTTTGCGTCTTCGGCAATTGCAATGAGCACAGGAATTAAGAGCAAAGTGATCGCGGTGCCAAATATTTCACCATAGGCTAATGATATAGCAGCAGGTATCAAATATTGTGCTTGCTCTGACGTTTCCGACATCAGTGGTATCAACCCAGCAACCGTGGTCACTGTGGTCAAAAAAATCGCTTGGAAACGGCCGACACCTGAACTGATAAGCGCTGCTGATATGTCTAAGCCATTGGCGCGTTCTTGATTAAAACGCGTCATCATGACCAAAGAGTCATTCACGATAATGCCAGTGAGTGCCAACATGCCAAAAAATGACAATAAGCTAAGCGGTACATCCATAATAAGATGGCCCGCTGCGGCACCAATAAAACCAAACGGCACAACGGCCATAATAATAAAAGGCTGAAAGTAAGATTTTAAAGGGATCGCGAGCAACACGTAGATCAGTACAGAAATGACAATTAATGCGCGACTCAAGCTGCCACTCAGTGCCTGTGCTTCTTGCAACTCACCGCCAACAACCACATTAATTGTTGGAAACATACCTTTGAGCTTTGGCACGATCACCTCTGTGATTTGCTGACCAACTTCCGTATTAGAAACAATTCCCTCATCTACTTGAGCTTGCACATTATTAACACGCTTACCATTTCGTCTTTCAATGTAGTCGCTGGCATAGCGCGAAGATATTTCAGCTATAGAGAGCAATGAATACCACTCCCCATTTTGGCTCCTTACTCTGGTCTGCATCAAATCTTCTAATGTGCGACTGCTTTCTTTATTGTTACTGACATAAACCTTAACTTCTTCGCCACTTCGTTGCATTCTCTGGGCTTCAACCCCCGTAAATCGCCCGCCAATTTCAAAAGCCAAATCTTGTGCAGAAAAACCCAAATGCTTCGCTTCTGGCTTAAGAAGCAAACGTACTTCAGGCTGACCTCCTTTAATGCTATCTCTTAGATTGTAAACCCCTTGAATTGCGTTAAGCTCCTGCATTAATTCATTACTAGCCTCTTTGAGAATGGCTTCATTTTTACCAAATAAGTACAATTCCAAACCACCGCTTGTCCCTTCGTCTGACGCTGAGAATTTCAAGTTAATTGTTCCTTCTAACTCCCCAACCCGTTCACGCCATAGGTTAACGATGTCAGAAGTATTGAGGTTTTTACGAGACTCTGAAGGCAACAACTCAGCATATATTTCCCCTTGAAATGCACCCGCAACTACTTTAAGCATATGGTTAATTGGTGCAGCTTCTGTTACCCCTTTTTGAATATAAAAGTCATTGATCTCATTTCCTATTTTCTCAATTTTTTCCATGTTCCCTATGGTCATTGAATAAGGTGCTCTTGGATCCATCTCCATAGTAACTCGAATAATTTGCCCAGGTACATCAGGGAAAAAAATCGATTTTATTTTACCATTTTCAATGAGCCCCATACCGAGAAGCGCAACAGAGACGAATGTAATTAACACCGCATAACGTTGACGAATTGCCCAATTAAGCGCCGGCGCATAAATGCCATCCCTAAATCGAGATAAGGTTGTTTGCGCAAAATGCTGACACTGACTCCATAAGCGAGCCACCACAAAAGTAGACGGTTTCTTATCAATATCGACATAAGCTAGATGCGCTGGCAGGATAAATTTACTCTCAAAAAGTGAAAATAACAGCGCTAAAATCACCACACCAGAAAATGCAGAAAGTACTTTGCCAAACCCCTCTTGAATTAACATCATAGGTAAAAAAGCAGCGATTGTTGTTAATACACCAAAAACGGTTGCTGTAGCGACTTTCTTAACACCTTGTTCAGTACCTACAATGGGATCTTTGTGCCGCCTTCTTTCAGTGAACACACTTTCCCCTACTACAACAGCATCATCGACAAGAATACCCAGCGCGATAATTAGTCCAAATGTTGTGATGTCATTCAGCGAATAATCAATCCAACTCGTCCCCATTACGGCAAGTGCCCCAGCAATACAAATAGGAATCCCCATACCTACCCACAAGGCTAACTTAGTGTGTAGAAAGAGCGCTAACAAAAATACAACCAACAGCAAACCTTGAATAGCACTGGTTCTTAATAGACTTAATCTGTCAGAAATATAGCTGCTAGAATCACCAAACATTGAAACACTCATTTCAGGTGGAAGCTGAGACTCAAAATCTGCAATAACACGTTTTGCCACATCAGCAATGTGTAATACATTTTCCTTGCGACCAATTAACACCTCCATACCAATTGCCGGTTTACCGTCAAAGCGGACAATAACATCATCATCTTGATACTGATCTTCGACCATCGCAATGTCTCGTAAAAGTATCCGCGTACCGTCTCCATTTTCTATCACTGGGATGTTTTCAAAATCCGCTTTGTAATAGGCTTGACTGTCAGCGCGAAGTGAAATATTTGCGCCCTTGGTTTTTAACATACCCGCGGTGGAAAGAAGCGATGATTTCTTAATGGCTGCTGCCACATCGCTAATCGTTAACCCATACCTTTCTAACTCATCTGGGTTAGTACCAATGCGCATTTCTGGCTGTTTTTCCCCTAACAGTCTGAGTTTAGAAATTTCGGGTTGTTCAAGTAAATTTTCTTTTAGTGTCTTGGCTAATTGTTGCAATGTTTTTTGATCTATTTCCCCATCCAACATCACGTACAGCGCAGGGAAATCAAAATCATTACGGGAGATCTTTGGCCGCTCTGCATCACTTGGTAACGTCGCCACGCCGTCAATGCGCAACCTAATATCATCAAGCAACCTTTGTAAGTCATGACCTGCATTTTTTTCGACTCTCACTTGTGAGCCGTTATTGTAAGAAAAAGACTTAATCGTTTTTATTCCATTGAGGCCTTCAAGTGCATCTTCAACCTTTTGAGTTATTTGTTCATCAACCTGCTCGGTGTACGCACCGTAATAAGTTGTGTCAATAATAATGGTATCGGCTGGAAGTTTAGGGAAGCCTTCTATGCGCATGCCATTGACTGTCATATAACCCATGACAAGAATAAGTAGCATAATCAAATTTGCTGCGACAGGGTTTCGAATGAACCAACTTGTTAGCATACTCATCTTAATGTAGCTCCTTCAAACGAAGGATTCACTTTTTTACCTGCGATAAATGACGCGAGAGGGTTTATTACAATATTAAAATCACCAGCGACGCGACTAATTGGCGCTGTAATAATTAAATTATCTCCCTGATAGAAGAGTATATTACTTGGGAAATAGCGTAACCGGTTATCTTCATCTATGTACCAAACTGTACTTTCACGCGTGTATGCACTGGCCGGGATCAATAATGAGTTATCTACTGCTCTACCGGGTATTTCTACATTGACAAAATCGCCTGACAGTACATTATTTCGCTCATCATTATCGATTTCTAAAAACAGTTTATGCTGACGAGTCTTCGGGTCTAGAAACCCACCACCTCGCTTAATCTTGGCGTACGCTACCCTATCACCTTGTTTACTTTTAATTTGAGCAGTTCGCTTTTCCCACTGAGTTGCAAGGTTTTGCCATTGAATATTGTTTAACGAAACCGTAATATCAAGATTTGTTTGATCAAGTATACTAAGCAGTGGTTCACCCACATTCACTGTTTGTCCAATGCTAACAAAACGGTGCGTTACAATACCTGAAAATGGTGCGACAACTGTGGTATAAATTTTTTTCATTTCAGCCGCTTTTATATTGGCTTTAGCGGCCGATACCGCTTTCTTAGCAATATCTAGCTGCAGCGGTATCGCTGACGATTCAGACTGAATACCTGACTTTTTTCTATCTTTTAAGGCTCTTTTAGCCCGATCTTGTTCTGTAAATAAGGTAAGATTTGCTGCCGCGAGTGCTTGTTTCGCTGACGCTAAATGAGCCTTGTAATCACTATCTTCAATTCTTATGAGGACATCTCCCTTCGCGTTATATTCACCGGCCAGTGCACTATCCTTTACCTCAATAACCTCACCATCAACATGTGCTTTGAGGGTGACTGCCCAGCGAGGTTTTATTTCGGCAAATACTCTAATAACACCTTCATGGGTACCAACACGCTTATTAATAACACTCACCTCACGCACAGTGTTAATATTATCTTTTTCAACAATATCAATCGTGTCTTCCATATACTCAAGTGCTGTTAACACAATCACCATAAAAATAATTGAACCAATAAACCAAAACTTACGAGACATAACATTCCCCAAAACGACTTCTACGCAAAATTCAACGGCAGACAAGTTGAATACCACCAATTTGCACGGTTTCTAAAGCGATGATGAATAAACCGCTGCATACTGCAATTTTTACAAAACAAGTATTAAGAAAACATTAAGACTGCGCTCAAGGAGGTATCATTATTACGTTGAGAAAGAGATATTTTGCTGTATACGTGCACCAATTAGCGCATTAAAACAACGTTTTAGAGCAGGTTATTACATATTAAAGCCCTGTAAAAAATGACCATTACAATGGTATATTACGCGTCATTAAAGTACTTCAATCACCTTAATACCATGTTAATAACGACACTGTCACAATGCAGGCCTACAGCGCAAGTCTGCGCTACTTAAAAATATATTACTCATCATGCAATGCAATTTTGACCAAATGATTAATGTGCTATCAGCTATGATGTATAAATAACGAAATAGAGAGTATTAAATTGAAAGTATTAATCGTCGAAGATGATAAAGACCTGTCGCTCGCTATATCCGATTACCTGGAAATGCATGGCGCTGAATGTGACTTTGCATATGATGGAAAAATGGGTGTAGAGCTTAGTATTAACAACCCATTTGACTGCATTATTCTTGATCTCATGCTGCCAAAAATACATGGTTTTGATGTATGTAAAACTCTCAGAGACCAAGGATGTTTGACCCCTATACTCATGCTTACAGCGTGCGATACAGACGAAGAACAACTAATGGGATTTGCAGCCGGGTTAGATGATTATGTGACTAAACCTTGTCATATGTCATTACTATGGGCGCGGCTTCAAGCGCTTCACCGCCGTAATAATCCAATATTAGCCAGTTTTATCGTCGGTGATTTGTCTATTTTCCCCAAAGAACACAGAGCAATGAGAGCTGATACTGAACTCAAGCTCACACCTACTGGCTGGAAAATCCTGGAGTTTCTCGCTAGAAATAGCCCTCAAGTGGTTACAAAAACACAGTTGGAGGAGCATATTTGGCCACATGAAGATGTTGAAACTGGTACGCTCAACGTACACCTTCATCAGCTGAGGAAAGTAGTTGATAAACCATTTCCTGCCACGCTTATTCACACACATGTGGGTGTTGGGTTATCACTTAGAGAAGCAACTACTTGATGACAGAGCATATTGCAAAACAAACAGCCCAGAGTATCGCTGAACGCACTAAGCGGCAGCTCATATCTATTGCCATAGTACTGTTTATAACATGTCTTGCTTTTGTCATTATATTCGTTATTTATGTCGTAGACGCAACAACAGATAGCTACTTGCGTTTAGAAGCAAACAGCGTGATAAATCAGATTAATGTGAATAAAAATATTAAATTGCCGCAGCGTAAAGAGTTTAGTGCTTACCGTTCCTGGCAACAAATCCCCATTGATATAAGGCAGCTATTTGATAAAAATAAACTTAAGCTTATGTCTCCTGTGACAATCGAACGTACTTCTGAATTAGGCCAAAGAGACTATGTTTATATCTTATATAGTAAAGTCAAAGACTACGGAGACATCTACTTTACGGGTGTTGAAGACGCGAAAAATGCTGACCAGTTTCTAACCCCGCTATTTACCAACGCTTTCATTCATGCCTTAATTTTAACTGTTATATTATTCTCTGCTCTGTATTTTGTTATATCTTGGATTTTAAGGCGCGCGTTGGAGCCATTAACAGCCCTTGTAGCTTGGTCTAAAAAAATTCAAGATAATCCCAAAGAAGACATCTACTTAGACTTTTCAATTAGTGAATTAAATCAAATTGCAGACCAGTTAATGACTAACATCAAACAAATGAATGCGCTTAACGAACGTGAACGTCTGTTTCTAAAACATGCCAGTCATGAGCTAAGAACTCCCTTAGCTACGATACAAGCATCGTTAGATACCATCAATTTGAGAATAAAAGTTTCCGACGCAAACCATCCATCATTAACGAGAGCGCTCAGAGCCAGCAATAATATGATCAATTTGTCTGATACCTTGCTCTGGCTGGCACGTGAGTCCAATAAAAAAATACCAAAAAAGCAAATTTCAATTCGTCAATGCTGTAAAGAAATCATTCAATTTCAAAGCTATTTACTCAAAGGTAAACCCGTCACTACTGAATTATCCCAAACTGATCACACCGTCGATATAGAAGACGAACTGTTGCGTATCATACTTTCCAATGTAATTCGAAATGCTTTTCAACATAGTTTTGCTGGCACCGTTTCTATTAACCTGTATGAAGATCATATCATCATTAGCAATCTGGTAAATACTAACGAAGAATCAGATACACAGTGTTTCGGACTGGGGTTACAGTTAGTAGAAAAAATAGCCTTAAAAATAAATTGGCATTTTAATTTTGCCATTAAAAACAACATCGCTACCGTCATAATAAATTGGCAAACTCGCCAATAACAATACCACTAATTATTTATCCCGTTAGGAGTCATATATGAAGAAAGTGATTGCAGATAAATTCAACGCTTATCCTGACGATATTTGTTTGAAGCTCACTTATCTACGTCGTTTAATTGTCAACACGGCCACTGAACTCAGTGCAGGTGTTCTGGAGGAAACGCTAAAATGGGGCGAACCTAGCTTTAAGGTTAAATCAGGAACCGCTATTCGCCTTGATTGGAAAAATACATCTCCAGATAGCTATTTTCTGTTCTTTAATTGTAATACAAAGCTCGTCGATACATTTCGGCAACTATACCCTAATGAACTACAATACCAAGGCAATCGAGCAATTGTGTTAAATCGTTCACAAGCCATTCCTGAACAGGCTATTACACACTGTATAAAACTGGCGTTAACCTACCACGAGATAAAACACCTTCCCTTGCTAGGCGCATAATAATTAGCCCTTAATCCAAGCCACAACTCTGTATTTGTACGCTAATCTGGATATGAATCCATTATATGTGTCACTTTATCAATGTTCTCGATGAATAAGTCGACTAACTTTGGATCAAAATGCCCACCTTTTTCTTCTTTCAACAACGCGACAACCTCCTCTAATGGCCATGCTTCCTTGTAACATCGAGAATGCGATAACGCATCAAATACATCAACCAGCGCAACGATACGACCAAATATATGAATATCTTCGCCAGCAAGACCATTAGGATACCCTTTCCCGTTATACTTTTCATGATGTTGACCAGCAACAATCGCGGCCGCTTTCAGCACTGGTCGTTTAGAGCGTGCGAAAATATCATGGCCAATCGAAACATGGCTTTTCATTATTTCCCATTCAGATGCATCAAGCTTACCTGGCTTTAATAACACCGAATCAGGAATCGCCACTTTTCCTACATCGTGCATTGGCGATGCCATAAATAGTTGATTAGCTTCATCTTCAGCTAGCCCCGCCCATTCAGCCAATGCTTTTGATAAGTGGGATACACGCCTAACATGATTTGCAGCTTCTTTTGATCGACTTTCAACAACTTCACCCAACGTGTCGATGATCTCTGACTGCGTATCAAAGATTTCTTTATCAAGGGCCAAGTTTTCAAATGCAACGGATATATTATGAGAAAACAATTCTAGTAATTGCCTGTCTAACGCGTCAATCTGGCCTACTCGCTCTAGGTAAATTAAGTTAATACCTGTATTCGTCGTTGGAAAATACCCAACAAATGCACCGGCATTCAGTATACTTTTCTGCTCAGCGCAAGCTCGGTTAAATAACGCAATAATGTTTTCTGGCAGATCGGGAGTAACGCCCACTGTGGGTTGTAACACTCCTGTCGCGGCGATTATTTCAAAGTTATCGTTAACCTTTTTTACAGCACAATTACTGGTTTCTCCACATAACGCATTTTTATCTACATGAAGTAAAGATGCCAGTTGAACCAACAGCCCATTAGCGAACTTATCTAGAGAGCGGATCCTAAACAAACTTGCAGTAGAATCAATGACCTTTTCAAGCCCCACTCTGTGGTTTTCTAACATAGCACGGGCATTCTCAATCGACAAAATATCACGATACCCCCGCAGGCCGGTATACATCACAGTAAACAATTTATCACTGCTTAGGTTTGTTTTTTCTTTGTAATCGTTAATATCATAATTAACGATTATTTCTCTTTCTGGAGCTTGTCCGGGTTGGCCTGTTCTTAAAATAATACGTACAAAAGTATTTTTTAATTCTTCTCTTATATACTGTGCAACCAACAAACCCGCGTCGTCAGACTCCATCACTACATCTAAAAATACCAATGCAATATCTGAGTGTGCCGCCAAAATTTCTTTTGCTTGAGATCCACTATAGGCACTTAAGAATTCAATTTTTTTATCGTCAAATTCAAACCGACCTAGTGTTATTTTCGTGACTGTATGAATATCGGGCTCATCATCCACAATGAGTACTTTCCATGATTCTTTCGGCTTGCTATCCGATTTAGACTTTTTTTTAAACATATTGCTGCCTATCTACTTATCAGATAATGTTCGTGGCGTAGAAATTAAGAATGTACTGCCCCCGTCAAGTTCACTTTTAACTGAAATAGAGCCATGTAATTTTTGCGTCACTATATTATAAATAATATTCATACCTAACCCTGATCCCCCATTTGAACGATTAGTCGTGAAGAAGGGATCAAATATTCTCTCAATTGTGTCAACACTCATCCCTTTGCCATTGTCTTTCAACTCGAAAAGCAGTTGCTGTGCCTCTAATTGAAAAGTCAATGTCACCGTACCTTGTTGGCCCTTGTCATACGCATGAATTAAGGTATTCTGAATCAAATTTGTGAAGATTTGTGCCCACGCACCTGGGTAACTTGTCATCATCAGTACTTGTTGTTCACACTGCACATTAAAACGCACAGCGCTTTGTTTTAATTGGCTGTGCATGCTCGTCATGGTTTCTTTTAAATAATCTAAAATATCAAACTGACGAATTTCTTCTGATGATTGGTCCACTGCCACTTGTTTAAAGCTTTTCACCAAGTTTGCCGCTCTGGCCAAACTGACATGAATTGTTTTCGCCAGCTCTGCTGAATCTTTTGTAAAACGCACAAAGTCATCTTCTTCTAATTCTCCTGCTTTAAACTGCTTATTAATATCTTCAACCATGTGTTCAAAATGAGAAATACCAGTCAAACTTAACCCTACAGGGGTATTTATTTCATGCGCTACCCCTGCAACTAATCCACCCAATGACGCCAGTTTTTCAGATTCAATTAACTTCCCTTGTGCAAGTTGCAAATCTTCGAGAGACTGCGCTAATGCAGCTTCTCGTTGTTGACGTATCGCAACTTCTTCTTTAAGCGCTCCGCGTTCTACATCAAGTTGAGTTACCGTCCGGTTTAATTTTTCGGTGCGTTCAATCACTCTTTCTTCAAGCTCTTGATTAACTGTGTCTAACTTTTTGATTGTCTCTACTGTTTTATCCATCATGCTATTGAGTGCATTTTGAACAACACCGAGTTCATCATTGTTATTTTTTGCAATGCTAATACGTTTAAATACAGCATGGTCAGGGTCAATCGAATTTGCATGCTGTGCTAACATGCCAAGTGGCACCGTCAGTAATTTTCTAAACACGATGGTGACTAGTACCACCAACGCCATCGTTTTAATAACAGCATTTATTGCAAGCGTATAAACACCAGACTTAATGCTGTTAATAATGACACTTCGATCTGAATATAACCGCACCTGACCTAAGTCAGTGCCCTCATCATTCATTGTTTTGATCAACGTAAATTCATGCCAAAATAACCCCTCTTTTTCAGCTGTGCGCTCAAGCGTGTTACCACTAGAGAACAGAACTTTTTTGTCGGCGCCCATCACTTCAACACCTGTAATGTCTGGTAACCCTTTTATACTTTCCGCAGTAATGTTTAATTGCTCAAGATCATAGTTCCACAGATCGGTCGCCAATATGTCATGAAATGTTTGCTCTGATGCTTCAAGCACATTTTGTACTTCATTTTTGGCATCTTGGTATTCCACAGCAATGTGTATACCTGTCACGAGCAAGGTTAAGAGAAAATAAATAGACAATACGGAGCTTAGTAACCTCATCGAAATAGAGTTTTTAATCGACTTAGTATCAAGTGCTAACAATTCAACCATTACAAACAACCTGTACAACATGTCTATAAAACTTAGTCGCTATTTACAAAAGTGGGTAGCCATTTTGTTTTATATCACCGTATAAGTGGTTCACTTGCCTAACAGAAGCGGCACTCTATACTTAAAATACAGCTACTATAATGAGCTTAAATACGATGCATCATGTTTTAATACTGATTTTTGGTTTGATTTTTATACTGCCTAGCTATGGTCAAACATTAAAGGTAAGAGGCGCTCAATCAGAATTTGATAGTACACATGACTACTATATTGGGTTAATAAAGCTTGCGTATGAAAAGATCGACAAGCCAGTCGATATCACATTCGCACCTTATATGGTGCAACAACGGGCTCTGAATGAGCTCAAAGCTGGTCGACTTATTGATATTTATTGGGCTGGAACTGACTCTGAACGAGAAAGTGCCCTTGGCTTTGTCCCCATTCCTTTAGTTAAGGGGTTACTCGGTTATAGAGTTTTTACTGCGCATAAACGTGCCATTGAAAAACTCAAAAAAATATCAACGTTAGAACAACTCAAGCAGCATCGGCTATGTCAAGGCTCCCATTGGCCCGATACCGATATTATGATTGCTGCGGGGTTAAATGTTATGCCAAATACCATCTATGAGAACATGTTTAAACAAGCGTATTCTGGACGATGCTTTGCTTTTCCAAGAGGAATTAATGAAGCACATTCCGAAGTAATATCTAGAAATCAGACTATGCCTGACCTCATTGTATATGATAAATTAATTCTCAAATACCCATTTCCAATGTACTTTTTTACTCGTAAAAACAACCATGAACTCATAACGAACCTCGCAAATGGACTCAACAAAGCGATTGAGGATGGCAGCTTTGATAAATATATGAAGACCCATAGCTCTACTAAACACTTATTTCCACTTTCAAAATGGCAGTCGAGTTCAGTTATTCATATTGATAACCCTTTTCTGGATCCCAGCAGAAATATTACTGATCCAAAATACTGGGTGAGTTTAGGCATTAAAAATTAAAGTAATTTATAATTCGTGATTTGAATCTGTGCCTTTATCAGTAAAGTTTTCTATGTTCATTGAAACTTACGTAGAACACAACCTCCCTCATTTATGTGATATTGGGTAAAATGGACTCTTTCCAATATTATGATAGAGCTGACAATCTATACAAAAAAGTACGGCTTACACACCGTGCTATTAAATGACAATAAGGCGTTGTAAAAAAATTAAAGCATTCGTTATACGTGCCACCACAGATTCAATTTCACAGTCTATTTTAAATTTGTCTCTTTACCCTATCACGGGCCTTCCGCCAGGGTTACGACTATACTAGGGTTTTAATTTTGCAAAGTACATGCAGCCCCAATACAACTCACTCCTGCATCATATTTAAGTGAACTCAGCTGCGTGTTTAACACAACATCTAGATTCGTTAAATTATTTCTAAGTAAATTAACACTTTCTAACTGCACACTTTTACTTAAATCAATACTCGCTAGTGAATTACGCTCTAACTCCAACTGCTTCAACATGGATGCATTGCTTAAGTCTATATCGGAGAGCTGATTAAAATTGAGATTAAGCTCAAGCAATGCGGTATTTTTTGATAGATCCAGCATCAAAAAATCATTACTGTATAGCCTTAGTGAAGTTAACGCAACATTGTTACTTACATCAATATTTGTCAGTTGATTACTACCTAAACTCAATTCCACTAATTGAATATTCTCAGTGAGATCAATACTGGAAATTTCATTATCATATGCTTTTAAACTTGTTAGTTTAATATTTTTCGATACATCTAAGGTGGTCAAGTTATTTCGATAAATATTAAAATCAACAAGTGCAACATTGTTAGTGGTATCGACAACAGTTAATGCATTATCAGCCAACTGAAGTTGTTCAAGCGCTATATTTTTACTCACATCAATGTTGGATAAGCTATTCTCATACACACTTAGTATTTTCAGTTCTACGTTAGTGCCTACATCAATTTGAGATAACTCGTTTCTATAAACTTCTAACGCCTGTAATTTTACATTTTTAGACACATCTAAAAAGCCAAGCTTATTGTTACTTAAATCAATAACGCTTAAGCTGGGGTTGTTTGTCAGATCAATGCTCGAGAAGTTGTTATTGTTTAAATTTAATTCTTGTAACAGAGGCAGTAGTACAATATCAATAGCTGGTAATTGATTCCCATACAAACTTACTTTAGATAGTTTTAAATTATTAGACAGGTCAACATCTATAAAATTATTGTTGTAAGCGCTAAACTCAACTAATTCCAAATTTTTAGATACATCTATGCTGTTCAAGACATTCCCTCCAACATTGAGTATTGAAAGTACAGTATTTTCATTCACATTAATATCCGCAAGCTTATTTCCATATAGCTTCAAGCTTGATAATGACATGTTTTTAGAAACATCTATCACCTCTAACTTATTATCGCCAACACTGAGTTCTTTTAATAAAGTATTACGCGAGACATCTATTCCTGAAATTTCATTACTATATAAACTTAAAACCAGTAATTTTGAATTTGCAGATACATCAATCTCTGACAGTTGATTTTCATACGCTCTCAACTGCAACAGATTGGTGTGACTCGTAACATCTATACTCGTAATTTTGTTTGCTCCAACACTCAAAAGTTTCAACTCTTTATTATTTTCAATATCAATTTCGGTCAATTTGTTCTCGAACAAGCTCACTGTTACCAACTTTGGATTGAAAGATAAATCAATTTCAGTAAGTTGGTTTTGTGCGGCATGAAATTCGGTAAGCGCAATATTATTTGCAACATCGAGTTGTGATAAATTATTACCATCAACACTAAAATCCAACAGTGCAGTGTTTGAATTGATATCTATACGCACTAAATTATTGTTATCAACACTCAATTTCAATAAGTTCAAGTTATTGTCGACATTTAGTTCCAATAGTTTGTTTTGATCAACCGATAAGTTTATTAGGTCACGATTGAATGACACATCTAATACTGTTATTTGATTATTATCTAAGTCTAGCGTTTTTAAAAACGTATTTTTTGTGATATCTACACTTGTCAACGCATTTCCATCTAATGATAAAGATGTTAATAACAAGTTCGATGTAACATCAATACTTTCCAGCTGACTATCATTTAAACTAAGTGATGTAAGTGCTGCATTATTGAGCACATTAAGCGAAGTTAATTTATTATTAGTTAAATTAAAAAAGGCTAATTTGACATTATTTTCAACATTTATGCCTGTTAAATTATTATTTTCTAAACTAAGAGATGTCAACTGCCCATTACTACTCACATTTATATTGCCCAGTAAGTTATTGTCTGCACTCAATATCTCTAAAATAAAATTACGGCTTATGTCTAGGGTAGTTACCTTATTACTGTCCAGTTCCAGAATTTGTAGTGCAATGTTATTAGTCACATCAATCTTACTAAGTTGATTTCCATTCACCCCCAATCGAACCAACAAAACATTTTTAGAAATATCAATATCGGTCAGTAAATTACGATCAAGATCCAACCTTGTTAGAGATAAGTTTTTACTAACATCAATCGTAGTTAGTTGGTTATTATCTAAACTTAATATACTAAGTGCGGGGTTGTCAGTGATGTTTATCGCTGTTAATTTATTATCATCTAGATGCAACGTATCAAGTAACTGATTACTAGTAACATTAATACTATTGAGCTGATTACTATCAAGGTCCAGCCGAGTCAAAACGGTATTACGACTGACATCAATGGCACTCAGCTGATTGTTATTCAGCCCCAATGTTTCCAGTAAAGTGTTGTTCGATACATCAATGCTGCTAAACTGATTTGAATCTAAA
>NZ_JAGJEK010000037.1:0-45598 GCF_018101015.1 Pseudoalteromonas sp. MMG005 | reverse complement strand
TTACTGGCTGCTATGAGCGCGAAGCAGACGGCCAGCAAACTCGTTTTTGGAATAAATGAGTTAGTGCAAAGGTTCTAAAGGTGGTTCTCGGGATTAGAAAATGTATGGTAATCAAATAAAGTTTACTCTAATCCTACTGGTCCCACATATGTTTTTAGTAGTATTTTTAGCATGGAACGGCGACAAAGGCGTGAAAAACAATGGTACCAGGATATGTCCTCAATACTGATTTTGGTTCGTCTTGGGCGAGGCATACTTTAACCGATAACTGAAGCTTATTAGGAGCGCGCAGGCCATACTATTTAGTATGGCTGGCTATATTTATTGTTAAAAATATCGATACCTAAGCTAATTTCTTACGTTCATTTTTAGCTTTATTTCATCTAATTTTTCTTTAGCTAGCAATAATTCAACACTACTATTCGACTGTACAATTTTCATGAATTTTTCATATAATATGCCTGACTGACTCTTTCCTTTAAATAGTGCCGTATTATAACTTAAATTACCTTCTTCATTTATCGTTTGATGAATAGCGTCGATAGTAGAAATAATATCCTTTATTTCCGCTGGCTTTGATAATGTAACTTTCTTTAAGCAAAGCTGAGCTTTGACGTGTGAAATGTTTTGCTGAGTTTTTGAAGAGTGACTAGACTTGGCCCAAGTATAAGCTATATTTAATTCTTGAATACATTCATCTATTTTTGTCTTGACATCACTCGACTCATACATATTAAAGTAAGCTTTTGATTTTTGAACATAAAATTCAGGTTCCTTACCTTCGATTTCGTTTAATTTTTCATAAATCTCAAGTATTAATGCAGCGGCCCCATGTTGTGATGCTGTAAATACGAAATTTAAGCTATCAAATTTTCTTAGTTCGACTACAAACTGCTTAGATGTCTTATAACTATGTTTGAATAGTTCCATTAAGGTATCGGAGCACCATTTTAGACCCTTTTCTTTAAAGAACTCTCTTAGCATAGAAACAACCCAGCTGCTCGCATATGATGTTATTTTAAAATTAGTATGGTCGACTTGCTCATGAGAATCGATCTGCTCTATTAGTAGAAATGGCGAGTGTTCTTCAGCCAGTTCAAGTATTGTTTTTTCATCGAAACCTGAAAAGAAAACCTCTTCACCAGTAAAGCTATGACGAACGGCTATGACATAAAGTAATATGAACAATTCTTTTGATTTATCTATTCTTGACATGACATTGTATTCACCAATGACATTAAATACATTGTAAATTTTATCTAGCAGGTGTTTGCCTTCTGTAAAGGTTGGCAATCTTGAATTAATAGCATTTTTATTGATAATAGCTAGTTCAGTTTCTGTTATTAATGTTGGTAATCTAATTACTCCAGTTCTAGAGGCCGTAGTGTTTAAGATATATTCAGCATCATTGTCATTATCATTGGCGCAAATTAATATTGATACCTTATTTTCACTGAGTTTTTCTCTGTGTGTTTTAATTAAACTAAAACCATTTTTGTTCAAAGATCCATGATCAAAAAAGATAATGGAGTTTTTTTGACCAAGTAGTTGGACAATTGTACCATTATCAAGTCGTTGATTTGAATTGATGATGTAAATGTTTTTATCCTTAATTTGGTTCAATAAATGATAAGCTAATAATGTTTTACCCGAAACACGTTTTCCGCGAAGTATTGTTATTTCATTTTCTTTTAGTGACTTTAAGACTTGAGCGCCTTTCTCCCTTTCTCCGAAGTAAAATGGAATAACCCTTTTATCTAACCTGTCTTTGTTCTTTAACTCAGTTAGGCCTTTTATAAGGAAGTCCTGATTCTTTTCATAATCAGAATCAAGCACAGTAATTGGCTTCTTAAATATCTCTAAGTTATTAGAGTTACTCCCTGAGTCTTGATAAGCCTTGATCAGTGTTTCATATATTTGATTATATGCACCTTTTTCGAACGTTATAATTGTATCTATACCAACACTTAAGTAATCTTGCTCGTCGACAAAGTCTAATTTAGAAGAGAGAAATGCTATATTTCGTGTTTCTTTTCTTTCACTCTTATTTTCTTGTGCTACAAGAAATGAAATATCAAGTTCATCCGATAAGCTACAACCGATATAAATAACATTCTTATTAATAAGATCTAGCTTTAGGAAATCCAGCATCTTTTTGTTTGAACTTAACGATTTTAAATAATCTTTCTTTTTAAAAACTAACCGACTTTCATCATGCCTGAGTTCATAATTGATATCACCATGAAGTTTGAATAATGTAGGAAGTTCTTTTGCTCTCTCAGATAAGTTACTATCGTAAGGGTGAGCCACTTGATAATCAGAGTGTCTTTCAATTGCATCATCAGCATTTAATGTATAAATATAAGGCCAGTTTATGTCGCTGATAAATGATTTTTTTATATCATCAAGTTGTACATTCTGAAAAGAAGATTTTAAGTGGTAATTAATTTTTTCTTTAGGAACGAAATTAAAATATAGTTCGGCTATGGCACTGAAGTTTTTACTTCGTATTTTGTTGATACTGTCGACATTAAATTCTTCACATTCAGCTAAACGATATATCATTTCATTTTTGAAATCCAGTCCGGAAGGCACTGTTCTGCTATGGCCTGTCTGACAACCTCTAGTGAAACCTGCTCCAATAACTGGTACTAAATTATTATTTGAGAATGCGCTGGATAATAAATTGATAGTTTCATCATCACTGTAATGTAAGTAATTAATTTGTTTCATTTACGTCCCTTAAAATTATATCTTGATGATTTTATTATTTTTATCTGATTTGTATAGCTGAAAAACGGTCATGACTTCATGGAATTATTTCAATTTAGAAATCTAACCGCTCTTCTTGGC
Organism: Pseudoalteromonas sp. MMG005; assembly: GCF_018101015.1. Classification (NCBI taxonomy): domain Bacteria; kingdom Pseudomonadati; phylum Pseudomonadota; class Gammaproteobacteria; order Alteromonadales; family Pseudoalteromonadaceae; genus Pseudoalteromonas; species Pseudoalteromonas sp. MMG005. The sequence continues at coordinate 42,745 of NZ_JAGJEK010000037.1, read as the reverse complement.
CACCAACATGTTCAAAAATGTGTACTAGTTGGACATCTTATAATCCTAACTCAAAGATAGACCATAATATCAACTCTCAGATTTTAAAGTATTGTTCATAATAATCAAAATACAATCCGCGCAAAAAACGACAAATGTCCATAATTTGCTTATTATAGAACACAGACTAATATTACTGGATATAAAAACAGCGTTAAGTCGGGTGGGATCTTAGTTTGCGGTAAACTGCCTAGGTCGATACACTCGCCACTCGAACACCCATTCGGATAACTTGTGATAAGGTAAACCCGCACTAACAGAATGTGAATGAGCTTTTACTCTAACGAATAATGGGGCAGAAACGAGTTATGCTGATGATCCGTTATTAGCACTAAGCAGACATTCACGGCCAAACCTTAATACCCCATTAATCAAACGTAGCCACTCAATTCATACCAATGAAAGAGTCCATTTACCTCGGCTTAATTTCATTCATTTCGCCAGCCATCACAACTTGGTTTCGCCCGTTTCTCTTTGCGGTATATAATGCCTTATCAGCGAGTTCCAGTTGCGTAAGCGGCATATTGCAGTCTGGCTGATGGCCTGCGACCCCAATACTGATTGTTAATTCAATGGGGCCTGCGCTGCTCATTATGGGCTGAGCAGCAATACTTTCTCTAATTCTTTGCGCTATATTTGCACCATCTAATTCATGGGTATAAGGTAAAACAATACAGAACTCCTCACCACCGTAACGGGCGACTAAGTCGCCGACTCGAGTTATTTCATTGGAAATACGCTCTGCAATCAGCTTCAAGCATGTATCGCCAACTTGATGCCCATATTGATCATTTACGCGCTTAAAATAATCAACATCTATCATTAACAAGCATATCGGATAGTTAAACCGAACCGCGCGTGCATATTCAACATCTAAAAACTCATCTAACCGTCGGCGATTGGCAACTCCGGTTAAGGCATCTGTTATAGAGGACTGCATTAATTGTATGTTTGCCTTTTCAAGTTCTGCAGTACGCTGTAAAACTTGCTGCTCTAAGGTGTCTTTTGCATTGGCCATATGTGTCATTAGCGAGTCTTTCAAGGCAATTTTCTCTTTTCGCTCGATTTGCAAACTTTTGGCGATTGCAAACGACAAACACAGTATCTCAAAACTTATTCCAAACATCAGTGCATGCTCTGTAAACCAATTGAAAGGCACTAAACTTATTTTAGTACCGACCAAAACTAACCCACCAAATAACGCCCCTCCCCAAGCGATACTATAAAACTTAGCCACTTCTAAGCCATCTTTAACTCTCAGGTAGCCTATTACCAGTCCAAGTACACAACATGCCATGCTAAAATAAATGGTCGGTGCCAAAATAAGTTCATACGGTAGTGCGAGTGACGCTATTGCCATCATTCCAACGGCAACAGTAAGATACCGTAAAAGCCGATTAAACTTAGGGTAAGCGTGCTCTATGACAAGTAAATTACGACTGAATAGAATGCCAAAAAGAACAATAACGTACAGAATAAAAATACTCGACTGTCCATTCCACCAAATACTATTAGGCCAGAAATACTGAAAACTTAAGCCCGATAAATTACACAGCAACAATGTCATACTTGAAATATAACCAAGATAATATCCATAAACATGCTTGCGTGTGATCACCGCACAAGAAAAAACGTAGACGAACAACAAAGTCATCAATCCAAAGTAGGCCCCTAATATGAGCGTGTTTATCTGGTTCCTTTGTGTAAAATCAGACGACTTCCACAGTTTTATCGGTAATATCATCACACTGGATGTTTTCAAGCGAGCGTATAACTGAACGTTTTCATGTGGTCGAATAACAAAAGGGATCAAGAAAAAGCGATGTTTTATCGGACGACTTGAGAAGGGTTGCAGATCCCCCAACTGATAAGAGGATATCTTTCCATCATGTTCAATAAATAACTGTAAATCATCTAGTAAAGGATAACTTACTTCAAAAATGACATCCTGCGGTGTATTACCGTGAATAGAGAAAGTGTGTCTAAACCAGTATGTTCCCTGCGTAATTCCCAAATTCAGATTATCTTTATGGTGCGGTTGCCATTTTAGCTCTTTCGCGGTAGATACATAATCAAACGTCGCCACATCTGAGGTTTCAACATATGAAAAACTTCGACTTATTCCTGCCCCACCTTGCGTTAAATCGTACTTTGGTTGACCTGCATTAACATGCAAACACATAAAAAAAACTATGACATACAACAGGGTATGACACACGCTTAATCGTGATTGTTGAAATACACTTCTCATATAATTAGCCTGGCTACAGTGAACGACAGCAACACAGCATGAACATGTTAGGACTATTGCATTCAGCTCAATTAACTTTATGCCAGATCCCCCATGTTTACAAATCAATTTCAAATGGCAATACAAAAGAACCATGTTGAAAGAAAGCAAACATTATCAATTCAATATCGCATAAAGTAACCACCATTGCATAAGCAAGTACATTTATATAGATTTACTCGCAATACGATATTACGGAGCATGACATGAAAGCCATCACACGTAACCATTATCAACAACGACTTCTGAGCGTGATTGATTATATGTATGACAACATAAATAAGGATCTTGATGTGAACACATTGGCAGATAGAGCATGTATGTCGGCCTATCATTTTCATCGTATTTACCGTGAGTTTGCGGGTGAACCTATCAATGTAACCGTTAGGAGAATGCGCCTACAAAAAGCTTCTGTAATGTTACTACGTAGTGATATGAGTCAAGCTGAAATTGCCGCAAAAGTACAATACGGCAGTGTTGCCGCCTTTAACCGCGCTTTTAGCAAACACTATGGTCAAACACCTGACGTGTATAGAAAGTTACGAAGTACACCCTTGGTTGACCACTCTGCGTTTTATCCTTTATCAAAGAAAGAGTATCCGTTTATGTTTAATATACAGCAGCACACCACGCCAGAAATCATGCTCATAGGTCTTGAACACCATGGTGATTATATGAAAATTGGCCAAGCGTTTGAAAAATTGACCGTCATTGCTGGCGCCCATAACCTCATCAATGAAGCAACACGGTTTTTTGGTTTATACTACGATGATCCAAAATCTGTTGAACAATCACAGCTCACATCACTTGCCTGCATCAGTATTGCACCCGATGAAGCAGAGCAACTAGATCCACAATTAAAAGTCGTAACTGTACCTGCAGGCAACTGTGTGAGTATATTATTTAAAGGTGACTATGCAGAGCTGAAAAAACCGTATGATTGGCTTTTTGGACAATGGCTGCCGCAAAGTGGCCTAGAGCTAATTGACTTCCCACCATTTGAAGAATATCTAAATGACTTAAAAGACACCGCCCCCGTGGACTTACTGACCAATATTAATTGCCTAGTCAAATAACATAAAGCCCTGATATCACTATCAGGGCTTTATCAATTAACCACATTGTTCGCTATTTGTTTATCTCTACAATCTAAAATGTATAGCTTGCTGTTAATTTAACGTTTCGTTCATTTCCTGGTAAACCACCTAAAAAGAGTGCTTTAGCATAATATTTTTCATCCGTTAAATTTTCTAAATTTAACCTAAGTGAGTATGTTTCAGTATGATATGCAACCGCTGCATCCCAACGCGTATAGCTACCAATGGTCGATGTTGGTAATCCAAAATTAGCGGCGTTAATTGTACGCTCACCAATATAGCTCGCTCCTAAACTGACCTTTAAGGGTGCATTTAATTGCGCTAATGCTAAATCATAATTCAGCCATATGCTCCCTAGCTTCTCTGGGATCCCTTTTCTTTGACCTGATGCTTTGTTGCTTCGAATCTCAACTGCATCTTGCCAAGTGGCATTCGCATTCATACTCAATACATCATTAATCGCCAAATTGATGTCTACTTCGACTCCGTCTGATTTGTTTTCATCATCATAAAAGTACTGCGGCACATCAATATTATACTCTGCATCATCTGGATTATCGTTAAATTGCTCATTATTATAACGAAGGTTCGTACGACGCGTATCAAACCAAACCACCGATCCAATCAAGTCTTCATCTAATGCGGTAAAGCGCACACCTAAATCGATTGATTCAGACTCTGAATCTGGTCGATTCTCTTCATTTTCATATCTGGGCGTGCTGGTGTCAATCAAACTACCCAACACACTATAGGCTGTGCGACCTTTCGCAACGTTAATAAATGCGGCAAGCTGCTCAGTAAACTGGTAATTGGTACCTGCATTAAAGGTAAAACCACTATCACTGGTATCAATTTCATCACTAACCCCTGGAGTGCGGTCAGTCCCTTTATGTTGATATTTTTGCTCTACCTTTGTATGCGCTGCGCCTAAGCGAACCGTTAATTCATCTGTAACGTACAAAACTTCCTGAGCGCTGATCCCATACGCTGTGAGTTTTTTGTCATAATTGCTTCGTAACGTAGGGCTATAATCTTCAAATGTACCCGTTGGCCAGTTCGGATTGCGAATATCTAAAATGTAAGGCAATGCATTTTTACCTTCACCCGCGCCATCTGCGTCATATATTGACCAGCTTTTATAAGCCATATCACGGCTTTCATAGTTCGCACTGACTAAGTGCTCACCAACCACTGAACCGAAACTCCAACTCAGTTTTAAGTCAGCAAAATATTGCCATGTTTTCTCACTGGCGATTTGCTTTCTGTATTCTTGGCGTCGTGCTGAGTAAGGATAAACGGTGTCACCGAGTAATAACGGCGCGCGCGGGTCAGCATTAATTTCACCATAACGTTCCCAATACACATAATTGTACGCACCGGTCTGACGAATAAAGTTAGAGTCGTATTCTCGATATAATAGTTGTTGTGTAAAACTTGACGAATTATCAAAGTACCAATCATGACGAAGTTTCACGCGTTTTTCTTCACCTTGGTTTGGTTTTGACAAAGGTGAAATTAAGTTACCAGACCCTAAATCAAAAGGATGTAACCCATCAGACGCTGAAATTGAATTAGCAAGTTCAGTACGTTGTGCCTGTGTTAACTCAATGCCCAGCTTATCATCACCATCTGCATTGGTGTCATTGGGCAGCATATCTGCCGTAACAACACCAGGGTTACCTGCAATGCTATCCCAATTTAAAATTCTTACCGGATCACCCACTGAGTCAATTTGTACTTCATCATCTATGTATGCAGCCGACAGTAACAAACGGTGATTATCATTCGGCTCAAAACTCAATGACGCATATACCTCGTTACGTTCGGACCCTAAACTTCTAAAACCATCCGTACTGTCATGATTAGCAACGAAACGGTAAGCCCATTCTTCAGAGAGCACATTACTTGCGTCAATCATAACACCGTATGTATTCCAAGCACCTGCCGTCGCTTTAATTTCATACTGTTCTATATCCAAGGGCTTTTTTTCAACAAGGTTTATTACGCCACCCGCGGCACCAATACCATACAATCCAGTAGCCGGCCCTTTTAAAACCTCGATGCTTTCAACATTACTCAACGTGCGCGTTGGGTTAAAACTATTACCTAAGTCTGCGCCTCCATACATGCCGTCATACGTATAACTCACCCCAAGTCCACGTAGTATCAGGTTGTCACCTACGCCATAGTTGTTACCTGCTTGTGATAAACCACTCACATTGCGTACTGCGTCTTGCAAAGTGAGCGCGGCTTGATCTAACAATAGTGCTTTATCTACCACAACAACCGCTGCTGGTGTTTGCATCAAAGCCATATTTGATTTTGTGGCGGTGCCAGAGTCTAAAATAAGCTGATTATGACGGCCGTATACACTGATACGTTCAACACTTTGTTCGTTGGCCGTCTCCTCTTGCGCAATAACGTTTGCAGAAACTGCGACACTGCCAAATAAAGCTAACTGAACAGATATAGCCAGTGAACTCACACCAAAACCAAAACGTGAAGGTTGCATACAAACTCCTAAAAATACTGCAACAAGAGGTGGTTACCTCAAAAATAGGAGGCGCATATTAGCAACAAACACAAATGATAACAACTCTCATTTGTGTTTTATAAATGTTTACTTTGTTATTGTATATCGAGATATAAATCCCTTTTGGAATAAATAATTACCTTCTACACATTCTAGAAACATCAATAACATCGTCTTAAATTCATAAACCTATAACAAAAACGCCACCTCAACTCTTATTTGCACATCAGCCCTATGAATAGAGTGAAGCAAGCTTGGTTTTAGTCCGTTGTTTTATGCGTTTGCGTCGGCGGGAGTACCATAAACATAGCCCCGTAATACCCAAGAGAATTGGTGCCAATCCAACAATACTGTATATAATTTTACTGGCCAATCCCGCGAAATTACCAAAGTGTAGTTTACGAAATGTATCAATCATCACAGTGACAAAACCCTGCTCACGAATGTCATAGCGGCTTAGGTATTGCCCTGTTTGGCTATCAAACGTCACCATACTGCCATAGTCACTCAGTAACGGGTTAGATGTCGGAACTTGTCCAAATAAGGTAATATTTTGATTTGGTTCTGTCGGAAATAAAATGTAGGTAGTTTTGAAGCCAGCTACATAGTCCGGTGCTGTGACAACCATCTCTGTGATGCTAACATCATCAACATAGAGACGCTTTTGCATAATATGATGTTCTGGCCGCTGTTGATGCTCTTGCCATTCATGAATATAAATAGAGATGTTGTAGTAACCACCCGTCACACCTAAAATGAGCAATACTGGTGACGATAATGTGCCAACTATTTTATGAATATCGCTTAATACAACCAACAAACGCTGATCCCAGCGCAGTGTCAGTACTCTTTTCCAAAACTGCCGATAAATGACTAAACCTGAGATGCCTAAAAAAATTAGAAACAGCGCAAAAATACTGGTGAATGCAGTCCCTAGGTGTTCATCAAATCCATCAATATCATTGAGTAATAATGTGTAATGTAACTCTACTAACCAGTCGGTCAAGTAGTGATGTAAATGCTCTGGTGTACTTAGAACCTTGCCAGTGTAGGGGTTCAAATGGGCTTTAAACCAAATATTTGTGCCTTTTTTAATTAAATATATTCGATCTGCCTCGCCATTATTACCGAGCAGTTCCCAGCTCCCCAACTCATACTCTGGCAATTGTTGACGCACAGCGATAAGCAAGTCATCTTCTAACATGCGTTCTTCTGAAGCAAAAACAACCGTTTCTTCTGGCAGTAAAATACGGTCAATCTCTGTTTTAAAAACCAAAAGACTGCCAGTCAAGCAAATCAATAAAAATGGCAGTAAACACAACAAACCAACCCAACTATGAAGCTTATATAGCTGCCTTTTAGTCATAAACACGTTCAACCAATACATTGCAATTATCACAATATATTATTTTAAATAATATTAATTATCAATCTCATGTGTATTTATATTGAGATGTATGTAAATACCCCACCGTAAATTGTAATGATGAGGCTTTATACTACTCGGCGGAGTTACTTAAAGGCTCGTTGGTAAGTGGTTTCGATTCATCATCTGGCTTTTTGGCAACCGTTCCTGTGTTACTTGCTGAATACGCAATCAATAAGCGGTTTATTTTTTCCACCTTCGCAACATCCAACACGTTACTTTGGTAACAGTCAATACGATTAATCAATTGAGCCAATAAACATACTTCTGCAGGCGTTGGGGTTTTAAATGTCACCTCCTGATTAAAAACAATTAAGCCTATCACTTCATCGTCAAGACCTATCAGCTCTCTCAACAAACTTAAACGTTGATCCAAACATCTTAACGGGTTGGTGAAATGCGCTTCATGTTTTTTATTTCTCTCTATCCATGTTTCTGAATGCCTGTCTGCATAAACATCACCCAGTTGAGATTGGCTAACAATTAAAAACACCCCGTGTTTAGAAGTAATGACTTGATCTAGTTTGATGTTGCCACTTGAGGTTGGCAACATCAGATTATGATGCAAACTGTAATGCGTTTTTAGAAGCCCTTTTCTTAATGTCGATTTTAGGTAGTGATTACTAAAGTGTCGTTTGGCCATTCTGGTGATATAAGGGCTCGTCGACTTTATAACAAACAAAAATACCAGCAATAATATAACCGCGATAACATACTCCCCAATATACTGCCATAACGGTATAAATCCTGAAGATATATCTTCAACTTTAGAGACTGATGAGACGTATAGGCTCGGATCCCGAAGGTCCACTTTAGGCTTTGAGGCTTTCACTACTTTAGTGTGGGTATTAATGACATCATTGATCTTTTGCTCTTGTTCCGCATGTTTTGGTTCTGTCGTAAAAGCGGTTTTCACAGGGTGACGTATTGCCCACTGTCGTTCAAAAAGTAATTTTTGTGCTGCTTGCTCATCACTACAACGGACTAACTCCGCCATATTATTTTTATAGGAATCACAGTGCGGTGGTCGTTGATAAAAACGTTGCCATGCTTGTTGTTTTCGTTGATCACGATAACTTGATAATTGAGAGTGGGCATTATTCTCGGTTTGTGCTTGCCCTGAAATTGCCAACTCTACTGGTACTTTTAAAGCAACAACAATTTGTGATTCAAGTTCGGTGGGGTTTTGGCAGAATACCTCTATGCGTTCTTTTAAACGCCCCGCTCGATTGGATAACTGACGATGTTGTACCCCAGATGCCGTTTTAATTAATAACTGAATGTTCGCGGCTTCTTGATTAAATCGTGCACACTGCTCCACAGTCAATTGTGGCTCATAACTCAGTACGTTCAAGCTAAGCAACGAAGCAGCGACCAGCAAACATTTCAGTATTAACCGCATTTTATCATCCATTTAAAACCCGCACATGATGACTGCAACCCGAGGCTGCGTGTCTATCTTTTTGACACAGTATACATTGTAATAGCCTATTCGCTATTATTGCGTTCCTAAAAAAAGTAACTCATCTGTATGCCAATGTTCTACAACGGCTTCACTATTGAGAGTCACCAATCTACCACTGCTTAATTCAATCATATCAAACAATGTTGTGCCCATTGATTCAGCCTCTATATGCCAACTTAATACCTCTTTACCAGAAGACATATGCCACACAGTTAACTCTGATTTTGGCGACGATGTTAAAAGGTAGGGTGAACCAGAAAGAAACAATGCGTGTCGAAACCATTTAAACCGAGACATATAATCTAACTGCTTGCTCAATTTCCCATTACTAACATTTAACACTTGCTGAGTTTTCAGACTATCTGACACAAACATATCATTGCCTGTACGTGCCACCGAAAGCGTACTAATTCGTGAAGGGTACCTGACTGAGTATAACGTATTCCCTTCATCCATTGCCCACGCTTTAACATAGCCATCATGAGCAGCACTTAATACGCCAATATTATCAGGTAAAAAATGAATATGAGTTACATTGCTTGTGTGAGGGACTATTCTACGGGCTTGCTTGTTTTCGCGATTAAAAAGCGTAACCGAACCATCCGTCATGCCTATTCCCACTAACCTAGCATCTAGTGACAATTGCAAAGTTGTAATTCTTGCTAATTCATCAAAACCAGATACATTGAGGGTCCCTTCAAGGTTACCCGTATTTATATCCCATAATTGTAGTACGTTACTCCCCGCAACAATAATCAAACGGTGTTGCTTATTGAATAAAAACGTTCTTATGGTGGTGGGCAATGCCTCTTTTGCCAAAGAAAATACCACCTTTTTAGAACGCACATCCCATATATTAACACTTGGCCCTTCCATCACTAATGCAGCCCATTCACCATCGTGTGATAATTTACCGTCAAGTACACGTTCTTCACTCAGCACATAACGCTTTTGAGCTTGTGCAACAAAAGGGTCTGAACAACCAAGTAAAGTACAAAGTAACAATAAACTGCCGATGAAGTAATTCACGCTATAGCGCCTTTATTAAATCCAAATTCCACCGTTCAAGTACCGCATCAGAGTTAAATGTGAACAAATTACCATGATTGTCGGCATGCATTGCAACAATGCTCGCCCCCTTATTTTTGGTCTGAATAGTCCATGTCCCTAACTCCTCTCCAGTTTCTGTGTGCCATAAAGACAGATGTGATTTAGAAGAAGATGTCGCCAATAGCGCCCCATTCTCAACGAATGTTGATTGCCTGAATATTTTAAAACGCGCACTATAATTTAGCTTAGCCTGCTCTGCGCCCGAAGTTAATTGTTTAATATGTTGCGCACTTAACCCATCTGAAACAAAAAACCGAGAGAAATCACGTGTGGTCGCTAAACTAGTAACGCGGTGTGCAAACTCTTGCTCAAATAGCGCTGCCGAAGAACCAAATTGCCATAACCCAATTTTACCATCTAGCCCACCCGAGAGAAAAAGCGCGCCTTGAGTATCAAATTTTAAATGCCGTATGGGTTGGCTATGTGGCTTAAAACGATTATTCAATCGCGTGTTTATATCAGCCATATTCAGTGACCCATCAGCCATGCCCACAAGCAACCGGTCTTTATGTGGTGATAATGCCATGGCAGTGATCGTTGCGCGCGCTGACACTCCTGAAAAATTTACTTTACTTATCATTGCTTTAGCTGGAACAGACCACAGGCCGACAGTATTATCATTGGCCACTAAAATCAGCGATTTATCTTTTGATAAAACGACATGTTTGACTGGCTTTAACACTTTGTGATCTGGGATCTTAAATTCCACTTGCTGCGAGTCAACCTGCCAGAGCATGACAGATCCTGTACCGGTGACTCCTAGCAATAGTTTACCGTCGTCAGAAAATTGCCCCTGTGAAATTGACTCTGTCGAAAACGTATGAACAACCCCATCACTTATTTCAACATCGTGTTTGCAACCAATTAAAAGCAATAAAATCAATGCCATAAAAACTACAGGCCAACGCATCTTTGCTACTCCAATAATATCTTGAGTAATATGTTCTCAAGCACAACTCATTTAAGCAAATTTAGAAGCAAGTTTAGTGCCTGCGTGCTTAACTGACCGAACAATTACCAGCACTATTGCAAAATAGTGACCGATGAAGGTTTTAATATATGGACCGACATCGGCGTGGTAACCTCATTCGGGTTAAATGGCTCTGCATTTTCTAGTGCTTTATGTGCCAAATATTTTCGTGTTTTTTCCAAATCCATAACCCGCGTCACAATTTCACCTGTTGCGAATGCACTGCGTCCTACAGCTGACAGTGGAAAAACCATAACACCGTCTTTCACTTTCACGGTTATCTCATCATTGTCAGTGACTTTAAGTGCCATCCAACAGCCTTTCTTTTTACATACTTTGGTCACAATACCTTTTAAAGTAACGGGTTTATTACGGTACGATGAAATATCACGCAAAACCTCCTTAGCAGCCACTAATTTACTCATATCAGCACCCCCTGCAAACTCTTCTGCATTTGCAGTCAATGACCCGCCACATAACAATAGTATGAACAGCACTTGCCTCATTTTCGACTCCTTATAATGTCCCTTTAAAAACTCAAACTAATACAACTACTCCGTGAACATATCAAAGAACATGCCAGAAAAAAACCCATTTTGTTCAAGTTTAGCGCTTTGTTATAACTAAAAGTAATTAGTTATTGTATTTAGCTATTTTAAAGCGTAATATGCGCCCCGCAATACGAAATGAGAACTATTATTATTAAGGATTAATACCATGAAGTACTCTGCCATTTGTCTTTGTATTAGCGCAGCTATCCACACTCAAGCACACGCTCAACTAAAAAAAACCTCTGTCGATGAACACATTGAAGTGCTTGGCCATAAAATCACTGCACCCAATCATGATGTCGCCGCATCAGTCTCCGCGCTGTCTTCAGATGATATAAAGCGAGGTCAATCTGCTGATCTCACACAAATATTAAAAGCACTGCCTGGAGTTAATATTTCTGGGAGTGTCACGCCACTGTCAGCGCAACCCAGTATCAGAGGATTATACGGCGAACGTATCCATATATCTGTCGATAGCATAAAACGTAAAACAGACTCTGATGGTAGCCAAAACATTTCTACCATTGGCAGTTTAGGCGTCGATCCGAGTCAATTAAAACAAATTCAAGTGCTGCGAGGCGCAGACTCATTAACCGTTGGTTCAGGTGCTATCGGCGGTAGCATTAGAATGGTGACAAAAGACGCAGAAGACTACTTAGACAACACAGGGATAGGTGCTCAGTTCTCAGTTCAAAACGAATCGGTTTCGGATTCATTGAACAGGTCCATCAACGTATTTCAGCTCACGGATACAACCGATACTATTATGGCCATGAGCCACGTGGAGTATGATGATATTGACGTTGTTGGTGCACAAAACCACGAAGAAGCCGTCGCACAAACAGACAAAATTATAAATCAATCCGAGCGCAGTAACGTCGCATTAAAAAATACATGGTACTTTCACTCTCAACATTATTTAAAAAGCAAAATTGATTACAGCAAAACAAAATCGGTCGATCAACCGTATGACCAACGACTCAGCTTAGGTATAAAGTACCCGACTTTAATGGAAGATTATAAAAACGATTACCTCGAAGGTATGGTCAATTATAGTTACCAACCAGTCAACGCATTGATTGACTTAGACATTCAAACATTTTACGCAAAAAAAACCTACGACAAAATTACCAAAGGATATATCCCAAGAGGCGATAAAAAAGTCAGTTATGATAAACAAAGCTATGGTCAAAGCAAACGTCACGGTGTGCGACTTGCTAACCTATCTCAATTTGACGGCTTTGTTAGCCACAAACTAGCTGTTGAGCTTAATTATGAGCATGAGTCTTTTGATCAGCATCAGTTTGAGGAGCAGATACGTACCAGCTACTATGGTGAGAGTAATGCTGATTCATTGTCTATTTCAATTATTGATCAGAGCCAGTTTTTTAACCGTAAATTATTAGTCACCGCCGGCCTTAGATATGACGAATACCAGCGCCGTACAAACACATTCAAACCCTTTGGAGGTAATAGTGATGATGCAACATCGAGTGAACTTGGCCTAACCTATAAAGCCACCCGCCATGTAAATTTTTATCTAAAAACTGCCCAAGCATTTAGAGCTCCGTCATTGCAAGAATTGTATAAAAAGGATCAGTGGCGTTGTCATATCGGCGGTAAGATTTGCTTCAGTGAACCACAACCGAATTTAAAAGCTGAAAAATCTACAAACTATGAAGGAGGATTTGGATTCAGTATCGAAAACCAACGCTACGCGGACACGTTCCATATAAAAGCCATTTACTTTAACAACACAATTGACGATTACATCGATAATATCCCTTTCATGTATTATCTTGATAACGCGGGCAATAAACACTTTGGCTCTCCAGGCCCAAAGCCCACCAATGGCATACCGGTTGCTACACATAGAGACTACAGTGCTAAAAATATTGGCCGATTAGACAGTGAAGGCTTCGAAGTTGAATCCCATTATCAGTATCTTAATACCAGCATATACTTGGCATATTCTAAAATGAATATGGATGTTATGGGTGTGCCAAACTTTTTCTTAGGCAATGTAGACTACACAAAACAACCCTATTCAGAAGCCCCCGCTGATAAACTGACGTTTAACAGTCATTATCAACTCAGCCAGTCACTGAATGTTGGCTTTCAAATACGTCATTATCGTTCACAGCAAAGGCTCAGTGAGCAATATTTACAACGCGGTTATGGTACAAGCACCGCCACTGTTTATAACGTCAATGGCCATTATCAAGGAGACGGTCAACTTTCAGGGTTAAATATACGTGTTAGTGTGGACAACATAACGAACAAACGTTATTTACGCGCACCAGCAAGCAGTGCCACCGACCCAAGTGAACTCGGCCGCAATTACAAATTAGCATTGAGTTATCAATTCTAGCGGCGCATAGATAACGTATCAAATAGGTGATGCATCAAACCATCACTTATTTTCTCGTTTTCTATATGCACTCGGTGTAGACCCAACCTGCTGTTTAAATGCGCTATAAAAAGCAGACCGCGAGTTAAACCCCACCGCCATTGCAATATCTAATACACTATCATTTGTGTTACTAAGCCTAACTTGTGCGGCTTCAATTCGTGAACGATTTACCCACTCAAAAAATGAAGTCTTCATGGTCTGATTTAATGTTTGAGAAATGTAGTGTGCGGGAATATTCAAGTGTATCGACAACTTGTATAAGGTGAGTTCATTGTTTAAATATAACGCGTCGCTAACTAACGCATTATTTAACTTGTCGGCAATTCGCTGCGACTGTGCATCACCTAACGCAGACCGCTGATACTTAATTTTGCTGCGTGCCAAATCAATAGGCTCCTCAGCCAACTTTTGATACACCGTTTCAAAGGCTGGGCGCTGGCGCAATGCCTGTATAGAAAAAAACCACACAACAACTAAATTCAATACCAGTGGAATAACGTCACTCACAAAGCGTATTTTCTCGTTAAAGTTCGAGAACAACACCATAAGTAACCACACCCAACTACCAATAAGTAAGCACAAAGTGACATTAATCCAATACAAAGATTTATGGGTTTCATTCGTAAATACTTGCCTTAAGTCTGCTCTGTAGTTTTTTAATTGCCTGAATATCTTATAAATATAGAGGCTGCTTTGCACTAGCCACAATAAGAATAACGACGCAACGAGTATTGCACTGAACTGTTCAACGCCGGCTTTTAACTGTGCATCATCGGCGTAAAATATCTTAAATTGAGACTCGCTAGGAAGGCATAACACCACAGCCCCAACGATTGCACCAAACAGCGCCAGCACAGCATGTAATAAATGAGCTCTTTTGAGCTGCCAACGATAAGTTGCTGTAAGTCCTTCAATGTACAGCCAAATACACGGCATAATTAACATCCAAAGAACGCCACTGATTGCAATATAATAAAGTTCTAATTGCGCAAAATGCGCAAACACTAATGGCTCAAGGCCGACCACACCTTGCACCATCAAAAACACCATAAAAGGCACAACATATGCTCTGTCTTTTATCCGTGTCGCCAACAAAGAGACAACAAAAATGGCGATACCAAATGTAATTAATCCAAGTATTATTTCTGGGCTCATAAATTTTTCTTAGTATATTTTTCAATGAATTAAAATGCATTTTGAGTATTAAAACGTAATACTACACTGACTTTTATGTCTTCGCCAATTGTGCTGGACGACATCAATAAGCAATCAACATAAGGTGTCTCATAAAACCAACTACAAATAAAAGAGAGTCGTATGGACATGTCACCTATGATGCTAATTCATATTATCACAGGCAGTATCGCCGTACTTTCTGGTGTCGCTGCATTGGCACTTAAAAAAGGCAAAAAGCCGCACCGTAACGCGGGCAAAATTTTCGTTGTATCAATGACCCTCATGGCATTAACTGGCGGTTATATTGCCTATATAAAGCCAATGATGATCACCCTAATTGCCGGGCTATTTACACTACATTTAGTACTGAGTGCTTTTCTCATTGTTAAGTCTCCCCCGCATGCAATCAAACCATTGGATTATATGCTGCCATTTGCCAGTGCAGGTTTATGTGTTGCGAGCGCATATTTTGGCTATAACGCACTCACGAGCCCCATCGGCCATGTTGATGGATTCAGTCATGAACCTTACTTCTTTTTTGCATTACTGTCATTGGTCGCACTCATCGGTGATATAAAGCTTGTTATCAACAAAGGGATTTCGAACACCCAACGCATGACCAGACATATTTGGCGCATGAGTTTCGCGCTATACATTGCCATAGGGTCATTTTTCGGACAAGGTGCACAGGCACTGCCCGATATGATCACACAAACGTTTCTAATGCATATACCTGAGTCCCTTATATTGCTCATCATGTGCTTTTGGCTCGGTAAGACTTGGCTAAACAGTCGTAAAAGTAGACCCGTGTTCAATCAATAAAACGATTGCGCCTCACAGTGCCAATCGGGCCTATTTCATTGCAGCAACACCCGATAAGTCACCAGTTTATAGATCTGTAAACTGGCCCCGTAGCCATTGCTGAAACACTTTCACTTTGTGCCAGTTAAAGTGTCCAGCAGGCCCAGCTAAATAGTATTGATACTCACACGATACTTTAAAGCTGGGCAACACCTCAAGCTGCCCTAACGCCAGTTGCGGTTGGATCAACTGACGACGTAGCATACCAACGCCCTGCCCCGCAAGTGTGGCCTGCATCACGAGTGCCGCATTATCTATTTCCAAAAAATGAGAATCAAAGTCTTGCTCTAATTCAATTTCCCGAAACAGTATTTGCCAAGCCCGCTCAGCATCAGGGCAAATATCCATGATTAAATTGTGACGCTTGAGCTGTGCTTTTAAAGGTTGATCAATATTGATCAACCCGGGTTTGTAAGCCAATAACATATCATCACAGGCCAGTTGCTCACTGTGTAAGTCAGGATAATGTCCCTTACCAAACCTGATCCCTAAGTCGGCATCATCAGAATCAAAGTCCACCAAACTATCACTGGGATCTATACGAATTTTTATTTCTGGATGCTGCTGCTGAAAACTGCTCACTCTTGGCAGTAGCCAACACGTTGCAAATGAGGGAAGTACCGATATATTTAAAATCGTGGGTGAAGGATCTTCTTCTATCGCTTTTAAACCTGTATTTAAATGTTCAAACGCTTGTAAAATATGCGGGTACAACATTTTACCTTTGTGTGTCAGTGTTACTTTTCTTGTCTGGCGTTCAAACAATTGACATGCTAAATGCGTTTCCAAACTGCGGATCTGCTGGCTAATCGCCGCTTGTGTTACATACAAACACTCTGCGGCCTCTTTAAAGCTACCTAACTCTGCGGCATATTTAAAGTACATTAAACTTTTTAATGGGGGAAGTTGCATTGTATTATACATTAGAAAAACTTAAGCATAGTAAAGTTTTTATCGTTTGTCAGTAATCTTAAATCACTTAATACTCATTAGGCATCAAACAACTAAAGGGCATTATTATGAATAAGTTACTTATACTACCTATATTACTCACTGCCAACATACTCTCGACAACTATGGTACACGCCACAGAAAGTCAGCAAGAAACAATCAATACTGCTGAAGGTTACCCGTATAAAAACTTAATTATGTGGGCTGATAAAGTTGAGCTTATATACTCAAATAACAATGAAAATACAGTTTGTCGTGTGAATGTTTTAAGCGACAACCTGACTCACAAAGGCATTAATCGTACGGTCAGTAACAACAAGTTCAAGAAAACCCCGATGGCTGCGTGCTTAACACGTGATACAGCCAAACAACTGCTAACAAAACTATGAATGCCACACTTGCTTACACACTCGATCGACGTGCGTATCATTCACTTTAGTGAGTTGCTAAGCGGTCCATTCGCCATTGATTAAACGCTTGTTCAATGGTTGGGTGGGCAGCTTCCAATAAGCCCGCAATTTGCTCACTTGATAACATCACACACATATTCTGCTGCTCTTGTCTAAGCAAAGCCAATAACGCTTGCTCTGCTGGAACGTCATTAAACATATAATGTACCCATGCCCAACCACTAAAGTATAATTGAGCTGTATCAATACTGCCCCACTGAGTTTCAGAATCGAGCACCGAATACAGCTCCATAGGTGTTCTATTCAGTATTCGGTAATCTACGTCAAAGCCACGGTGACCATTAACGCTTTCAAATGTTTCAGCCAACCCTTCATTTAGCCAGCGAGGCATACTCCCAATGAGCCTCAGATTAATTGCATGTACAGCCTCATGAATGGCGGTTTTCAAAGTCGTGTTATCTCCCTTATATTCGACAAAAGCGGAGTTGTTACCATGAAAAAAGACACCTTGGCTTGAACGAGGGTCAAACCCCCCTTGCGAGGTATGATCTTCATAAGCTGCGCGACTATCCATAATAATTAAGTTCACATCAATGGGCTTGGCCGCGCTTTGTCCTAGCATACGCAAGTAATGAGTATGTACACTCCTTAATCGTGTAACCAACTTTGTAGTGAATGTCGTATTGATGACGCCTTGATGATAAACTTTTAATTTAAGCTGCTGATTAATAACACTTTCAAATAGAAAAAATTCAGGGCCAAGCGTTTCAGCCAACCGCTTAGCGGAGTCTCGTTGATATCTAAAGAACCCGCTCAGATCACATTGTTTGTGTTCAAGCTTTCTCTGAGGTTGGGCTGCAATCGTTGTTTTACGAATTTCTGGCGGTAATGCGTTATCCGTTTGAACTGTGACCACATGTTTTGACAAGTCGGGGGAAGGCATGGCTGTGCTTTTGCTTTGAAAGTCGAGAAAAAACCAAATACATACAACAATAACGATAACCGCCACAATAATACGTTTAAAAGCCATAAAATTACTGCCACCCCAATTAGCATTAACTGACAATCTACTTAACCACCATTTAGTAATAGTAAGCCTAACATATAAAACAAAAAAGCTGCCATGTAATAGGCACACCACGACGAAAAGCCAGCTCACCTCGTCCAGTAATAAAGCCAGATGCAATCACTCCCTCATCAACACTGAAGCGTGCAATAACACCATGACCCAATCTCAAAAATAATAATTTAAGGCATCAACATGCCATAAACACGCATTATTTCTCCTCACTTTATCCGTGTCACAGAGTACCCAAAAAGAATAAATACACACTAATTTTACAAAATTACCGGTACAACTGTAACCAAATTGTAAATATTGTAATGTATCTTGCTCTGCGTTGCGCAACACAACATAAAACACACAACAACTTTCGAGGAAATCATGAAAACAATATCAACGCTCTTTGCAACAGCTTTAACTGCATTGGCATTCGCACCAACCGCCAATGCCTACCTATACAAAGACCCTGGTTACGTAGAGCAGAAATCACGTGTTATCAATAAAAACAACGCAGTGGGTCGCTCTCACCAATACAGAGATCAACAAGGGTGGATGTATGTAGATGAAACGAGTAAAGGGGCAACCAGTGGTTTTTATCAAGCAGGAAATTGGTTAAAACTTCACAATCGTAATTTTAAAATTGCAGTTGGCTCTGTCGAATTTTCCTTCAACCCAAGTAAGCTTGATTGCACACAAGGTATGACATTTAATTTAACCGTTGGTGAAGATAGCGTTGCTGCATTTAAACCCAATTGTGACGACTTGCTAAACGCATCAATCACTTACCCTGTTGAGTATTATTTCGATCTAATACCTGAAGCAATCAAGCCAAAAGTTGAGTTACCACTTGATCCGTTAGGTCTATTAAAGCTTGGCGTTAAATTTGGTGCCGGTATCGAAGCTGGTGCCGATTTTACGGTTGGTGGTGTCATTGGTGGTCACAACAACGAAGAACCTTT
This sequence comes from Pseudoalteromonas sp. MMG005, assembly GCF_018101015.1. NCBI lineage: Bacteria > Pseudomonadati > Pseudomonadota > Gammaproteobacteria > Alteromonadales > Pseudoalteromonadaceae > Pseudoalteromonas > Pseudoalteromonas sp. MMG005. Next base: position 23,431 of record NZ_JAGJEK010000037.1, on the reverse strand, counting down.
TGAAGTTGATGGTGTTAGACGACCAGATTACATTTACGCAGAAGTTGCGCCTTATGTTGGGGGAGTAGTAAGTAGCTCAGCATACGCTTCATTTGGTCATGGTATTTCTGAAGCCGGTGTGAAAGGTAAGTTAAGCCTTTTAAAAGTAAAAGGTAAAGGGTACGTGGAAGCAGGGATCCGCCGAATCAAACAAGATGAACAAATAATAGAACAAGGCTTTTTGGAGCTAAAAGTAACCACCCAATTCAGTGGTGGAGACGGAAAAATTCAAGCTTACTGCAAAAAGCTATGGGGTTTATTGCAATTCAATGTTGATGTCATGAAATGGGATCCACTTTATCAACGTGAATACACATTATATGAATACGCTAGCCCACAATGGGACACGCTATAACCTTTTGTATTGAACATCGTGGTGATCTAACTGGTCACCACAACAGGAATTGACCATGAAGCTAAAAGCAACTTTACTACTACTTGCCTTGTGTGCTGGGTGCATACTTTACCTCACACAGCATAAAGAAGAGCAGGTAGAGCAAACCTTATTTAAAAACCCTATTTCACACAGTGCACCGAAAAAAATATTGCAACACACATACTCCGTAACAATAGAGTCAGCCGTGCTCGCCGAAAATAAAGCCGTCATAACCCATTCATCTCTTAGTTGGCACATGCACTTAGACAATACACAAGTCAACCAAGGCCTATTGACCGATATTGTGTTTATGAACAATGGCAAGCCACAGCCTTTAACACCACAGTTGCCATTCACATTTAACCGTCGTGGCACTGAGATCACGCAAGTAGACTTGCTCGCCTTACCCAATGAGCATACGTTAAATGTATTACCTAACATACTTAATTTAATGAGCTTCTCAGAACAGTCAACCTTAACGTTTAACGATGCGCATGGGAAGAAGACCTACTCATATAACAGGTTAGGTGATCAGATAAGCCGCCACCTTGAGTCGCGTCAGCTTCATTCTGCATCTGCGATTAATGATGAGCAAGAGCATTGGTCAATGACCTTAACTAACCATGACACCCCTGTGGAGGTAAGCTATTCATCTGAGAACCTATGGGAAAACAATGCACAAAGATATCAAGTAATACAAAAAGTGCATATTACCCGCCTAAATCATCAATCGACGCCGCTAATAGCAGTAAGTCGCGATCACAATGCCACTTTGACAAAGGCATCCCAATCTCCGGTTGCACGAGAAATTACAGGCCCTGGAGCATTACAAGACGCAATCTTGGAACTCAAAACATCGCTAGACCCACTATTAGCCAAGCATATTGGGAAACACCTGCTCAGTGAATATGATTTATCTGAACTCGTTGCACTCATCGAGGAAGACCCAACTGCCAGCTCTGCAATTATTTACGCGTTACAAAAAGAACAAAGCCCACTTGCTGAACAGATGCTCACTGATTTACTTTCTACTGAGCAAGTTAATATTCAAACTAAACAAAAACTACTTATTGCACTGGGCCGCTTTGGGGCGTCGTCAAACATCTCGTTTAATGCATTAGCAACCATCGCAGATAAGCCAAATAGTCCATTAGCCAAAACAGCTTTGCTAAATTTAGGGTCAATGGCCAAGTTTACTCCACAACAACAAGCTTCGGTTGAGACATTTTTACTAAACTCCCTCAATGGAGAGCGGCACTTAGGCACAGCCATACTTGCTGTTGGTAATAGCAAAATTCCTCATTTGTTACCAACCGTTGCAAAACTTTTACAGCACCCACACGCAGACATTCAACGTGATGCAGTAAAACTTTTATCAACAGAACCACACTATCATGCACAAATCATCACTGCGTTACTAAAAAACCCCACAGTGCAAAGTGTTGACGTATTCGCTCGCACATTGTCTGACTCAAGCGTGGTACTCAACCAACAAAGCAAAAGTCGTTTGAGAAACCTACTAAACTCAACCGACAACCCCATTATTAAAAAACGACTAAAGACTCTTGGAGTAGGCTAAGCCAGCTATAGCCCATACCGAACTGTGTTATTGGTATGGGTTAAAACATAAAAACTAGCACGTAAATTTGCTAAATTAAACTCGATGATTACGTAATTCTACAGACATAAGTGGTAGCCACACACCCTTGCTACCTCATTGATAAGGGCATGAATAACTTTAGTAAGCTATGTGGAAGCGGCCTACAACAGGGGATCCCTATGACCAGTTTCCGGTGCTTTAGTTATACATATTAAGAAATACAAACACGGTTTTTTCGATTACCACACCGCTCATGTCCAAAACGGTTTGTGCAACGCTAAAGTTCACACCGTTTCTTCTGTTTTGGCAACAATGTCAATTGTTCCATCTACATAGGACTGCAACGGATGTAAATGGATATCTTCTTTCCAAATTGCAAGTAGATCCTCTATGACGTGATGTTCTGAAACCAATTCCCCATAACGATATTCTCGTACGATAGGGTGTAAAAATTGACTATGATCTGATGCATCAACATTTTCACGATGTATTCTATCCGCAACAAAAGGGTCGAAATCTTCACTTTTACCATACTCCAATGTTACGGTAAAAAAGTGGGCCTTGCTTTTTGCCTCTGAACTCAGTAAATGATTGATTGGTAGTGAAAAGCCATAGTGAGCCTTACCATTTTCCATATAGAAATAATCACCGATAAAACCCGGTTGTTGCCACATAGCACCAGACTCATTAACTTGATCTAGCACCAACTGAGCAACATCTTCACGATTACAATTAACCTCAGGATATGCCACATCATGATTCTTCTTATTCAGAATCGTGTTTAGTGCGCGACTATTGTATCTAAAACCATGGATAAAGCCTGATGTTGCCATTTTATAATCTAGTGAATGGGTCAAAGTACCTGCAAAATACATATTCTTTTGATTTACCGATTCAAAGTCATTATTCAGTTTTGGATATTTATCTTTGATAGTAAGATCTGGCTGTGTTTGTTCACTAAATAGGTGTGTATCAATTGCAAAACCGGTACAACATAGTACCTTGTCATACCATAATTCTTCTACTTCCCCTTGTGCATGCTTGTACTGAAACAGCACTTTGAAACGCCCATTTATACGCTCAATAGACATAATTTCTGCGTCCAATACGGCATTTTGAGATTTTAATTGATAAGTATCAAGTATGTTGTTATTCACTGCACGTAAATGGCCAACATAATGTGTTTTCCAAGCAAAGTTAACCGAATTCGGGCTGCACAAATGAATAACAGCTGCCGAAGGGGTCAAGTGATCCGCTGTTTCAAACGCAGAGTTCCCTTTCCCTATTACTAACACTTGCTGATTTTCGTAATCTATAATATCAATAGACATTTCAGTATAATTCTCAGCCAATTCAATACCTTTAATTTCAGGTATATAAGGCTTTAAAAAGCCACTTGCAACAATTAAATGCTTAGCTAGAAACTGATTTCCATTGTTGTCTGTTAATAGATAACTGTCTCCTTCTTTACCTATATTGACGACACGCGTATTACATTTGACCTTAATATTGAAATGATTCACATAATCCTTCATGTAATCCACAAGGCTATCTGCGCTAGGAAAGAATTCATGATCATACTCTTTAAATAACAACGAATAATCATCGGAAAGTAATGAATTCCAATCATGTCGCATATTGAACTCTGGGTTTTTACTGCCCGTAAACCGTTTGTTTATCGAAATTAGTTTGCGATGCCTAGGAAACTTTTTATAGAAATTTCCTGGTTGTTCACCAGCCTCTAAAATGAGATAATCTTTTTGATCTCGCTCGAAATAATACCCTAGTTGCACCCCTGCTGGTCCAGCACCTATAATGATGTAGTCATGGGCCTGTGCTTTATAAGAACTATTCATAAAAAACTCCAAATTATTAACGACGGTTAGCCTAAAATGGTAACAACTAGAAATCTTTTCTAGTTAATAATGACAAGGCGTTTGTACGCATTATTTTTTGTAATTGGATTTCACTTAACCCAGAATTTAAATACTTTTTCACCAAAGCTTCATAGTTGCCACATACTGGCCAATCTGAACCAAATAGAACTTTATCAATGATTTCGGGGTTTTCCTGTACCATATTTGATACCACGTCTACAGGGACCAATGCCGTATCTACAAACGCATTGGGATACTCTGTGATGACTTCGACCGCTTCTTGATACCAATGAGGTTTACCTGCATGGCAAAATACAACAGCAAGATCAGGGTATGTTTCTAGAATTGGAATGAAGTCAGCCGGGTTACAATACTTTTGTTCCGTGTCTTTTTGCGCAGTAAAGCCTGTATGAAACATGATCACTAGGCTCTTTTCTTCACAAAGCCTATAGATTTCCATCATTTCGCTACTTAATGCATCGAAATCGTGATCTGCTGGGTAAAACTTAAAACCTCTTACACCAACTTCTATACTTTTATGAAATTCTGCAACAGTGTCCTTATGAAAGTTAGGGTTAATACTGCCAAACGGCAATAAACTATCATTACCGTCACAGCGAGTTGCAATCATCTCACTCGTAATAGAATAATTTGTACCCGGTCCACATTCCGCTAAAATAATCCCTGTACTCACGCCTGCGTTATCAAGGTATTTTGACATCGCATTACCATTGGAAAATAGCTCAGTCACTTCGGCCCCAGGCTCTAGAGGTATTTTTTGAATTAAACCCTGAATATCCTCTCGCAATAGCGGAAAGTCTCCAACGTGGATATGAAAGTCTATAATGTTATTCATGGTATTTCCTTTTATATTTATTTATAAACTACCGATTATTATGTGCCTGTCAGTGCCCGTTTCTATTAACTCAATATGAGAGAAACCAGCTTGAAGCAAGAGAGATTCATACTGTGCAAAGCTGCGATGACCACCTTCTGTATGCAACATCATGTTTAAATGCATAACTGCCGTTGAGTAATCACTTCCCTTTACGTCAAAGAGTCGCTCTAAGATAAACACCTTGCCCTGCTTTAATTTAGATAACGATATTTTAATTTTTGATAAAATGGTGATAGCCGAAGCGTCGTTCCAATTCGATAAAACATTACTCAGCATGTAGTTATTTCCTTGTGGTAAAGGATCTTCAAAAAAGTTACCACTTTTAAACTTGATATGATGAAACTCCACCGTTTTATCGCAATACTTTTTAAACTCAGGAGCGACTTCTGGAAGGTCAAAAATCGTCACAGTACTGGCTTTCTTTGCCGTAATGAGCATGCTCGCCATAGCCCCAGCACCGCCACCAACATCCACAACTGAACCTAACTTCTCAGGTAAAAATGAAACTAGAGGTTTGCCAGAGCAGTGACTCAACTCCCACATTGCAGCCGCGAAACTGTAACTTTTATCACCATTATAAATATCATCATAAGGGGATTCAGGAGCGCTCTGATGCGTGAGTAACCCCTCTAATTTATGTATTGCTTGTCTTCCTTGATCACAAACAAATTGAGTAAAATTACCCAAGTAACGTATATTTCCTTTTTCAAAATACGGCTGATAATACGTTGTAATAGCAAAACCATCATTTTGTTCATTCAAGATATTGAGAGATTGAAGTGTTAACAACATGCGCTGTAATGCTTCGGGTTCCAATGATTGCTGTTTTGCTAATTGCTCTGCAGAAGAACCAGGCGCTAGTACCAATTGTTCAAATATCTGATACTTAAAACATAATGAAAAAATTTCAGTCACAACATAGCCATATAGATGCTTGTCGTATCCTTCGAGACTATTCAAACCTGTCATTTACTTGCCTACCTTATCCAAACTATGTAGTTAATTCACCAAGGTAAACTTGAACAACTGTAAAAGTGAGATATTACATCAAGTTATTGGCGCAATTTTATATAAAGAGCGGCGCGTATCCATCGGAGTACAGTGTCATACTCTGATACAATCAGCCAACCTACCTTTCATCTTTTTATCGTCCAATTGAAACTTTCTTCTAATACATCTGGCTTATTTTACTATTTCAATTGAACACTTTCCGACCAGATTAACATGTTAATACAATTAATTTCAAGTTAACATTTAAGCAATCAATCACACTTAAATGTTACATTGAAACTTTTTACTTTTGAGCATTATCCGAGAACAATCTTGATAATCACACGCCCACTTCATATCAAATCATGCAGACTTAGTTACACGCTAGATTCCACTTTTATGACCACTAATATTGACCATATCTGCCATCGCTACTACAACTTTTCTAGTACCTGAAAATTCATCTCTACCATGCGCAATCACCCTATTATCTACCATTACTACATCGCCTTTTTGCCAGTCAAAACGCACTGCACAGGCTTCATATGAAGCTGCAATTTGTTGCATTTGTTCATCTGAAATATTAGTACCATCACCAAATGTGACATTTCTGGGTAACCTATCCATGCCTAATAGCTCTACTAAAACGGCTTTAACTTGTGGTTCAAGGCAAAAAGGATGGTGTAACTGAACTTGATTAAAAAAGCTATACTCTCCAGTTGGTAACGCCAACAACCCTTGCGTATTATACTCGGTACGAATTGTGCCTCCCTCTTCAAGGCTAACAGTTAGACCAAAGCGATCACATATCGACTTTACTTCATCTATGCTGCTAGTTTTAAAGTAATCTTGCCAACTAACATCGAACCCTTCAGAGAAGTTTCTGATGTATCGTAGCCCTTTATCCGCAAAGTCCTGCTGTATTGCCTTTGGCAACGCTTGATACATCGCACGGCAATCAACCAAGGGTGTACAACCTCCACATTCGGCGGGCTGCTCGCAAAAGAAGAATTGCTTCGTCGGCCATATTCCGGTGTTTGAACTTTCATTATGGAAAAGTATCTTCATGTTGTTAGGGTACGGTGTGGACTTATATATTTTATTACCAACTTCTTTTTTTGGAAGATCGCCATAGTTACCGTACAAATCAGGGCAAATTGCCGCTGAAAACGCCTCAAACTGCTCTGGTGTATCGAGATTAAACCCTCTAAAAACCAACGCTGCATGCTGCTCTAGTTCGGTTAAAATAGTTTGACGATGTGTTGAAGCCCATTCAGCTGGATCTTCTATATTAAGTCCTGAGATAAAAATGGGGCTGGTCACTCCCTTGCCAGAAAGACTTGACACCGACATCTTGATAAACGTCTCTACCTGCGGTTGTTCTGTTATAGTACATTCCATTATGGTCTCCTTGATTTACGCCATACCGACGAGTACTTTTCTCGCACCTTCATAAGGTTGACGTCCATGAGTAAAACGTAAATTGTCTACTAATAAAACATCCCCTTTTAGCCAAGAGAAATGAAACATTTCCTGATCATAGATTTCACGAATTTTAGCCAAGTCCTTTTCGGGGATCTCTGTACCATCACCAAAATACGTATTTCTCGGTAGCCCTTCATTTCCAAACATAGATAAAAAGCTTTGTTTCGTTTCAGGATCTAAGCTAGATACATGAAATAAATGTGCTTGATTGAACCATACTTTAAAGCCATGCAATGGATGCTCAATAGCTGATTGATTAACTTGTTTGGTTCTTAGTTCATCACCACGCCACTCAAATTCAAATCCATTCTCATTGCAAAACTTTTCGACATCTTCTTTTTTATCTGTTTGAAATACTTCCGTCCAAGGTAAATCAATATCACTATAGTTACGAACGTACATTATCTTTTTAGCTTCGAATTGTGATCGAATAGATTCGGGAATTTTGTCATAAACAGCACGACTATCAGCGAGCGGAGTTGCGCCCCCTTCTGGCGCCGGCAGCATACAGAAAAAGCCTAGCTTTGAAGGCCACTTGTTAGCGTAAGAGCATTCATTATGTTGTGGGATAACCTCATCATGATGATATTCCGTTGCCGTATAAACATTTCCCCTCAGCTCAGTCCTTGGTGTCGATCGGTATTGATAAGATGCAAGTTCGCTATCAAACAAAGTGCTTAGTAATTGACCAAACTGTTTGCTACTAACGACTTTCAATCCTCGTATTAATAAAATACCGTGTTCATCCAATAATTGATTAATCTGTGCCTTATACTCAGCGGCCCAGTCGACAGATTTCATACCTGACGTGTCAACCTCTAATAAGATCTTACGATTATGTACCTCAGGAAGTGGCTTTGTCTCTAACATCACTTTATTACTCCTTCAATTTTATTCTTTTCGTGCCTAAGACTACGTTTTATCACATTAGTAATTTCTACTACTGTCTTACCCTCTAATAAACTTGCGTGTGTAGCGTCAAACTCGAAAATGCGCGCTTTGTTTGAAAAGGCAGTCGCGACTTTGCTGTTACAGAGTTGTTCTTTGTCTGTGTTCATCGCTTTAAATACGGCTACTTCTGCATCTAACGATTTACTGATTGCCGGAGCCATCGCTAAACCTCGACCTAAATCAACACCAAATTGTAAAGCAGCATTAAGTTCGGTGCGTGTCATTGGAAAATCTGGTAGATTTGTGAAAACAGACTCTGTAATAGCAGCCATGAGTTCGTCATAGGCATACTCATTTGCATCGCCTAGCTTACTGGCTATTCCTCTATCAACATAACGCGCACTATTCAGTAAATATTCCTTGTCTGTTTTTACTGACCGTGCTACCCCCACAGGGGCCGCATCAAGTAAACCAAGGTATGCGACATGTTCTCCTCGTTCCTGTAACAACGATGCAATTAAATGAGCGAGTGTCCCTCCAGCCGACCAGCCAATTATTCTATATGGTCCTTGCTTTTGGGTTTGCAGGATATGTTGTACATATAGCTCAGCGAGTTGCTGCGCAGAATTAAAACGATAGTCTGATGAGTAATTATAAGGTGCTTGTAACCCGAGTAATTGGTAATCTGGGTGTAATTGTTCAGCCAGTTGACGATAATTATCAACACGTCCACCGTAAGGGTGCACGGCAAAAATGATTTCATTTGCCGTCTGGCTCAATGTCACAACAGATCCTGGAAGCTGAGGTTCACTGTGTGCTTCTAGTAAAGAAACCACCCCCGCAATTGTGTCTATTTTCGCCATCTGCTGCGCTGTTATTTTGATGCCTACCTTTTTAAACTGGCCAATCACCAAAATCATTTTTAGTGAATCTCCCCCCAATTCATAAAAGTTATCATTTGTTCCTATCGTTTTAGCATCACATCCCAGATATTGAGCCCATATCTGTGCTATTTGTTGCTCTAGTTGAGTTTCAGCTAACTGCCTTTTTTCATTCTTTTGAATGCTAGGTAGCGCCCCTTTATCAATTTTGCCATTCGCTTTTAGAGGTACCTCTTCTATTGGTACGATAAAACTTGGCACCATATGCTCTGGTAGCCATTGGTGCAACAACTGAGTTAATTCAAGTTGTCGCTTGTTATTATCAGTATTCTCTCGAAGTTTGACATAGGCGACTAAACTTCCTTCTGCATTTAGCAAAGCAACAGCCACATCGACATTTGACGAACGTAATAATGTCGATTCTACCTCCTCCAATTCAACTCGAAACCCTCGTACCTTCACTTGATTATCTTTGCGTCCGATGTACACCAATTCACCGGCTTCATTCCTATACACTAAATCACCCGTTGCATAACGACGTGCCAATGATGATGTTGCAAATGGATCGGGTGTAAACACCGCTTTTGTTAATGTCGGTTGTGCTATATAACCTTGGCTAACACCTACTCCCGATAAAAAAAGTTCACCGACAATACCATCTGGAACTAAATGGCCATCCTCATCAACAACACAGGCCTGCATGCCTGCAATTGGCCTACCTATCGGGATAGGTGCTGCTTGTGCATTTGCAATTGTGTAAGTACATGCGCCAATTGTTGTTTCAGTTGGGCCATAATGATTGATGACCGTGATACCTTTACCCACAAGGTCTGAAATCGCGCGTTGCGCATCTGCCTGTATGGTTTCTCCGCCAACAAATACATGAGATAGAGAAACTAATTCTCCTTCATAATGTACTAACAAAGCTGCGAGTAGACTTGGCGTAGTTTTTAAAACATTAATACCTCGAGTATTAATGTGACTCGTAAACGCTTCACCACTTTTTATTAACTCATCACTGGTAATATCTAAGCTGCCGGCAGTGGCCAGCGACAAAAATAAACTGGTGTAGCCCAAATCTGTGGCAAAGGAAGTTAACATGGCGTATTTTGCATGCTCATTAATATAATGACGCGATAAAATACCTTGAACATAATGACTTATATTTCCATGACTCACAGCGACACCTTTGGGATTACCAGTGGTCCCTGAAGTGTAAATGATATAGGCTGTATCACTTTCTGATGGTATCATGTCATAAGTATGTTCTTGTTGACGTAGCTCTCCTAAATGTACCGCTTTAATTGACTCTGTGGGGCTATTTGCCGTACTTCTGTCAGTTACAATCACACAGAGTTTAGCATCATTAGCGATGTATTCTATTCGCTGAACTGGCCACGCTTTTTCCAATGGTACAAATGCAGCTCCAACTCTAAAAGTCGCAAGTATCGTCGCCAAAAAGTAGGTGCTTTTTTCAAGGCATATACCAACTTTACTTCCTTTCACGATTCCATTGGTAGTCAACAAATGAGCAATATCGTTAGCCGTGTCATTCAGCTGACGATACGTCGTACTTTGTCCATCACAAAATACCGCTTCCAAACAAGGGTGAGCCGCTATCTGCTGATTAACTGTCTCGACAAAACTAGGCAACATAGATGTTTGCCGGTCATAACCACTGCGAGTCAGTAGTACCTCCTTCTGCGCCGGTGATAGCCAGCACAGTTCAGCGACAGGCTCATCAGAGCCCACGGCCATTGCTTGTAATATTTCAGACAAAGCAGTACTTAACTGCTCAATACCGTATTGAGAGTAATAGTTACTATGGTACTCAAGCTTCACCTTAAGCACGTCGCTGTGCGATGCAATTAGAGACAAAGGAAAATTATTACCTTGCTGAGACTCTATATTTTTAACTTGCAAACCTTGTGATTTTTTACCCTCAGGTTCAGTCAATGATCTAGGATAATTTTCAAAAACAAATAAGCTATCAAATAAACCTTGCTGAGTATGTTCCTGTGATAATTTTTGTATTTTCGATAACGGATAATAACTAAATTCATCTCTGTCGATATAACCTTGTTGGAGCTGAGTAAGCAATTCACAGACGCTTGCCTTGCCATCAACAGTAACGACCGCTGGAATCGTATTAATAAACAACCCAACCATAGACTCGACTCCTTCTAAGTCCGCGGGGCGCCCTGAAACCGTCGTACCAAACGTCACCGTTTCAGTGCGGTTTGCACGGCTAAGCAAAATAGCCCACGCAGCCTGAAGTACAACATTTAACGTTGTTCTCGTTTGCTTTGCTAAATGTGTTAAAGCCTCAGTTTGTGATTGCGACAAGACCAAATACTCTCTGGCTACCTCTGGCGCTTTTTCTAACCTACGAGAAAATGGCAGGACACTCCGCTGCGATATGGAGCCTACTTGAGCTTGCCAAAATTGCTCTGCTTTTGCGTAATCTTTACTTTGTAACCATTTTATATAGTGCTTGTATGGCGTAACTCGGGGTAACTTAGGTTCTACATCACAGCTTATAGCTTGATAAATCGCCATGAGTTCAGAAAAAACAATACCGGAGCACCAACCATCAATAAGAGCATGATGCTGGGTCCAAAGTAATCGATAATGATTAACGCCTAAGTGCCATACAGTGACCCTAACGAGGGGTGGTTGCGCTAAATTAAATCCAGCAACCTTATCTTCTGAGCGCATTTGATTCATGAGTGTTTGCTGTTCAGCATCATCTAAATTGCTCAAATCTAACTCTTGCCATGGCAATATTACCTGGGGAGACACCACTTGGTTCATCGCTCCTAATTCAGATGCCATGAAACCTGTGCGAAAAATGTCGTATCTATCAATTATTGCTTGCCATGCCGCTCGTAGATGAATTAAATCGACCTCACCTTCAATGTCCATTACTAGCTGATTAGCATAAGCAGAACGCTCTAAATTACTGTGAAATAACATTCCCTCTTGCATAGGTGTTGCGGCGTAAATATCTTGTACTGTTATATCTCGCGTCCAACACTTAACTTCATCAGGCGCTAAAATTGCGAGAGGAAAATCTGATGGAGTGAATACTCCTATACCAAGCTCACAACAGTGAGCAACAATTTCTTCAAGGCTCGTAACAATCAGTTGATTCAACCGCTCTAATGCTGAACGGTCATAGTTTTTCTTGTCGTAGCTTAAAGTGAATTGCAATTGCTCAGCAAGAATTTTACCGTTGAAATTTAGCCCATGTATCAGCTTTCTCTTCGCACTTATCGCTTGCCCAGTTCCTTCTTCAACACCGAATAATGTCGAAGTATCATTAATTACCTGCTTAAACTGGCCTAAATAGTTAAATACAACTTCTGAATGAACACTTTCCGCCTCTATAAGGTGCCCTGCTTCACGTAACAAGCCAAAGCCAATTCCTTTATTTGGTATCGCTCTATATTGCTCTTTGACTGTACAAATTAATGCTTCTAAACTATCGTTCGATGCCTTTAAAGTCAGTGGGAACGTTGTTGTGAACCAACCAAGCGTACGGCTTAAATCGTAGTCACTACTCAGCTCTTCTCGACCATGACCTTCTAAATCAAGGCGCAAATTCGAATGCCCAGACCAGAGACTAAAACCACGTACTAGCGCTGCTAACAATAGTTCGTTTATTTGCGTGCGATAAGGTATATTCGCTTTTTGCAGCAATTGCTCTGTAATACTTTGACTTAATGCAAATTGTAAAGTACCCACATACTCAGCACTGATAAAAGCTTGCGCTTGCTTTGCTTCACTGTAAGTAGGCACATCATGCGTGAGACTCGAGCGCCAGTATGCAATCTCTTCATCTCTTGAGGCTGCATTAGGCCAACGATTTAAGTATTCACACCACTGCTGATATGAATTTGTTTTTAAACCCAGTGATAACTCGGTCTGCACATCGGTTAAGTTAGCTTGCGTCAAGCAATGTTCAAAGTCTTCTAATAATATCCGCCACGAAACACCATCAATAATTAGATGATGGCACACAATAAAGAGCCGCTGTTGATTTGATTGACGAAACAATACCAACCGAAATAGAGGCCCAGCTGTAATATCTAAACTTTGTTGTATCTCTTGTACTAAATCTGGAATATGCGAAAAGTCATTAACGTCAATTTGGCTCAACACTTGATCAATATCGAACTCGGATAACGCACTAAACTCCCCATACCATTTTTCACCGTCTTGTTTAAAATGTAAGCGCAGCGCATCGTGCTGCGCAACCAGTGTTGCTATCACTTGCGTTAAGAACCCCATCGTCAGGGGAGTATGACATCCTAGCATCACCGCTTGGTTAAAGTGGTGTAAATCAGTCTTATCAGCAAAGAACGTCTGATGAATCGGCAACAATGGTAATTGTCCTTCACTTGCCTGTTGTGACACGTGGTGTGTTTTTGTCGTCGATAAGTGCACCGCCAATGCTTGTATTGTTTGATGTGAAAATAACTGTTTAACTGAAAAGTGTAATCCTGCTCTAGCAGCTCGTGATACTAACTGTATTGACAAAATTGAGTCTCCCCCAAGCTCAAAAAAATTACTGGTTACACTGAGTTTATCTTTTGGTAAGCCAAGTAACTGAGCATAAATCCCCGTCAATACTTCTTCTTGCGCGTTACTTGGGGCTTGATATGTCTCTTGATAAGTCAACACATCGATTTCAGGCAATGCCTGCTTATCAATTTTTCCACTATTTGTCATTGGATATGCTTCTAATACTGCAAACCCTGCGGGGATCATATAATCTGGTAATTGCGATTTCAGGGCACGTTTTAAAGACTGTATAAGTTCGTTGCTCGACAGGCCGGCTGTTTTATTTGCAATGATATAAGCAAGTAACTTCTTTTGTCCTGCAGAAGGTGATTTAACGATTACTTCAGCAGCCGTAACACCACTATTTGCAAGTAACTTCTGTTTTATTTCCCCTAATTCAACGCGAAAGCCTTTGATACTCACCTGATCATCACTTCGTCCCAAGTACTCAAATTCGCCTTGTATATTTTGGCGAACAATATCACCAGTAAAATACCATGTTCCTAGACCAAGTGGACTTTCCACAAAGCGCTGCTGAGTGAGTTCGGGGTTATTTAAATAACCCAACGCAAGTCCTTCACCCGCAATGACTAATTCTCCAATAAAGCCTGGTGGTAATAGTTGTCCATCTGGACTCAATACATACATGTGTGTTTTATCAATAGGTTTGCCTATTGTAATGGCTTGCTGAGGACATAACTTAGCAATACTCGCGCAAACCGTAGACTCCGTGGGTCCATATGCATTGTACATCGGATAGTGCTTTGCCCATTGATTCGATAAACTTTCATCACACGCTTCCCCCCCAACCAATAATGCCTCAAAGTGATAATCGTCATGCCTAGGCAAATGACGCAAAAATGCCGGTGGGAGTAAAGTATGTGTGATTTGCTGCTGTTGAATAAATTTGGCAAGTAGCATTGGCTCAGTTTTACTTTGCTCCGTGCAAAAATACAAAGTTCCCCCATTTAACAATGCCCATTGCCACTCCATAATAAAGGCGTCAAAACTGATTGTTGCAAACTGTAATATCTTACTGCATGTACTTATTCCAAATCGCTCCCCCATGTATAACCCAAACTGCAGTGCACTGCGATGTGAGATCTCGACGCCTTTAGGGTTGCCTGTGGAACCAGAGGTATAAATGACATAACACGCCATTTGGTCGCTTTGTTCATAATTAGGAACAAACCCTTGTGTCACGTAGTGACTTAGTATCTCCCTATAACATACCTCATCAACACACAGAGATCTCACGTAAGCGCCATCACTTAACTTAAGATCAAAAGGCTCTGAAGTGACCACTAATGATACGCCTGCATCTTCAATAATATATTTAAGCCGCGTCTCTGGTAGGGTTGGTGACACTGGTAAATATGCAGCGCCCAGCTTCATTATACCCAGTATACTTGCGATCAAATACTCATCCCTTGCCATCATGACAGCAACTACGTCTCCGCTTTTGACGCCAAGTTCTTGCAAATGCAAAGCCATGCAAGTTGCAATATGTTCTAGTTGTTCATAATTTATCGTTTTACTCGGTGTCACTACAGCTGTTTCAGACGCTAAGCGTTGGGCCAAAGCACTAAAATGAAGGTGAACCTGATCACTTAGTGGGTGTATTTCACAAAGCTGTTCGGGTGCCTTTACTATCGATGCAAGCTGCACGTCACTCAACATATTTATCTGACTTAATGATTGGCTAGTATCGATGCAGGTGAGTAAAGAAGCCCATGCACATTCCATATACTCGGCAAATTGAGTAATCGTGTCTGAGTTAAAAATCTCACTATTGTAGACCCAATTGATTTGTCCGCCTTTATCATTGAGCGTCACATTTATGTCTATATCAAATTTTGCGACCACATCTTTACGCTCAACTGCTGCAAGGTGAATACCAGGCAACGATAATCTTGGCGAGTCACCATTACTGGTACTCAAGAGTATTTGAAACAACGGAGTGTACTGACCACTTCTTGACGTTACACAGTGCTCTACAACTTGTTCAAAAGGGACATCTTGGTTAGATTGTGCATCTAAATTCACCGTTTTAATATGCTCTAGGAACGCATCAATACTATCAGCGCTGATACTCGCTTTTAATACAAGCGTGTTAACGAAAAAACCAACAACATTTTGCAACTCCGATTTCATACGATTTGCTGCTGGCATACCGATGATAAATTCAGATTGGTTACTACAGCGACTCATAACCAATGTAAGCACCGCATGCACTAACATAAATGGCGTCAGCCCTTGACGCTTTGCAAAGGCAAGTGCTTTTGAACTGAAGGCAGAATCAAGAGTTCGCAATAACCGCTCACCTTGGAAGTTTTTAAACTCCGGCCTAGGATTGTCTAGAGGGAGATTATGCACAGCCGGTACATCTTCTAATTGACATTGCCAAAATTTAACTTGCTGCTGTAATGCATGCTCATCCAAATGCTCTTGTTGCCACAAAGAAAAATCACCATATTGGATTTCAGGCTCAGTAACGGATGCCTCCACTTGATTAACAAGCGCTTGATATTCAGCTACAAATTCTCGTGTTACTATCTCCATTGACCAGCCATCAGACGCAATATGATGCATA
This sequence comes from Pseudoalteromonas sp. MMG005, assembly GCF_018101015.1. NCBI lineage: Bacteria > Pseudomonadati > Pseudomonadota > Gammaproteobacteria > Alteromonadales > Pseudoalteromonadaceae > Pseudoalteromonas > Pseudoalteromonas sp. MMG005. The sequence goes on along the minus strand of NZ_JAGJEK010000037.1, from coordinate 7,235 downwards.
CTAAAAAGTAATACACCATGTGCTTGACCTCCTTGCCTCGGCAAAGAGATATAACTAGCCCGAATCATAAGGTCACATCTTAAATCAAATGGCTTAGAGCATTCTTGATGGGTTAATTCCTCGACTAAATTAACTTGGTCAACCTCATTGATTTGGCTGTGATCGAGTATTTTAATCGTAAATTTAGCGTCTGCTTTCACACGCTGGACTGGGCCGATATCAGATTCGCTATAGACGGTTCTCAACACTTCGTGACGACGAATAATTTGTTCAAGTGCCGTTTCTGCAATCGCGAGATCAAAATTGCCAGTAATAGTAAAACCACCGGAAATGTTATACTCAGAACCCTGATCCGAGAGCTTATCTAAAAACCACAATCGCTTTTGAGCAAATGATAGAGGGAGCGTGTCGACCTCTTCTGGACGTCGGGCTATTTTCCGCTGTTTATTAGCCAACTTTTGCTGGCGTTTTTTCTGTGCCAACTTTTTAACTAGCTCTGCTCGTTTTCGGTTTTTCTCTGTCAATAAAGGTGTGTTGTCAATATCCATTTTTATTATACCTACTTTTGTTATTCACCGAACCTGCGTAATTACGCGATTTAGTCCTTTGTCTTATTCGTCACAAAGCTCTTGATATAGCTTTTCTATTTCTTCATCGGTCATATCTGCTAATTCAGCTTCTGCCGATGCTAACTCGTCGTCATCGAATTTAAGCTGCTCATCAATTTGATGAGCTAAATCACGAAGTACCGGCGCATTGAAAATTGCTTTTATAGACAAGTCAATGTGGAAGGTTTCGTTAATTTTGGTAACAACTTGCACGGCCAATAATGAATGCCCCCCTAGTTCGAAAAACTCAGCAGTAACACTGATTTCCTCGGCATTTAGGTGCAATAATTCGGCCCAAATTCTAGCAACTTCTATTTGAGTATTATTGTCAGGTGCTATGTACTCACCAACCAATGTTGCCAAGTTTGGTTTGGGTAAGGCTTGTCTATCCACTTTGCCATTACGGTTAACTGGAATATGCGCGATGTCAGTGATGGCGTTAGGCTGCATATAAGCAGGTAATGTCCGCAAAAGTTGTGACTTTATCTGAGAAATAAGCGTACTAACCGTTTGACCATCTCGCACACACACATACGCTATGAGGATTTTACTGCCTTCTGGCGCTTCCCATACCTTCGCCACACAATCAAGCACATCTGGATGGTGTTGGATCTGCTGCTCAATTTCATTGAGCTCAACACGATAACCACGAATTTTCACCTGATTATCTTTTCGGCCAATAAATTCTAAATTGCCACGGTTGTTATAACGTACAATGTCGCCAGTTTTATATAAACGCTCTTGATGGCCCGTAAACAATGACGACTCAATAAAGCTTGCAGTGGTTAAGCTTGCATTGTTTACATAACCTCTGGCTAACCCTTGACCACCAATATACAACTCACCTTCGCACCCTTGTGGCACTAAATGTCCACTCTGGTCAAGTACATAGAGATTCACATGCCCAGCTGCACGACCGATTGGAGCCACTCGATATTGGTCATCAGCATCAATTTCATAGTAACTACTCCAAACCGTTGCTTCTGTCGGCCCATATTCATTGTAAAAACGAGCCGCTTTGCTCCAGTCACTATTGAAATGCAGCTGTTGTAAATCACGTTCAACACCTTCACCACCGGTGATCACTGTGCCTAAGCAACTCGGAGCACTCGCGAATAAGTTGGCATACTGTAACAATGAACGGTACATTGTCGGCAAAATCGCTAAATGCGTAATATCATGCTCCATGAGGTAACCATAGATGGTCGAAATATCCACGACGTCACTATCCTTAACAATATGCAGCTCTCCGCCTTGGGCTATCACGCCAAAAATCCCCAACAAGCAGGAATCGAAGTAAATAGAAGACAATGATAGAAACCGCCCGGCAGGTTCACGGTAAGCCTCTAAACGACTTTGTGTTGATGCTATGATTTGCTGATGCTCAATCTGGACACCTTTTGGCTCACCACTGGATCCAGATGTGTACATAATATAAGCTAGATTCGTAATCTGTTCGTTGAGGATAGGGTTAGTTATCTCATACTGCGTCACTGCCTGATGCGTTTCTTGGGCATCAAGATAGCTTATCGCTTCTATACCTTCTTGGCTGAGCACCGATTCAAATTGCTCATGACTCAAAACCAACTTAAGTTTAGTGTTATTAATAATAAAGGCTCTACGGCCTGCTGGCTGCTCTGGATCCAATGGGGTAAATATCAAACCAGCTTTGGCAATCGCATACATTGCTATAACCATATCACTGCTGCGCTCCATACAAACCCCTACTGCACTCTGTGTTGGCAATCCTAGGTTTAATAAGTAGTGTGAAAGTTGATTCACAGCATGGTTGAGCGCTTGATAGCTATAACGAGCTTCATCGCATACCAGTGCAATAGCTTGTGGGCTCTGTTCTGCTTGATATTCCAACATATGATGGATTTGACTAAATTGTTGTGGTTTCGATAATTTTCCACAACTGCGTGCCATTAAAGCTTCGCGCTCTGCATAGTCCAATAAGCTAATATCACTTAGCTTAACGTCAGGTTTTTTAACGACCTGATCCAAAATCCGACTAAAGTAAATTGAAAACTTATTAATTGTACTTTCATCGAACAATGCAACATCATACGTCCAATTAATACTTATGTGCCCGGGCGCAAACATAACGCCTAAATTAAGGTCCGTTTTAGCAACGACCTCAGTGTCTTCCAACGGAGAAAACGCTATGCCCTCTATTTGTTTCACTTCTTGACCAAGGTTATTCATATTTAACACTATTTGGACCAAGGGTGTGTGACTGGCAGTACGCAGCACTTTGCATTGATCAACAAGTTGCTCAAAAGGGACATCTTGGTGCGCGTGAGCGTTCAAGTTCACCTCTCGCACATGACTTAGAAAATCATCAAAACAGCGATGTTGAACCTGCGTACGCAATATTAGCGTATTAACAAATAAACCAATCAACGACTCTGTTTTTACATCAGTGCGATTTGCAATAGGACATCCAATAACAATGTCTTGCTGATTGCTCAGCTTACTAACTAACAATGCCAAAGACGCATGAAGTAACATGTACATAGATACTTCATGTTGTTGTGCAACATTTTGTAATTTTAACACCAACTCTGAGGGCAGCTTTGAGGTAAACACAGCACCTAACTGCTTGCGATTTTCTGGACGCGCTCTATCCAGTGGCAAGCTGTGAATACTCGGTACATCTTGCAATTGAGACCGCCAAAACGCCAGCTGTTCTGATAAATAGTTATCGTTCAAACGTTGCCGTTGATGGTATGCAAAATCGCTATATTGAATTGTCAGCGCAGGTAATTCAGGCGTTCCGCCAATTTTAAACGAATCATAACATTGAACAAACTCACGCATGAGAATCCCCAATGACCAAGCATCAGCTGCGATATGATGGAGATTAAAGAGCAATATACCATCGTGCGGGGCGACATTAATAAAATGAATATTAAATGGAGGCCGTTCATCCAACTTAAATATAGCTTGGTAAAAATCATTCAGTTGTCTATTAATACTTGCCTGTTTCTCATCCCCTTCAAAGCAGCTGAGGTCTGAAATGCCAATGTCTATTTGAAAATCACGACACACCTCTTGATACGCATTTTGACCATCGAACTTATATCGCGTCTGTAAGATATTATGACGCTGAACCAAATAATTGAGCACTTGAGTAGCAACCTCTAAGTCAAACGCACCTTTAACCTTAAACGCCAACGGCATATTATATTGATTACTCGGACTGACCTGTTCCACGAACCATAATCGCTGCTGCGCATAACTTAACGGGATCACTTCACCTTTTGACACTTGGGTGTATTCATGTGAAAGTGACTCAACGTGGGCTTCAATATAGCGCGCCAACTGCTGAATGTTGTTATTTTCAAATACCGCTTTTAGCGCTATTGTTCGCCCAAATACAGCATCTATTTGGCTCACTAAACGGGTTGCTAATAATGAATGCCCTCCCAACGAAAAGAAGTTATCCGTCGTACTGATCTCTACAACGTTCAGTAGCTCCTGCCAAATAACGAGTAATTTTTCTTCAATAACGTTACTTGGCACAGCATGACTAGCGCCACTTTGATAACTTGGTTCAGGCAATGCGCTATGCTGTAATTTGCCATTAACTGATAATGGCCATTTTGTCACCGTCACAAAATATGCTGGGACCATATATTCTGGTAAGGTATCAATTAAATTTAATTTTATTTCATCGATGCGTTGCGTACTCAATACGTGGTCACCAATATTTAAATACGCAACCAACTGAATGTGCCCTTGTTGGTCGTGTTTCGCTAACACTATTGCGTCCATTACATCCGGCGCTTGGCGTAGCGCTTGTGAAATTTCGTTCACTTCAATCCGATAACCTCGGATTTTTACCTGGTTATCTTTCCGACCAAGGTAAGTCATGCTGCCGTCAACCGAGTGCTTTCCTAAGTCACCGGTGCGATAAGCCTGTTCGCCTAAATAACGCGTAAATACAGTGGCACTGTGCTCTGGACGATTTAAGTACCCTGCAGCTACGTTTTCACCCACAACAAGCAGCTCTCCCACCGCACCTACAGGAACAGGCTGATTTTGTTTATCAACTAAGAAAACTCGGTTATTTGTGATAGCTGTACCGAGCGAAATTCTGCCATTGGCGACATCGTCACGCACATTACTATAGAGCACATCAGACATGACTTCCGTTGAACCATATAGATTATAAAAATCAACATTAGTCAGCCATTGTGTAGACTCCAATGCAAGATCGAGCGTCAAAGCTTCGCCACTGATAAACCAATATCTCAGGTTTGATAATACGGATTTATACTTTGATGATGCATTAACTAAACTGTGTAAATGAGAAGGGGTCGTCACAATACGAGAAATATTGAACTGTCCAATTGCATTAACAAATAAATTTGCATCTTTGACCTGCTCACGCCTTAGCAAAACAACAGGGCGCATTGCAGCCAACGCGGTATAAAACTCCCACATGCCACGAATAAATGCCATCGAAGTCATCATGACTGACACTTCATCCACCGACATAGGAAAGCGTGTCAGCATCCAATGTACCCGATTTACAGCGGATCTATGTGTACCGCGTACACCCTTAGGTTTGCCTGTCGAGCCTGATGTATAAATAATATGAGCGATATCATCACCCGTTATGTTTATATTTGGGTTATCGCTGCAACTGTCATTCAATCGCCGAGTATGAGATGGTTCTGCCAGATTAAATTTTGATTGGCTAAAACATGACGAAAGCAAGCTACCATCATGTAGTAACAGGACAATATTTGCATCTTCAGCCTGCAACTGTAGCCGTGCAATAGGAAGCTCAGTAGACATTGGCACCAAAGTTGCTCCTGCTTTAAGAGTAGCTAACATGGCGACTATCCGTAATGCACTGCGTTGACAATAAATACCTATCGTTTGTCCTTTTGACACTGACTTCTCATTAATAAGGTAATGTGCCAGAATGTTTGCTTTTTTATTCAGTTGCTCAAAACTCACGCGTTGCTCACTTGTGATAAGCTCAGGTAACCTTGTATGCTGAGTCAACCCTTGTTCAAACAACGCATGAATGGTATTTGTTGGCATTGCTTCTTTTTGAATAACACGGCACACACCTGCCGCTTGTGACCAGTTAAATTGGGCAATAGTCAATTCTGGTTGGGCCGCAACTTGCAAAAGCAATGCATGAAACTCTTGAGCCAATGACTTAATTGTATCGTCACTAAATAGCGCCGCGTTGTAGGCAAATACATACTTAAGCCCAGATGTTGACTCTCTTAAATACAAAGTAATATCATATTTACTGTCTAATTCATGTTGCTCACCAAACCCACTGACCCTGAGCTCTGATTGTGAGCTTGGTACACTCTCGTTATTCCCCATGTTAATAAACAGCTGAAAAACGGGTGCATGGGTTAATGATCTATCTGGGTTTAAATGCTCAACTAATAATTCAAATGGCACGTCGCTATGAGTATGAATATCCATATGAGTGCGTTTCATACGTTGCAGCAGTTCAATAAAGCGTTCAGAACCGTCATACTGCGTGCGAATAACCAATGTATTTAAAAATAACCCTATTAAATTGTGACATGATTTATGATTGCGGTTCACCGCCGGCATCCCCATAACCACATCTTGCTCATTACTAAAGCGCCCCACAGTCACTGCAAATGCAGTTTGCAACAACATAAATACCGTACAGCTTTGTTGATGAGCTATTTTTTTTAACTGCTCGAATTGCGATAATACTAAAGTGCCATCAACCCGCGCACCACTAAACTCCCCTTGCTCTCGGCCTTGATCTAAAGGAATGCTATGCAATGGTGGAGCGCCATCTAAATGCGCTAACCAAAAATCCAGTCCATTTTCAAGCTTATCTCCTTTTAAGTAATTTCTTTGCCAATTTGCATAGTCAATATATTGAACAGGTAAGGGGGCAATGTTTGGTGTATAAGAACCACTAATCGCATCATAGTACGTAATCAAGTCTTGTAACAAAATAGAAAGAGACCAGCCATCAGATGCAATATGATGAACAACCAAAGATAAGACATGATCATTTGATTCTAGCTGTATTAACTGGGCTCTAAGCATAGAATCTTGAGTTAAATTAAAAGGCTGCTTTGCTTGTTTTGCAACTTGAATGTTTGCCATGTTGATCTTTTCTTGTTCACTGCCGGTGATCTTTACCACTGGTAATATGACTGAAGACTCCGACAATACAATTTGTTGTGGTTTTCCTGCAGAGTCCTGCCGATAAACGGACCGCAATACTTCATGTCGAGCAAGTACGGCATCAAGGGATTGTTTCAGTACTGCAATATCTAAATCACCGCGTATACGCACGGCCATTGGCATATTAAATTGAGAACTTTGCTGGGCAACTAACTGCTCAATGAACCAAAGCCTCTGCTGGGCGTATGATAACGCGAACGCTTTTATATTGCGTTCTACTGGGATGATCTGCATATTGCCATCGGCTGGGGTTGTTTGCGTAATATAAGTTGCTAAACGGCGAATGCTGGCATGCTCAAATAGCTGCTTAATCCCTAATTGCTGACTAAAGCGGACATTCACTTCACTCATGATTTTAACAGCTAACAAGGAGTTGCCCCCTAAACTAAAAAAGTTACTCGTGACACTCAATTT